>JBDHRG010000229.1:0-5682 GCA_039807445.1 Candidatus Competibacteraceae bacterium
CCTAGTCGCTTTGGGCTAATACGGCCTCCGGCGAGCTCCCGCTGGTCGGCTAGCTCCGGTACGGCGGCGCGAGGGGGATGTTGCTGCGCTCATTCTCGGCATACCTCCGTGTATGCCTCCGAGGTACGGCGCCGCTCCGCGCTTTCCCTGCGCCCGCGGCGCGCGTAATCCGCTCCGCAACATCCCCCTCGCGCCGCTCGACGCGCGCAAAATTCCTGAAATCCGTATAAGCTCGCGCCTCGTTTCGCAGGGGAGGGGCGCGCGTGGGACTCGCCGGACGTCGCATTCTGCTGGGCATCACCGGCGGCATCGCCGCCTACAAGAGCGCGGACCTGGCGCGCCGGCTGCGCGAGCGCGGCGCCGAGGTGCAGGTCGCGATGACCCGCGCTGCGACCGAGTTCGTCACGCCGCTGACGCTGCAGGCGGTGTCGGGGCGGGCGGTGCGCACCACGCTGCTCGACCCCGCCGCCGAAGCCGGCATGAGCCACATCGAGCTGGCGCGCTGGCCCGAGCTGATCCTGGTCGCGCCGGCCTCGGCCGACTTCATCGCGCGCCTGGCGCACGGCTTCGCCGACGACCTGCTCAGCACGCTGTGCCTGGCGACCGACACCCCGATCGCGGTCGCCCCGGCGATGAACCGGCTGATGTGGGCCAACGCGGCGACGCAGGCCAACCTCGAGACCCTGCGCACGCGCGGCGTCCGTATCTGGGGTCCGGCCGCCGGCGAGCAAGCCTGCGGCGAGGTCGGCGCGGGGCGCATGCTCGAGCCGCTCGAGCTGCGCGAGCACGCCGAAGCCTTCTTCGCCGACGGCGCGCTCGCGGGGCTGCGCGTGCTGATCACCGCCGGGCCGACGCGCGAGCCGATCGACCCGGTGCGCTTCGTCAGCAACCGCTCGACCGGCAAGCAGGGCTTCGCGGTCGCCGAAGCCGCCGCCGCCGCCGGGGCCGAGGTCACGCTGGTCGCCGGCCCGGTGAGCCTGGCAACACCGGCCGGTGTCGCGCGCGTCGACGTCGAGTCGGCCGCCGAGATGCACGCCGCGGTGATGGCGCGTGCGCGCGATGCCGACATCTTCGTCGCCACCGCCGCGGTCGCCGATTACCGTGCTGCTGCGCCCGCCGAGCAAAAGATCAAGAAGTCGGCCGAGCGCCTGACGCTCGAGCTCGAGCGCAACCCCGACATCCTCGCCGAGGTGTCGGCGCTGACCGAGCAGCGGCCGTTCTGCGTCGGCTTCGCCGCCGAGACGCACGACGTGCTCGCCTACGCCGAAGACAAGCGCCGGCGCAAGCGGCTCGACCTGATCTGCGCCAACCAGGTCGGTGAGGGGCTGGGGTTCGAAGCCGACGTCAACGCGCTGCACGTGCTGTGGGAAGGCGGTGCGCGCGCGCTGCCGCAGGCCGACAAGCGCGCGCTCGCCGCGGCGCTGGTCGAGCTGATCGCCGAGCGCTTCAACGCCGGCCGTCCCTCCTGACAGTCCATGCACACCATCGAACTGAAGATCCTCGACCCGCGCCTCGGCGACACCATCCCGCTGCCCGCGTACGCCACCGACGGTTCGGCCGGGCTCGACCTGCGCGCCGCGCTCGAGGCGCCGCTGACGCTGGAGCCCGGCGAAACGCAGCTGATCCCGACCGGCATCGCGCTGCACCTGAAAGACCCTGGGCTGGCCGCGGTGCTGCTGCCGCGCTCGGGGCTCGGCCACAAGCACGGCATCGTGCTCGGCAACCTGGTCGGGCTGATCGATTCCGACTACCAGGGCACGCTGATGGTCTCGGTCTGGAACCGCGGCACCGATACCTTCACGGTCGAGGTCGGCGAGCGCATCGCGCAGATGGTGATCGTGCCGGTGGTGCGCGCGCGCTTCGAACTGGTCGACGCCTTCGCCGCCAGCCGCCGCGGCGAAGGCGGCTTCGGTCACTCCGGGCGGCACTGAGCGGATAGGCGGGGAATGGGGAATGGGGAATGAGGAAGGGCATGGGATTGCCCCATTCCTCATCGCTGTTTACTCATTACTCGAACGAAAGCCAGCGCACGTTCTCGGAGGGCCCCCTTGCAGCACCTGTTCCGTGAATACGACATCCGCGGCAAGGCCGGCACCGAGCTGAACGCGGGCTTCGCCTACGCGCTCGGCCAGGCGGTCGGCAGCGAGGCGCTGGCGCGCGGCGAAGGGCTGCTCGTCGTCGGTCACGACGGCCGCCGCTCGAGCCCGAGCCTGGCGCTGGCGCTGCGCGAAGGGCTGATGGCGGCGGGCGTCGACGTCTACGACGCCGGCCTCGTGACCACGCCGGCGCTGTACGTCGCGGCGCTGAGCGCCGGCAGCGGCGCCGGCGTGATGGTGACCGGCTCGCACAACCCGCCGGCCGACAACGGCTTCAAGGTGCTGCTCGGCGGCGAAGCGATCTTCGGCGAGGCGGTGCAGGCGCTGTGGCGGCGGATCGAGACGCGCGACTTCGCCGCCGGCCGTGGCCGCGAGCGCCCGCTCGCGGTGCTGCCCGACTACTTCGCGCGGCTCGCTGCGGCGCTGCCGCCGCTGGAGGTTCCGCTGAAGGTCGTCGTCGACGCCGGCAACGGTGTCGCCGGCTTGACCGCACCGGCCGCGCTGCGCCGGCTCGGCTGCGAGGTGATCGAGCTGTACTGCGAGGTCGACGGCCGCTTCCCGAACCACCACCCCGATCCGCTGGTGCCGGCCAACCTGCGCGCGCTGCAGGCGAAGGTGCTCGAGACCGGCGCCGCGCTCGGGCTGGCCTTCGACGGCGACGGCGACCGCCTCGGCGTGGTCACCGAGACCGGCGAGATCGTCTGGCCCGACCGGCTGATGATGGCGTTCGCCGACGAGGTGCTCACCGCCGACCCGGGGGCGGCGATCGTGTTCGACGTCAAGTGCAGCGCGCGGCTTGCGCGGCTGGTCGAAGCCCGGGGCGGACGGCCCGAGCTCTGGCGCACCGGCCACAGCCCGATCAAGGCGCGCCGGCGTGAGCTCGGTGCGCCCTTCGCCGGCGAGTTCAGCGGCCACCTGTGCTTCGTCGACTGGTTCGGCATCGACGACGCGCTGTACGCCGCGCTGCGCCTGGTGCGGCGGCTGGCGGCGGCGGGCGGGTCGGCGAGCCGCTGGTTCGCCGCCTACCCCACCGGGCTTGCTACGCCCGAGCTGCGCGTGGCGTGCGCCGAGCCGCACGCGCTGGTCGCGCGGCTCGATCCGGCGGCCTTCGGCGCCGGGCGCGTCGTCACCGTCGACGGGCTGCGGGTCGAGTACGCCGAGGGCTGGGGGCTGGTGCGCGCCTCGAATACCGAAGCCTGCCTGGTGCTGCGCTTCGAGGCCGACGATGCGAGTAAACTGGCGGCCGTCCGGCGGCGCGTGTGCGCGGCGCTGCGTGCGCTCGATCCCGGCCTGAACCTGCCCGACCGATAGGAGACCCCATGGCCCTGACGCCCGAGTCGGCGATCAACGTCGCCCACGTCCTCACCGAAGCCCTGCCGTACATCCAGCGCTATGCCGACAAGACCATCGTCATCAAGTTCGGCGGCAACGCGATGGAGACCGAGGAGGTCCAGTCGAGCTTCGCCCGTGACGTGGTGCTGATGAAGACCGTCGGCATCAACCCGGTGGTGGTGCACGGCGGCGGGCCGCAGATCGGCACGCTGCTGAAGGCGCTCGGCAAGGAGAGCCGCTTCGTCGACGGGCTGCGCGTGACCGACGCCGAGACCATGGACGTGGTCGAGATGGTGCTCGGCGGCCTGGTCAACAAGCAGATCGTCAGCCTGATCAACAAGCACGGCGGCAAGGCCGTCGGCCTGACCGGCAAGGACGCCGAGCTGATCCGCGCGCGCAAGCTCGAGTACAGCCGCAAGACGCCGGAGATGGATGCGCCCGAGATCATCGACCTCGGCCACGTCGGCGAAGTCGCGTCGATCGACACCGGGGTGATCGAGATGCTGGTCAAGGGCGACTTCATCCCGGTGATCGCCCCGACCGGGGTCGGCCCGGATGGGCGCGCCTACAACATCAACGCCGACACCGTCGCCGGCAAGGTGGCCGAAGCGCTGAAGGCCGAGAAGTTCATGCTGCTGACCAACATCAGCGGCATCCTCGACAAGCAGGGCAAGCTGCTCACCGGGCTCAGCGCGCGCGAAGTCGATGCGCTGATCAACGACGGCACCATCTACGGCGGCATGCTGCCCAAGGTGCGCTGCGCGCTCGACGCGGTGCGCGGCGGCGTCAGGACTTCGCTGATCCTCGACGGCCGCGTGCCGCACTCGGTGCTGGTCGAGCTGTTCACCGACGAAGGCATCGGCACGTTGATCCGCGGCTGACCACCAATTTCGACAACAAACGTCCGCTTGCGGCGATCCGGGGGCTATCGTGGAGCGGATTACGCGCGCCGCGGGCGCAGGATAGCGCGGAGCGGCGCCGTACCTCGGAGACGTACACGGAGGTACGTCGAGAATGAGCGCAGCGATAGCCCCCTCGCCCCGCCGTAATACGCACCAAGCTTATCGTGATCCGTATGACACGCGCCGCTCACGGTCCGGTGCCGCGCACCGACACCGGGCCACGGCCGCAGCCGCCGGGGGCGGCGGGGCCGCCGCTGGCGCAGGCGCGCGGCTTGCCGTCGTGGCCGTAGCAGATGCGCACCTCTTCGAGCCAGCGCCGCACGCGCGGCTCGCCGGGGGCGGCCTTGCGGTAGCCGCTCTGGTAGCGGCAGGCGCGCCGCACCGCCTCGGCCGGCAGCCCCGGGTTGGCGGCGACGAATTCGCCGACCAGCGCGGCGGTGTCGGTGGTGCGCGTCTCGGCGGCGGGCTCGCGCCAGGCTTCGGGGATGCTGAGGTCGACGTACAGGCTCTCGGCGAGGTTCAGCCAGGCTTCGGGCTCGAGCCCGACGCAGGCGCCGTGGCGGCGCCAGGCCTGCTGCAGCAGCGTTTCGCTCGGCGTCATCGGCAGGTAGCGGTCGACCAGCTCGGGGCTCAGCGGCGGCACCGTGCGGCACTCGGCCGGCGGTTCCCGTCCCGCTGTGCGTTGCGGCGCCAGCGTCAGCACGATGAAGCCGTAGCGCCGCTCGCCGGCGCACAGCGTGCGGTTGTCGAGCCGGTCGCCGGTCTCGGCGCAGCGCTGCGGTGCCCAGGCCAGCGTCAGCGCGTAGCCCTCGGCTTCGTCGGTGCGGTCCGCAGCGATCGCGGTCGCGGTGATCCCGGCGAGCAGCAGCGCGACGCCGCGCAGTGGACAAGGCCTCATGCCGGCGCCCCGGTTTCGAGCCCGCAGGCGTGCAGGCAGTCCTCGAAGGTCGGCATCAGTGCTCCTCCCCGTGCCGGTGCCGCTGGTGTCGGCCGATAACCGAATAGCAGCTTTCGCGGCCCGGCGCCGCCTGAGGAGGAGAGACGCGCATGTCGATCGGCGATCTGCTCGCCAGCCCCGTGTTCTGGGCCCTGCTGCTGTCCGGCCTGGTCGCACCGGTGACGATCTACCTGACGCTCTTGATCCGGCGGCGGATCTCGCGGCTCGCGGTCGGGCTGTGCGCACTGGTGCTGATCGTGCTCGCCGGCTGCGACGTGGTGCTGCTGCAGGCGTTGCACACGCTGGCCACGGCGACCGCCAGCCTGGTCGACGACGTGGTGTTCGCCTCGGAGTACCGGCTCGCGCTGTACGTGCTGCCGCTGATCTCGGGCGGACTCGGCGTCGGCCTGCTGTC
>JBDHRG010000020.1:0-31989 GCA_039807445.1 Candidatus Competibacteraceae bacterium
GGCGGCAATTCTGGGACAAACTCGATCAATTCGGTCTCCCCGTGGCCGTTGCTTGAATCATATAGAGGTCACACCCGTCATAGCCCTGTGTCACCTCGGCAACTGGATCGGCGCCCAACCGCTTGCAACGACTGACGCCGTCAAGCTTGGTAGCGGATAGCCCAGCATGCGGGCTGGTTGACGAAACCTATCGAAACCGCGATTCCAGCCGGGGGCAGAATCTTCAACGGATAGCAACGGTCGTGCAGATCGTAGGCGGGCGGCTCGTGCCCAACGGCGAGATTGAGTTCCCTGAACAGGGCAACCGACGCGATGTAGTCGCCAGGACCGAGATGCAAACGCTCAACATCGACGGAGATCCGGCCCCGGCCCTGGACACTGCCAAACCTGATCCCGTCGCGGCTCGAAATCAGCTGAGTCGCGCACGTGCCATCCGGGCGATAGATGGCCACCACGGCTACGGGCTCGAATACTTCGGTACCGGCATCGAACTCCAGAACCGCCTGCACCGCGTCGCCGCTCACCAAGGTATGCCGGCGCCGCCCGTCGACGTCGATAAAGGCGAAACCGGTAATCTTCACCTCACCGCTCCCGTAGCGCTCGTCAGGACTCAACGCTTGCAGAGGCTCGGCGGCTTCCTCCGAGGATGTCCCCTCCGGCTGCACGCCGCATCGGGCCGACAGGACGATATGCACCGTTTTCCAGCCCTCCTCTCCGGCTGGAAGCGTCGCGAGCGTTCGGTACTCGCCATCCTCGTAGCGCTGTACGAGCACATCCGTGCTCGGACTGGAGCAGTAATCGAGTTCGAGCGACAATTCGGCGTTGCTGGGACTCCAGCTCATTTGCCAAGGCGCATGGCCATAGCTGCCACCGAAGTCACCGAATGGCCAAGCGCGGCAGCCGGCCTGGTTCTGGGGCGAACGCCAATTCATGTGCAGTGGATCGATTAGCAACTCCGCCGAGGCGTTGGTGGACTTGATACCAGCGGGTGTCAGATCGAGCACCACCTCGCCTGCCTGCTGGAGTCGCAGCCCTGCCAACCAGCATGGTTTGGCCGGCGCCCCATCCTGGGCACTCACCAAACGGAATAGCCCCCCAGCCTCGCCCAGCCCCTGCAAGGCACGCGCTTGCCCCTTGGTCAGACTCATCGCCCGAGCACGCAGGCGCAGTTCGTCCTCTTCGCGCACACGCGCGAGATAGGCCTTGCCCACCGCCAACGGATCGCCGTCCATCAAGACGTGGCCACCATCGATCCACAGGGCGCGATCGCACAGAAGCTGCACCGAACTCATGTCATGCGATACGAACAGCACAGTGGCACCGTTGTCAGTCAACTGGCGCATGCGCTGGATCGACTTGCCCATGAAATAGGCATCACCGGCTCCGAGGATTTCGTCGATGATGAGCACTTCGGGCGAAATGCTCGTAGCCACTGCGAAGGCAAGCCGCGCATACATCCCTGCCGAGTACTCACGAACAGGGCGATGGATGAAGTCGTCGAGCTCGGTAAAGTCGATGATCTCCTCGATGCACGCAGGGATCTCTTGAGTTGGCATGCCCTGCAAACTGAGCGCAGTGCGAGCATTGTCGATACCGCTAAAATCCGGGTGGAAACCGGTCCCCAGTTCCATCAGCGCCTGGACGTTGCCACGTACCTGCAGAACACCTTCACTGGGTGCGGCCTGACCTGCGATCATGCGCAAAAGCGTGCTCTTGCCGGCGCCGTTTCGGCCTATCAGCCCGATTCGTTCCCCCTTCGCAACAGTGAAGTCGACGCCGCGCAGGGCCCAAAGAACGTCGTAGCGATTGCGGGAGACCGGCAGCCCAAGCGCATCCAAGGCACGCCAACCAGGCGAGCGAAAACGACGATAGGCTTTCGCCAGTCCCTTGGCTTCGATCACGAACTCAGACATAGTCGGAAAACAGCGGTTTGAGACGAGACAAGACCCAGTAGCCGAGTTGGAAGATCACCACGGCGAACAGTGCCATACGTAACAGCTCGAGCCACGGGACATCCCCTCCCATCAGGCAAGCGCGGTAAAGCGCCATCAATCCCGCGAGGGGATTCAGGCTCAGCAGCGAAGCCATATTCGGTGGCACCATGTCTGCCGTGTAAGCGATCGGCGAAATCAACATCAGAAACAACACGATGAGTGGTGTCAGCTGACCGATATCGCGGAAGAAGACATTCAGTGTAGCCAGCAGCCACACCAGACCCGTGACCATGACGATCTGGATCAGATAGAGTAGCGGGATGGCGAGCTGGCTCCAGGATAAGTGCCCGTTGTACAGAGCAGTCAGCCAGACCAGCAGCATTCCGATTCCCATATTCACGTGCCCGACCACGGCATCCCTGAGCGGCAGCAATTCGATCGGCACTAGGGTGTTGCGGATCAGCCCGCTGTTGGCCACCACCCCCTGTACGCCCACGCTCAAGCCTTCGGAGAAGGCGAGGAAGGGCACCAGTCCCGAAAAGATCACCAACACGTAATCGCCGCTTGCCAGACCGGGTACCCGCACATTCAATACATGAACGAACACCAGCGAATACATGCTCAGGAAAAGCAGGGGGTAGCCCAAAAGCCACAGCAGTCCGAGCACACTTCCGGCTTGGCGCGTGCGGATTCCCTGCCGGATCAGCGATAGCAGCAGCCCCGTATGCCCGCGAAGCAGACGCCAAGGCTGGAACAAGGTATGAATAGCCATAGATAGCGGTCTGCGGATCTAATTCCCGGCCAGACTAGCTGCGCTCCCTAAGCAATAAGCAACGGTGAGGTAGGGGTGCACGAGCGTGCCCGTGAATTGGATCAAGCTGCCAATACGGCAGAAACTGCGGCGACGACACGTGCCAGATCGTCCTCCCCCAGATACGGATGCATCGGCAGGCTCAGCACCCGCGTCGCGGCGCGCTCGGCCACCGGGAAGTCGCCCGCCTTGCCGCCCAGGGCCGCGAACGCCGGCTGCAGGTGCAGCGGCAGCGGGTAGTGCACCGCCGTCGGGATGCCGGCCTCCGCGAGCGCCGCCTGCACCGCCGCGCGCTGCTCGACCTCGATGGTGTACTGGGCGTAGACGCTGGTGCAGCCCTCGGCCAGCCGCGGCGTGCGCACGTGCGCTTGCAGCCGCTCGCTGTAACGGGCACCGAGGCGCGCGCGCGCGGCGACCTCGTCGTCGAACACCTCGAGCTTGGCCAGCAGCACCGCCGCCTGCAGCGTGTCGAGGCGACCGTTGACGCCGATGCGCGGGTGGTGGTAGCGGCGGTCCTGGCCGTGCACGCGCAGCTCGCGCATGCGCTGGGCCAGCCGATCGTCGTCGGTGAACAGCGCCCCGCCGTCACCGTAGCAACCGAGCGGCTTGGACGGGAAGAAGCTGGTCGAGCCGATGGTGCTGAGCGCGCACGACTTGCGCCCCTGGTAGCTCGCACCGAAGCTCTGCGCGCCGTCCTCGACCACTGGCAGACCATGGCGCTCGGCGATGGCATTGATCGCATCGAAGTCGGCGCACTGACCGTACAGGCTCACCGGCATGATGGCGCGGGTCTTGGCCGTGATCGCCGCCTCGACCCGGTTCGGGTCGAGGTTGTAGCTGTGCGGGTCGATGTCGACGAACACCGGCGTGGCGCCGGCCAGCGCGATCATCTCGGCGGTGGCGATGAAGGTGAACGGGCTGGTGATCACTTCGTCGCCGGGGCCGATATCGAGCGCCAGCAGCGCGATCAGCAGCGTGTCGGTGCCGCTCGAGGCGCCGATGCAGTGCTTGGTGCCGACGTAGGCGGCGAGCTTCGCTTCGAGCTCGCCCACCTCGGGACCCTGGATGTACTGGCCGTGCGCGAGCACCGCCTGGATGCGCGCCTCGACGGCGGGCTGGAGGCGGCGGTACTGCGCCTTGAGGTCGATGAATTCCATGCTGTTCGTTCCGTGACTTGAGGAGGCAGGGCGATGGGGCCCGGGGCTCAGGCTTCGATCAGGGTGCAGACGCCGTTCGCGAGGCGGTAGCGCTCGCCGCTGTGCGGACAGCGCGCCTCGGCCTCGCCTTCGAGCGGCAGTGCCAGGCGCTCGCCGTGACGGCTGATCCAGCCGATTTGGCGCGCCGGCACGCCGACCATCAGCGCGAAGTCGGGCACGTCGCCCTTGACCACGGCGCCGGCGCCGATGAAGGCGTAGCGGCCGAGGGTGACGCCGCAGACGACGGTGCAGTTGGCGCCGAGGGTTGCGCCGCGGCGCACGAGGGTGTCGCGGTACTCGTGCTTGCGCTCGACCGCCGACCGCGGGTTGTAGACGTTGGTGAACACCATCGACGGGCCGCAGAACACCTCGTCTTCGAGCGTGACGTTGTCGTAGACGGAGACGTTGTTCTGGATCTTGACCCGGTCGCCGATCACCACCCGGTTGCCGATGAACACGTTCTGGCCGAGCGAGCAGCCGGCGCCGATCCTGGCGCCGGCGCTGACGTGCACCCAGTGCCAGATGCGCGTGCCGGCACCGAGCGTGGCGCCGGCATCGACGATCGCCGTGGCGTGGATGAAGGCCGCGCTCATGCTCACAGGTCCAGCGGCAGCGACACGCGACGGCCGTCGCGCGCCGAGGTGTAGGCCGCCACCAGCAGCTCGAGCGAGTTCAAACCCTCGCGCCCGTCGGTCTCGGGCTCGGCCTCGCCGCGCAGCACCTGGATCACGTTGTCGTAGTACAG
This sequence comes from Candidatus Competibacteraceae bacterium, assembly GCA_039807445.1. Lineage (GTDB taxonomy): Bacteria > Pseudomonadota > Gammaproteobacteria > Competibacterales > Competibacteraceae > JBDHRG01. Next base: position 4,687 of record JBDHRG010000020.1, read on the forward strand.
CGGGTGGCCGAAGCCGTACACCGAGGTGGTCGTATAGCTGGCCTGCTGCACCTGCGCATCGTCCGGGCTCGGCTCGGCGAACTCCCAGTGCTGGATCTCGTTGACCGCCACCCCGCCGACGCGCACCGTGCCCTTCTCGCCGATGATGGTGATCGAGCCCTCGAGGTTCTTCGGGTAGGTGAGCATGGTGACGTTCATCGAACCCAGCGCCCCCGAGCGCCACTTGATGCCGATCACGCCGGTGTCCTCGACCTGGATGTCGCGCTCGAGCGTGGCGGTGTAGGCCTGCACGCTCTCCACCGGCCCGATCAGCCAGTCGAGCAGGTCGACGTAGTGGCTGGCCTGGTTCATGAACGCCCCGCCGTCGAACTCCCAGGTGCCGCGCCACCGGGCGCTGTCGTAGTAGCTCTGCGGGCGGCTCCAGAACACGTTCAGGTTGACCATGTAGATGCGGCCGAAGCGCTTCTGCTCGACGGCGCGCTTGAGCAGCTGCAGCGTGGCGTTACGGCGGTTCTGCTTGACCACGAACAGGTGCACGCCGGCGTCGTCACAGGCATTGACCATGCGCTTGCCGTCGGCCCAGCGCGTCGCCATCGGCTTTTCGGTCATCACGTGGCGCCCGGCCCGCGCCACCTCGATCGCCTGGCTCGGGTGCAGCCCCGAGGGCGTCGCCAGCACCACGACGTCGGCGTCCGACCCCGCCAGCAGTGCCTCCAGGCTGGCGTAGCCCCGGGCGCCGGTGCGCTCCACCGCCGCCGCCAGTGCCTGCGGATCGGTGTCGCACACCGCCACCAGCTCGGCGCGCTCATGGTGCGTGTCCAGCGCCTCGACGTGGTTCTTGGAGATGCGCCCGCAGCCCACCAGGGCGAAGCGGATCTTGCGGTCGGTGATCGCGGATTGGTTGACGAACATCCCGTTTCCCTGTCCAGAAACAAAAATTTTCGAAACGACGCGCGAGCTTACCACAAGCGCCCGCCGGTTGAGAGCAGCGAGCGCTTCCGCGATCCGGCGGAAGGCATCGATGCTTTACGCCGAAGCGGCGTGCACGAGATGCCAGTCCAGCGTCTTGACGATGCCGCTCTCGAAGCTCTCGGCAGGCCGCCAGTCGAGCTCGTCGCGCATCCGGCGGGCATCGATCGCGTAGCGCCAGTCGTGCCCCGGGCGGTCGGTGACGAAGCTGATCAGCCGCTCGTGCGGTGCGTTTTGGGGGCGACGCTCGTCCATCAGGCGGCAGATCAGCCGCACGATGTCGAGGTTGCGCCACTCGTTGCAGCCGCCGATGTTGTAGGTCTCGCCGAGGCGGCCGCGGCGGATCACCGCGTCGATGCCGCGGCAGTGGTCCTCGACGTACAGCCAGTCGCGGATGTTGGAGCCGTCGCCGTACACCGGGATCGGCTGCTGCTGCAGACAGCTGCGGACCACGGTCGGGATGAACTTCTCGCCGTGCTGCCAGGGGCCGTAGTTGTTCGAGCAGTTGGTGGTCGTGACCGGCAGGCCGTAGGTGTGGAAGTAGGCCCGCACCAAGTGGTCGGAACCGGCCTTGCTGGCCGAGTACGGCGAGTTGGGCGCGTACGGCGTGGCCTCGGTGAAGGCCGGGTCGTCTTTGCCCAGCGTGCCGTAGACCTCGTCGGTGGAGATGTGGTGGAAACGTACTCCATGGGTGATGGGGGATGGGGGATGAGTAATGGGTGAGTCGTCCTCCCCCATTCCCCATTCCCCATTCCTGCTCACCCAGAAAGAGCGACACGCCTCGAGCAGGGTATACGTGCCGACGACGTTGGTGCGGACGAACTCGCCGGGGCCGCTGATCGAGCGGTCGACGTGGCTCTCGGCGGCGAAGTGGACGACGGTGTCGATCGCGTGGCTGCGCAACAGTCGGTCGACCAGCGCGCGGTCGCAGATATCGCCGTGGACGAAGACGTGACGGTCCGGCACGGGCAGATCGCGGAGATTATCCAGGCTGCCGGCGTAGGTCAGCGCGTCGAGGTTGACGATGCGCACCGAACTGTCGGCGCCGAGCAGCCAGCGCACGTAGTTGGCGCCGATGAAACCGGCACCGCCGGTGACCAGCACGTTGCGGGGCTGGTAGCTCATTCGCGTTGCGCTCCTGTCCGGGTTTCGAGAAAAGAGGCACGCCCGGCCGGCGGGCACGCGCGAGCACGCCGAGCGCCTGCCGGGCTCGAGCGCAGCCGTGCGGTGCGGCGTCGCCGGCGCGTCAGCATTGCAGGATGCGCCGCGCGCCGCGGAACACCAGCCACTTGGCGCTGGCGTAGTTGACCAGCATGCCGGCGAGCGAGCCGGCGGCGACGCCGAGCGTCGGGTACGCGCGCACCGTGCCGCTGGTTGCGACCAGCGCGGCGTAGACGGCGTAGTTGACCGCGCCGCCGGCGAGCATCAGCGTCATCCAGTGCAGCCACTCGGCCAGCCGGCTGCGGCCGCTGGCCTGGCCGCGGAAGGTGTAGCGGCGATTCAGCGCCCAGGTGCCGGTGGCGGCGACGATGAACGAGACGGCGCGGCCGCCGTAATACCCGGCGCCGAGCGACAACAGCGCCTGCAGCACGCCGGCGTCGATCAGGAAGCCGATCGTGCCGACCGCGCCGAAGCGCAGGAATTCGCCGAAGTGCTTCGTCACGGCGCGGGCCTCCGGCTCGCCGGGATCGCCAGGTAGGCGAGGCGTTTCATCTCTTCGCGCCCGCGCGTGACGGTGTCGAGGATCAGGCCGCAGGCGAGGCTGAGGCTGGCGAGGATCATCAGCCCGGTCGACAGGATCGCGGTCGGGAAGCGCGGCACCAGCCCGGTTTCCATCCAAGTGCGGATCAGCGGCAGCGCCAGCAGCACGGCAAGCAGCGCCAGCACCGCGCTGATCGTGCCGAAGAAGCGCAGCGGCAGCTCGGTCTTGGCCAGCTTGACGATGGTCAGCAGGATGCGCCAGCCGTCGCGCCAGGTGTTGAGCTTGCTGACCGAGCCTTCGGGGCGCGACTTGTACGGCGTCGGCAGCTCGGCGATCGGCATGCGCAGTTGCAGCGCGTGCACGGTGAGCTCGGTCTCGGTTTCGAAGCCCTGCGCCAGCGCCGGGAACGACTTGACGTAGCGGCGCGAAAAGGCGCGGTAGCCGGAGAGGATGTCGCTGAAGGCATCGCCGAAGATCCGCGCCACACAGCCGGTGAGCACGCGGTTGCCGAAGCGGTGGCCGCGCCGGTACGCGGCCCGCTCTTCGCTGACGCGGGCGGCGACCACCATGTCGAGCTCATCGGACAGCAGGCGGTCGATCAGCGCCGGGGCGCTGGCGGCAGCGTAGGTGTCGTCGCCGTCGACCAGCACGTACACCTCGGCGTCGACGTCGGCGAACATCCGCCGCACGACGTTGCCCTTGCCCTGCTGCGCGACCGAGCGCACCACGGCGCCGGCGGCAAGGGCGAGCTCGACGGTGCGGTCGCTCGAGTTATTGTCGTAGACGTACACCGTCGCACCGGGCAGCGCGGCGCGGAAGTCGCGCACGACGGTGCCGATCGCGACCGCTTCGTTGTAGCAGGGGACCAGCACCGCGATGCGATGGGCATCGATGCGATCGGGACTCATCGTCGGCCTCGGTTCAGGACAGTCGCTCGTCGGCCCATTCGCTCAGCACTTCGCGCAAGCCGTCGCGCCAGGGGCGCGGGGCGAGGCCGAGGGCGGCGAGGCGCTCGAGCGCCAGCACCGAGTTGGCCGGACGGCGCGCGGGGGTCGGGTAGTCTTTGGTCTCGATCGGGAGCACCTTCGGCGCGCGCACCAGCAACCCGAGCTCGACGGCTTCGGCGAAGATCGCTTCGGCGAAGCCGTGCCAGGTGGTCGCGGGTGTGCCAGTGTAGTGGTAGGTACCCCAGGGCAGCGCCGCGCCGACGAGGACGCGGTCGGTGAGCCGGAGCAGGCTGTCGGCGATCGCGCCGGCATGTGTCGGGCAGCCGTGCTGATCGGCGACCACCCGCAGCTCCTCGCGCTCGGCGCCCAGGTGCAGCATCGTGCGCACGAAGTTGTGGCCGCGCGCGCCGAACACCCACGACACGCGCAGGATCAGGTGTTCCCGGAGGCGCTCGCGAATCGCGGTTTCACCGGCCTCCTTGCTGGCGCCGTAGACACCGAGCGGCGCCACCGGATCGGCTTCGGTGTACGGCCCGGCCTTGCTGCCGTCGAAGACATAGTCGGTCGACAGGTGCAGCAGCGGGATGCCGGCCTGCGCGCACGCCGCGGCCAGATGGGCCGGACCGTCGCGGTTGATCGCGAACGCCGCCTCGGCCTCGGTTTCGGCCTTGTCGACCGCGGTGTAGGCCGCAGCGTTGATCACCACGCGCGGGCGATGCTCGGCCAGCGCGTGCGCGACGGCGTCGGTATCGCCGATGTCGAGCGCGCGACGCTCGAGCCCGATGACGGCACGGCCATCGGCACGGCGCACCAGCTCGGCGCCGACCTGGCCGGCAGCGCCGGTCACCAGTATTCGGGGAATGGGGGTCTGCTCACTCATCGCTCATTCCTCGAGAACACGGGAATGGGGGATGAGGAATGGGGGATGAGGAAAGACTCACTCACGCTCCGGCCCCCCATTCCCCATTACTCATTCCCCCTCCCTCATCACCCGAGAACAAAGGCAGCTTCTCCGGCCGCTGATCCTTCAGCCGCGGCAGCGCGCGGTCCTTGTCCGACAGCAGCAGCGCGTCGAGCACCTCGGCCGGCCACTCGATGCCGATGTCGGGGTCGTCCCAGGCGATGCCGTTCTCCGAGGCCGGGTGGTAGTAGTCGGTGCACTTGTAGACGAAGTCCGCCTCGTCGGAGAGCACCACGAAGCCATGGGCGAAGCCCGGCGGCACGTAGAACTGGCGGTGCGTCTGGTCGTCGAGGATCGCACCGGCCCACTGGCCGAAGCTCGGCGAGCCGCGGCGCACGTCGACGGCGACGTCGAACACCCGCCCGCGCGCGACGCGCACCAGCTTGCCCTGCGGCTGCACCAGCTGGTAATGAAGGCCGCGTAACACGCCGCGGCGCGAACGCGACTGGTTGTCCTGGACGAAGGCCGGAATGCCGTACTCGCGGCACACCGCCTCGCGGAAGGTTTCGACGAAGAAACCGCGCGCGTCGCCGAACACCCGGGGTTCGAAGATCAGCGCACCCGGCAGCGCCGTCTCGGTGATGAGGAATGGGGAATGGGTCATGGGTGCAGATCTGCGGACAGTTTTTTGGCAAGGCCGGCCAGGAGTCGCGAAACATGATCCAGGCGCTCGAAGACCGCATGCTCCGCCGACATGTAACCGAGCTCGGCGGAGATGATCAGTTGGGTCTCCAGCTCGCTGAGCGACCCGCGTGCGATCGTCAGGAAATGCGCGAACTCACGCCGACTGCAGGCGGCCCCTTCAGCGAGATTGCTGGGCACCGACACGGCCGCACGACGCATCTGCGCGACTAGCCCGAACACCTCTTCTTTCGGGAAGCTGCGCGTGATTTCGTACACTTCTTTCACCAATGCGATCGCCTCGCGCCAAGCCTCGAGTTGGTGATGCGGTCGCCCCTCATTCCTCATCCCCCATCCCTCTTCACCAACTCGAGCAAATACCGCCCGTAGCCGTTCTTCGCCAGCGGCTGCGCCAGGCGCTCGAGGTGCGCGGTGTCGATCCAGCCGAGATGCCAGGCGATCTCCTCGGGGCAGGCGATCTGCAGCCCCTGACGCGCCTGCATCACCTGGATGAAGTTGGCGGCGTCGAGCAGCGAATCGTGCGTGCCGGTGTCGAGCCAGGCGTAGCCGCGCCCCATCAGCTCGACGGCGAGGTCGCCGCGTTCGAGATAAACCTTGTTGACGTCGGTGATCTCGAGCTCGCCGCGCGCCGAGGGCCTGACGTCCTTGGCGATGGCGACCACGTCGTGGTCGTAGAAGTACAGCCCGGTCACCGCGTAGTGCGACTTCGGCGCCTTCGGCTTCTCCTCGATGTCGATGGCACGCCCCTCGGCGTCGAAGCTGACCACGCCGTAGCGCTCGGGGTCGCGCACGTAGTAGCCGAACACGGTCGCGCCTTCGGTGCGCGCATCGGCGCGCTTCATCAGCTCGGGCAGGCCGTGACCATGATAGATGTTGTCGCCGAGGATCAGGCAGGCCGGGTCGGTGCCGAGGAAGGCCTCGCCGATCAGGAAGGCCTGCGCCAGCCCGTCGGGGCTCGGCTGCACCGCGTACGACAGGCTCAGCCCCCACTGGCTGCCGTCGCCGAGTACGGTCCGGAATGCCTCCTGGTCGCGCGGCGTGGTGATCACCAGAATGTCGCGAATCCCGGCCAGCATCAGCGTGCTCAGCGGGTAGTAGATCATCGGCTTGTCGTACACCGGCATCAGCTGCTTGCTGACGGCGAGCGTCAGCGGGTGCAGCCGGGTGCCCGAGCCGCCGGCGAGGAGGATGCCTTTGCGTGCCATGCGAACGGTCCGATCTGTCGCCGCCCGCGGCGGCGGCGCGGCATTGAAGCGTATCCCGGGGTGCGGAAGCGAAGCGCCACACCGGGGGTGCGGCGACAGGCGCGGATTCTACAGGGATTTCCTGGAAGCGGAACCCGTTTTGCCGCGGCGCAACAGCCCGCCCCGATCGTGGCGTGTTCGCCGGTGTCGGGGTCGCGCGGTGGAGCCGGCACACTCACGGCTGTGCCCGGCTGGATCGAACTTGAGGCAGCATCACCAAGGGGCGAGGTCGAAGTGCAGCGTGCCGTCGGCCGCGGCGAGCAGCGCGCGCACGTGCGCGGCGCTGCTCGCCGCCAGCGCCGACAGCTCGTAGCCGCCCTCGAGCGCCGACACCAGCCGCCCGCGGCACAGCTCGGCGGCGGCGAGCGCCAGCTCGCGCGTCAGCCATTCGTAGTCGTGCTCGGTCAGTTCGAGCTCGGCGAGCGGATCGTCGCGGTGCGCGTCGAAGCCGGCCGACACCAGGATCAGCTCGGGGCGGAAGGCGCGCAGCGCCGGCAGCAGACGCGTGCGCCAGGCTTCGCGCAGCGCCGCACCGCCGCTGCCCGGGCGCAGCGGCAGGTTCAGCAGGTTGCCGACGCCGCACTCGCCGGCGTGGCCGGTCCCGGGATACAGCGGCGACTGGTGCAGCGAAGCGTACAGCACCGCCGGTTCGAAGGCGAAGATCGCCTGCGTGCCGTTGCCGTGGTGCACGTCGAAGTCGACGACCGCGACGCGCGCCAGCCCGTGCGCGGCGCGCGCGTGCGCGGCGGCGATCGCGACGTTGTTGAACAGGCAGAAGCCCATCGCCCGCTGCGCCTCGGCGTGGTGGCCCGGCGGGCGCACCGGGCAGAAGGCGTTGTGCACCTCGCCCGTCAGCACCGCGTCGACCGCCGCGCACACCGCGCCGGCGGCGTGCAGCGCCGCGACGAGGCTGCCCGGCGAAACCAGGGTGTCGGCGTCGAGCTCGGCGCAGCCGGTCGCGGGGATCGCGGCGCGCAGCCGCGCGCTGTGCGCTTCGGGGTGGATGCGCGCGATCTGCTCGGCGCTCGCCGGCGGCGCCTGGCGCCAGAGCAGCGCCTCGAAGCCGGGCGCCGACAGCGCATCGAGCACGGCTTGCAGCCGCGCGGCGCGCTCGGGGTGCTCAGGGCCGGTGTCGTGCTCGGCGCACGCGGGGTGCCAGCAGATCAGCGTGGTCATCGGGCGGTACTCGGGCTGCCCGGCCGAGACCGCACCGGGCGTTGCGCAGGCCGCCATGATCCCCCGCGGGCCGGGGAAAGGCGATTGACGAAACGGTAACGCGATCGGATTTCGCGGCCGCACGGGCGGCATTCCGACGCAAGCCGCCCTGTCGCACCTACGGCCTCATCATTCCGCCGGCCTCGAGAGGCCGATGACAACCACAGGCTCGATGTGCGCACATTTGTTGGATGTTCGACGGTGAGGGCTCCAAACATGTATCAAGTTAATACAAAAATGTTGCGCTCGTGATTCACGAACAGACAGGTTAAGCTGTACCCATGCCGGGCTGCCGCTCTGTCCGGCACGCGATACGAGGCTTTCCGTATGCAGACCCGTCCGCTGTTCCGGTGCGCCCTGAGTGCCGCCGCGATCCTGTTCGTCGCCAAAGCCGGCGCCCAGCAACCACCGCCCACCGAAGCCGCCGCGATGGCACCCGCCCCCGTCGCTGCCGCGCCGGCGCCCGTCGCACCGGACCCCGATCTCGAGCGGGTGCAGGCCGAGCTCGCGCGCCTGCTCGCCGCGACCACACCCGAGCCGGCGCCGCTCGCCGGCGGCTGGCGCCCCGGCGCCGGCAAGGCCGCCTCGGCGCAGCTGCGCGCGAAGCTCGCCGACTGGGGCTACCGGGTCGAGCACGCCGGCGGCCACGAGCTCGCCGAGACGCTGAAACGCTTCCAGCGTACCTATGGCATCGGCGAGACCGGCACCGTCGACGCCGCCACCCGCACGCGGCTGAACCTGAGCCGTACGGCGCGCATCGCGCGGCTGCAGCAGCGCGTCGCCGACCAGACCGCCGCGCCGGTCGACCGCACCGGCAAGCTGATCGTGGTCAACATCCCCGCCTACGAGTTGCGCGCCTACGATGCCGGCCGCGTGGTGATCGACTCGCGCGTCGTGGTCGGCAGGCCGAAGCGCCCGACGCCCGACCTGGCGGTGGCGATGCGCGCGATCAAGTACAACCCGACCTGGACGCCGCCGCCGACCATCGTCAAGCAGGACCTGATCCCCTTGCTCGGTCGCGATCCGGCACGGATCCGGCGCCTCGGCTTGGTGATCCTCAACGCCCGGGGCCACCAGATAGCACCCGAGGGTCTCGGCGCGATGAGCGCCGAGGGCTTCCGGCGGGCCGGCTACAAGCTGTTCCAGCCGGCCGGCGACCGCAACGCGCTCGGCAAGCTGAAGTTCGAGATCACCAACACGCCGAGCATCTACCTGCACGACACCAACCACCGCAGCGACTTCCGCAAGGCCAATCGCGCGCTGTCCTCGGGCTGCGTGCGCGTCGAGGAATACCGCCCGCTGGCCGCGTGGATCCTGGGGCGCGACGAAGAGGCGGTGCAGGCGCGCATCGACAAGGGCAAGACGGTGTACGACGCGACCGAGGCGATCCCGGTGCACATGGTCTACTGGCTGGCCGATGTGCGCGCGGGCCAGATCGTTTATTACGACGATGTCTACCAGCGCCTCGGCACCGACGAGCCCGCCGCGGCGCCGGCCACGCTGGCCAGGCGCGCGCCGGCCGAAGCGACGCCGCCAGTGGCTGCCGCACCCCGGCATGCGCTCGACCCCGAGATGCGCCGCGCCGTCGCCCCGGCCGCCTGGGTCGGCGGCACCTGGCCACCCTCGCTCGGCGCCGCGGCGAGCAACTGAACCCCGGACACGCACAAGCACGAAGGCCGTGCCCGCTGCGGGACACGGCCTTCGCCGTTCGGATCCAGTGCCCGTAAGCGGGCCCGCACATCAACCCCAGGAGCGCACCGGCCCCGTGTCGACGTGGATGAAGCCCGAACGCGGGTAGTAGCCGACGCCGCCGGCGCCGAGGCTCAGTGCGGCGCGGTGCATCTGCGCGATGCTCGCGCCCGGCATGCGCACGTCGAGCGCCCTGGCCTGCATGTGGTAGCTGTTCTTGGCCACCCCGCGGCTCTCGTGCGCCAGCCAGGCGTTGGTTTCCGGCGAGCGGTAGCCGCAGATCACGTGCGTCGGCCGGCCGCTACCCATCTTCAGCTGCACGGCATACAGGATGTCGAGCACCTTGGGATCGAACAGCCTGAACTCGTTGTTGCGGTGGTCGCGCAAGACCCAGCTGATTTCTTTCAGCGACTCGCCGAGGTAGCCGTTGTTCGGCGTCCAGAACACCGAACGGACCTGCTCGCCGGTGTTCGGGCTGTAGAAGCTCAGTGCCCGCTCGCCGTTGCGGAACGCCAGATCGGGCGACCAGGACTTCGGCGTCGTCTGGATCGCCGGCGCCTCGATCGCGCGCGTCTCCTCGGCGAGGGCGAAGCTGCTGCGGCTGCGCTGGCTGCGCAGGTGCGCCTTGTACTCGACGCCGCGCGTCGCACGGGCATTGCGCGCCAGCAGGCGCTCGTTGCGCGACGGCACCTTGTTCGCCGCGACGCGCTTACCCGGCGCGATGCGTGCGGCTTGCGCGGTATAGCCCCTGGCAGACACAGCCTTGTGGGCGACGGTCGGCTTGCTGGCCGCAGCGCTCCTGGCGGCCGACGGCGCAGCCTTGGCGGACGCCTTGACGGTATTCTTGCCGGTCTCGGCAGCCTTGCTCTTGGCCAGCACCGGGGCGGCCGCCAGGCCGCCGAACGCCAGCGCCGCCAGGCGCAGGAAACCCCGTCGCCGCAGGCAAGGCGCAGCCTCTTGCTCCCCGGCTGCGCCGTCGGGCAGAGGTGTGCAATCCTTTCCTCGCATCGGTTGGAACCTCGGTCTGAAAATCGGGTCGGCGGATTGTTACTTGATTTTACAGATTCTTGCAAACCTCGACCGTTGTTTTGCTGCAAATGCAACATTGCGTGTTTATTTAGCAACAAAAACAAGGCATTCGAACAACAAATTCGTCAAAATCCCGTCACTGACATGAGCAAGACCAGGCCCCCCGTCACTTCCGCCGTGCGCGCACTGCGCGCCCACAAGATCGCCTTCGAAGACCATCTCTACGACTACGAACACAAGGGCGGCACTGCGCACAGCGCGCGCGCGCTGGGCGTGCCCGAGCACGCGGTCGTGAAGACGCTGATCATGGAAGACGAGCACCACGCGCCGCTGATCGTGCTGATGCACGGCGACCGACACGTGTCGACCAAGGCACTGGCGCGGCTGCTCGGCGTCAAGACCGTCCAGCCCTGCGCGCCGGATGTCGCCAACCGGCACAGCGGCTACGTCGTCGGCGGCACCTCGCCGTTCGGCACCCGGCACGCGATGCCGGTGTACCTGGAAGAAACCATCCTCGAGCTGCCGCGCATCTGGATCAACGGCGGCAAGCGTGGCTACCTGGTCAGCCTGAGCCCGCAGGACGTGGTGAAGGTGCTCGCGCCGACGCTGGTGCGGGTGGGGATCGAGGGGTGAGCCTCAGTAATGCGGCGGCGGTGTCTCTTCGCTCGGCGGCGCGACAGGGCTCGGCGCCTGGGTGCGGAGCTGGTCGCGCAGGCGCTCGAGCTCGAGCCGCAGCCGGTCGATCATGCGGCCCTGCGCGACGATCGCGTCGTTGAGCTCGAGCAGCAGCGCCTCCTGGTACGCGACCCGGATCTCGAGTTCGATCACGCGGTCTTCCATCGGGCGGTCTCCGCGGCGGTCGTGGACGGGCCGCGGATGATACCGCGAAGGTGTAGAATCCGCCGCCCCGCCCTGGGTCAGAACAGCCGTCGCCCCGATGACCGAATCCCTCGCCTTCTTCGCCACCGCCCCCAAGGGCGTCGAACCGCTGCTCGAAGCCGAGCTCGCCGCGCTCGGTGCCGCCCAGGTGCGCCCCGGTCGTGGCGGGGTCCACTTCGAAGGGCCGCTCGAAACCGCCTACCGCGCCTGCCTGTGGTCGCGCACCGCCAACCGCATCCTGCTGCCGCTGGCCCGGCTGCCGGCGCCCGACGCCGACACGCTGTACCAGGGGGTGCGCGCCCTGCCCTGGCAAGACCACCTGGCGCCCGACGGCACGCTGCTGGTCGACTTCACCGCCGCCGAGGCGCGCATCACCCACACCCGCTTCGGCGCGCAGCGGGTCAAGGATGCGATCGTCGACCGCTTCCTCGAGCGCGAGGGCCGGCGCCCCTCGGTCGAGCGCGACGAACCGGACCTGCGCATCAACGTCCACACGCTCGGCGAAACGGCCGCGGTGGCGATCGACCTGTCGGGCGACAGCCTGCACCGGCGCGGCTACCGCGAGCCCGGGGTCGCGGCGCCGCTGAAGGAAAACCTCGCTGCGGCGCTGCTGCTGAAGTCCGGCTGGGCCGAGATCGCCGCCGCCGGCGGCGCGCTGCTCGACCCGATGTGCGGCTCGGGCACGCTGGCGATCGAGGCGGCGCTGATCGCCGCCGACATCGCCCCCGGCCTCGAGCGCCGCTACTGGGGCTTCCACGGCTGGCTCGGCCACCGGCCGGCGCTGTGGCGCGAGCTGGTGCTCGAGGCGCGCGCACGGCGCGAGGCGGGGTTGGCGGCGAAGCTGCCGGCCATCGTCGGCTGCGACCACGACCCGCGCGCGGTGCGCACCGCGCTCGCCAGCGCCGGCGCCGCCGGCGTCCAGCGCCTGGTGCACTTCGAGCGCCGCGAAGCGCACCAGGCCGTGCCGCCGAAAGGTGCCGCGACCGGGCTCGTGATCGTCAACCCCCCCTACGGCGAGCGCCTCGGCGAGCTCGAACAGCTGAAGCTCGACTACGCCGAGCTCGGCGACACGCTGAAAGCCCGCTTCGAGGGCTGGCACGCCGCGGTGTTCACCGGCAACCCCGAGCTCGGCAAGCGCATGGGGTTGCGCGCGTACAAGACCAACGCTTTCTACAACGGCGCCCTGCCCTGCCGGCTGCTGCAGTTCAGCGTCGAGCGCAGCGCCTTCGTCGACCGCGAAGCGGCCGATCGCCGCGCCGAGGCGCACGCGCTCGAGCGCGCGCTGGCCGGCGGCGGCGAAGCCTTCGCCAACCGCCTGAACAAGAACCTGAAGACGCTGGGCAAGTGGGCCGCGCGCGAAGGCGTGCACTGCTACCGGCTGTACGACGCCGACATCCCCGAGTACGCGGTCGCCGTCGACCTGTACGAAGACCGCGTCCATGTCCAGGAGTACGTGCCGCCGGCCACGATCGAACCCGCCAAGGCCGAGGCGCGCCTCGGGCAGGTGATGACGGTGCTGCCGCATGCGCTCGGCGTGCCGCCCGAGCGCATCTTCCTGAAGCTGCGCCAGCGCCAGAAGGGCGGCAACCAGTACGAGAAGCACGATGCGCGCAGCGAATTCCTCGAGGTGCGCGAAGGGCCGGCGCGGCTGCTGGTCAACCTCAGCGACTACCTCGACACCGGGCTGTTCCTCGACCACCGCCTCACCCGCGCGCTGGTCGGCAGCCTCGCGCGCGACCGCGACTGCCTCAACCTGTTCGCCTACACCGGCACCGCGACCGTGTACGCCGCGCTCGGCGGCGCGCGCAGCACCACCACGGTCGACCTGTCGGCGACCTACCTCGACTGGACGCAGCGCAACTTCGCGCTGAACGGCATCGCCGGGCGGCAGCACCGCCTCGAGCGCGCCGACTGCCTCGACTGGCTCGGGCAGGCGAGCCGTGGCCGCGCCCGCTACGGGCTGATCTTCGTCGACCCGCCGACCTTCTCGAACTCCAAGCGCATGACAGGCACCTTCGACGTGCAGCGCGACCACGTGGCGCTGCTGCGGCTGGCGGCGACGCTGCTGACGCCCGACGGCGTGCTGGTCTTCTCGAACAACAACCGCCGCTTCCGCATGGACCGCGAGGCGCTGGCCGGGCTCGCGATCGAAGACATCAGCCGCAAGACCCTGCCGCGGGACTTCGAGCGCAACCCGCGCATCCACAACTGCTGGAAGATCACGCAGGCCCGCGCGACGCGCCCCGGTTCATGAAAATCGTTCGCGAGCCGATATAAAGCATAAGGGCAAGGCCCGCTGCGCCGAACCGCGAGCGCGCCGGGTCAAGATGCAAACAGTCGTTCAACCGACCCGAGAGCAAGCATGGTCAAGGTCCGCTACGCGCTCGGCGCGGTGGTGGTGGCGCTGGCGGCAGCGGCCGGCGTCTGGCGCATCCAGCGAGACGAGGCGGCGCTGCCGCCGGGGTTCGCGCTGGCCAACGGCCGCGCCGAGGCGACCGAGATCGACATCGCCACCAAGCGCGCCGGACGCATCAGCGAGGTGCTGGTCGACGAGGGCGACGCCGTCGAGGCCGGACAAGTGCTGGCGCGGATGGACGTGCGCGACCTGCGTGCGGCGCTGACGCAGGCGCGCGCCGAGCAGAAGCGCGCCGAGGAAGACCGCCGCTACGCCGACGCGCAGATCGCGCAGGCCGACAGCGAGCTCGACTTCGCCAACCAGCAGTTCGTGCGCTCGCAGAGCCTGGCCGGCAGCGGCAACGTGCCGCGCGAGCGCGTCGACGCCGACCGCAACCGCAAGCAGGTCGCCGAAGCCGGGCTGCGGGCGGCCAAGATCCGCCGCATCGAAGCCGACGCCGCGGTCGAGTCCGCCGCCGCCCGGGTGCAGCAGATCAGCGTCGACATCGAGGACAGCGAGCTGCGCACCCCGCGCGGCGGCCGGGTGCAGTACCGCCTGGCCGAACCCGGCGAAGTGCTGGCGGCCGGCGGCCGGGTGCTGACGGTGATCGACCTCGACGACACCTGGATGACGCTGTTCCTGCCCGAAGCCGAGGCCGGGCGGCTGGCGATCGGCGCCGAAGCGCGCATCGTGCTCGACGCCTTTCCCGACCGCCCGGTGCCGGCGAAGATCACCTTCGTCGCGGCGCAGGCGCAGTTCACGCCGAAGACGGTCGAGACGCGCGACGAGCGCCAGAAGCTGTCGTTCCGCGTCAAGGCCCAGGTCGACGTGCCCGCGAAGTACCGCCCGCTGGCCAAGCCCGGCCTGCCCGGCGTCGCCTGGGTGCGGCTCGACCCGAGCGCCGAGTGGCCAACGTGGCTACAGCCGAAGCCGGAATGAACATCGTCCGGCTCGAGGCCATCACGCACCGCTACGGCAAGCTCGCCGCGCTCGACGGCGTGACGCTCGCCATCCCCGCCGGCGCCACGGTGGCGCTGCTCGGGCCCGACGGGGTCGGCAAGTCGACGCTGCTCGGGCTGATCGCCGGGGTGCGCAAGCCGCAGGCCGGGCGCATCGAGGTGCTCGGCGGCGACATCGCCGCAGCCGGGCACCGCCGCCGCGTGCAGCCGCGCATCGCCTATATGCCGCAGGGCCTGGGCCGCAACCTGTACCCGACGCTGTCGGTGCGCGAGAACGCCGACTTCTTCGGCCGGCTGTTCGGCCTGCCGGCGCCCGAGCGCGAGGCGCGGCTGGCCGAGCTGCTCGCGGCGACCGGGCTGGCGCCCTTCGCCGAGCGCGCCGCCGGCAAGCTCTCGGGCGGCATGAAGCAGAAGCTCGGGCTGTGCTGCGCGCTGATCCACGCCCCCGAGCTCCTGATCCTCGACGAGCCGACCACCGGTGTCGATCCGCTGTCGCGCCGCCAGTTCTGGGAGCTGCTGACGCGCATCCGCGCGCGCACGCCGGGGCTGTCGGTGCTGGTGGCGACCGCGTACATGGAAGAGGCCGAGCGCTTCGAGCGCCTGGTGCTGATGGATTCCGGCCGCGTGCTCGCCACCGGCACGCCGGCCGAGCTGAAGGCGCGCACCGGCACCGACAGCCTCGAGCACGCCTTCGTCGCGGCGCTGCCCGCCGAGCGCCGCGCCGGCCACGCGCGGCTCGCGATCCCGCCGCGCCCGGCCGAGCACGCCGAGCTGGCGCTCGAAGCCGAGGGGCTGACGCGCCGCTTCGGCGACTTCACCGCGGTCGACCAGGTGTCCTTTCGCATCGAGCGCGGCGAGATCTTCGGCTTCCTCGGCTCGAACGGCTGCGGCAAGACCACGACGATGAAGATGCTGACCGGGCTGCTGCCCGCCGACGCGGGCGAAGCGCGGCTGTTCGGCAGGCCGGTCGATCCGCACGATCTGCGCACGCGCCTGCGCATCGGCTACATGTCGCAAGCCTTCTCGCTGTACCGCGAGCTGTCGGTCGCGCAGAACCTGGAGCTGCACGCCAGGCTGCTGCAGCTGCCGCCCGCGCGCGTGGCGCCGCGCATCGCCGAGCTGGTCGAGCGCTTCGGCCTGGATTCGGTGTTCGGCATGCAGGCCGATGCGCTGCCGCTCGGCCTCAAGCAGCGCCTGTCGCTCGCCTGCGCGGTGATCCACGCGCCCGAGGTGCTGATCCTCGACGAGCCGACCTCGGGCGTCGACCCGATCGCGCGCGACCGCTTCTGGGAGCTGCTGATCGAGCTGTCGCGCCGGCAGGGCGTGACGATCTTCATCACCACGCACTTCATGAACGAGGCGGCGCGCTGCGACCGCATCTCGCTGATGCACGCCGGCCGCGTGCTGGCGCAGGACGCCCCGGCGCACCTGGTCGCCGACAGCGGCACGGCCGACCTCGAACAGGCGTTCATCCATTACCTCGAGCAGGCCGAGCCCGCCTCGCCCGCCGCGGGGTCGGCGGTAGGGGAAGCGCCGGCGCTGCCCCCTCACCCCAACCCTCTCCCGCAAGGGGAGAGGGAGCAAACGCACAGGCTTTTTTCATTGGGTCGGCTGCTGAGCTTCGCCCACCGCGAAGCGATCGAGCTCCTGCGCGACCCGATCCGCATCGCCTTCGCACTGGTCGGCACGCTGCTGTTGATGCTGGTGATGGGCTACGGCATCTCGCTCGACGTCGAGGGCCTGCGCTACGCGGTACTCGACCAGGACCGCACCCCGGCGAGCCGCGATTACCTCGACGCCTTCGCCGGCAGCCGCCAGTTCGCGCAGGCGCCGCCGCTGGCTTCGCGCACCGAGCTCGAGCGGCGCCTCGCCTCGGGCGAGCTCGCCTTCGCGATCGAGATCCCGCCCGGCTTCGGCCGTGAGCTGAAGGGCGGCCGCGCACCGGCGGTCGGCTTCTTCGTCGACGGTGCGATGCCGTTTCGCGCCGAAACCGCGCGCGGCCAGATCGAGGGGGCGCACCGACACTACCTCGCCGGGCTCGGCGACGCAGCGCCCGCGGCGGCGCCGGCGACGATCGAGGCGCGCTTCCGCTACAACCAGGACTTCCGCAGCATCAACGCCATCGCCCCGGGGGTGATCGCGCTGCTGCTGCTGGTGATCCCGGCGACGCTGACCGCGCTCGGCGTGGTGCGCGAGAAAGAGTACGGCTCGATCACCAACCTCCATGCCAGCCCCGCGACCCGGCTCGAGTTCCTGCTCGGCAAGCAACTGCCCTACGTCGCGGTCGGCCTGCTGAACTTCGCGCTGCTGGTGCTGCTGACGCTGCTGCTGTTCGGCGTGCCGCTGAAGGGCAGCCTGGCGGGGCTCGCGGTCGGGGCGCTGCTGTACGTGCTCGCCGCGACCTCGTGGGGGCTGTTGATCTCGACGATCACCCGCACGCAGATCGCGGCGCTGTTCGGCGCCTTCATCCTGACGCTGATGCCCTCGATCAACTTCTCCGGGCTGCTGACGCCGGTGTCGTCGCTGAGCGGCGACGGCGCGGTGATGGCCTTCGGCTTCCCGGCCAGCTACTTCCTCGAGCTCAGCGTCGGCGCCTTCACCAAGGCGCTGACCTGGCACGAGCTGGCGCACAACTATCTGTGGCTGGCGCTGTTCACCGCCGTCTACCTGGCGCTGAGCCTGTGCCTGCTCGGCACCCGGGAGCGCTGAGATGCGGCTCGCGAACCTGATCCACCTCGGCCGCAAGGAGCTGGTCAGCCTGGCCCACGACCGCGTGCTGGTGCTGCTGATCGTCTACAGCTTCACCGTGATGGTCGCGGTCACGGCACGCGCCGCCGGCACCGACGTGCGCAACGCCTCGATCGCCTTCGTGCTCGGCGACCCCGGCGCGCTGGCGCAGCGCCTGGTCGACGCCGTGCAGCCGCCCTACTTCCAGCGGCCGGCGCTGATCACCCCGGCCGCGGCCGACCTCGCCCAGGACCGCGGCCGCTACACCTTCGTCGTCGACGTTCCGCCCCGCTTCCAGGCCGACCTCGAGGCCGGCCGTGTGCCGGTGCTGCAGATCGCGATCGATGCCACCGCGATGAGCCAGGCCGGGGTCGGCAGCGGCTATCTGCAGCAGATCTTCGCGCACGAGATCGCCGCCTGGCTGCGCGAGGCGCAGCCCCCGCCGGCGGTGCAGGCAACGATCCGCGTCGACTTCAACCCCAACCTGCACTCGGCGTGGTTCCTCGGCGCGATGATGGTGGTCAACGTGGTCACGCTGCTGGCGGTGATCCTGACCGGCTCGGCGATGATCCGCGAGCGCGAGCAGGGCACGCTCGAGCACCTGCTGGTGCTGCCGCTGTCGGCCACCGAGATCATGCTGGCCAAGACCGGCGCGATGGCGCTGGTGATCGTCGCCGCAGCCGCGGCCTCGATGGAGCTCGTCGTGCACCGCTACCTCGGCATGCCGATCCGCGGCTCGCTGGCGCTGTTCCTGGCCGGCACCACGGTGTACGTGTTCGCCGTGTCGGCGCTCGGCATCTTCCTGGCGACGGTGGCGCGCTCGATGCCGCAGCTCGGCCTGCTCGGCATCCCGATCGTATTCCCGATGACGCTGCTGTCGGGCGGCGTGACGCCGCTCGACGGCATGCCGGCGCCGATCCGGCTGCTGATGCAGCTCTCGCCGTCGACGCACTTCGTCGCCTTCGCACAGAAGGTGCTGTTCCGCGGCGCCGACCTCGCGCTGGCCTGGCCGGAGCTGGCGCTGACCGCCGCGATCGGCACGGCGCTGTTCGTCGGCGCCGCCGCGCGCCTGCGCCGCACGCTGGCGCTGGCGGCGGGCTGAGGCGGTTCATACGGATCGCAAGAAGTTCCGTTCCGTTGGTGGTAAGCGGCGCTCCGGAGGCTATCGCTGCGCTCATTCTCGGCGTACATCCGTGTACGCCTCCGAGGTACGGAGCCGCTCCGCGCTGGTCCAGGGCAGCCGGCTGCCCGCTCGCCGGGGCGAGAGCCCACCGGGCTCTCGCTCACTTCCCGGACTCGCCCTGCGCCCGCGGCGCAAGTGTCGCTCCGCGATAGCCCCCGGAGCGCCGCAATCGGGCGCTAGTTCTTGAAGGCGGCTCAGGCGACGCGGCCCAGCACGCGGCGGCGGAACCAGCCGGCCAGGCTGTAGCGCACACGCCGCGCCGGCAGCACTTCGTGGTAGAGCGCGTCGCTGCGGAACACCACGCAGCGGCCGCCGGCCGGCAGCACGTCGAGCGCGCCGGCCCCGGTGTACAGGCGCAGCTGCCCGCCGTCGGCCTCATGCCAGTCGGCGTTGAGGTAGAGCACCAGCGAGATCGAGCGCTCGTCGGCATCGGCGAAGCGGTCGAGGTGCTTGCGGTAGAACGCCCCCTGCGGGTAGACGGCGTAGTGCGCCTCGAGCTCGGCCAGGCCGAGGAACAGCTCGCGGTTCAGCACCGCGCGCAGCGCCTCGGCGGCATCCCGGTACGCCCGCTGTGCCGGCGTCGCCGCGGCCTCGTCGAGCCACAGCGTGCAGTCGGAGCGGATCGCCGCGCGCACCTCGCCCCGGCCGATGCCGGCCGGGCGGAAGCGCCGCTGCTGCCAGAGACGGCCGGCTTCGGCGCGCAAGGCGGCGATCGCCTCGGCCGGCAGGAAATCATCGCAGACCGACCAGCCCCGCTCGGCCAGGTCCGTGCACAGGGTCACGAACGCGTTCATTCCGCTCGGGCCCCGAGCCGGGCCAGCGCGGTGCGCAGCGAGCCGCCGGCCTCGGCGAGCAGGCGCTCGGCGACGTCCGGCGCCAGCCCGCGCAGCACCAGCACCGCGGGTTTGACGCGGTCGCCGGTGCGCGCCAATGCCGCTTCGGCTGCCGCGCGGTCGCAGCCGGCGATCGCTTCCAGCACGCGCAAGCCACGGCTGCGCAGCTTGGCGTTGTCGATGTGCATGTCGACCATGTGACCGTCGAACACCCGGCCGAGGCGGGTCATCAGCAGCGTCGACAGCAGACCCAGCGCGGCGCGCTGCGCGGTCCCGGCCTTCAGCCGGGTCGAGCCGGCGACGACCTCGGCGCCGGTGTCGAGCAGCACCGGATGCTCGGCGGCTTCGAGCAGCGGGGTCCCGGGGTTGCTGGCGAGCGCGACGGTCAGCGCGCCGCGCGCACGCGCGGCTTCGAGCACGGCCAGCGTGTACGGGGTGGTGCCGCTGGCGGCGACGCCGATCACGACGTCGGCGGCGCCGACGGCCAGCGCCTCGAGCTCGCGCCGGCCGACGCCGGCGTCGTCTTCGGGACCGCCGTTCGCCGCCAGCCCGGTCGGCAGGCCGCCGGCCAGCAGCACCGCGAGCCGCGCGGGCGGCCAGCCGAACGTCGGCGCCAGTTCGAGCGCATCGAGCAGCGCCAGTTGCCCGGCACAGCCGGCGCCGGCATAGACCAGCCGACCCTCGGCGCTGCGCAGCCTCGCGGCCGCGACTTCGGCGGCACGCTCGAGCGCCGGCAGCGCCGCGCGCACCGCGGCGACCGCCGCCGCCTGCCCTTCCCACAGCGCCTCCAGGATCTCCCGGCCGCTCCAGGCATCGAGCCCGCGATAGCGGGCGCTCGCAGCTTCGGTCTCGAGCATGGTTTCTCCTCGCTTGCCCCTCAATTAAATACCAATAAAAGACCAATTATCGGACAACCCCGCCGCGGATACCGCCTCGATGCCCGGCACCCCGGCAAACCGCCGCCCCGGGTCTCGGATGCCGATCGCCGTCAGCCGCGCCGGTCGAGGTGCAGCTCGGCGACGAAGTCGTAGCGGTCGCCGCGGTAGTGCGAGCGGGTGTACTCGACCGGACGGCCGTCGGCCAGGTAGCCGTAGCGCTTGATGAACAGCGCCGCGCTGCCGGCGGGCACGCCGAGCAGGCGCGCGCTGTCCTCGTCGAGCAGTTCGGCACGCAGGTATTGCAGCGCGCGCTCGGGGCGCTGGCCGGCGGCGCCGAGCGCCTCGTACAGCGAGTCGCGCACCGCCATCGGGTCGGCCAGCACGGCGCGCGGCACCGTCGCGCGCTCGAGCGCCATCGGCTCGCCGTCGGCGATGCGCAGGCGGAAGAAGCGCACCACCTCGGCGCCCGGCGACAGGTTCAGCGCCACCGCCTCCTCGGGCGTCGCCACGCCGACCGCGCGCTCGAGCCAGCGCACCGACAGCGCCATGCCGCGTGCCGTCATGTCTTCGGAAAAGCTGGTCAGGCGCGACAGCGGCTGTTCGACGCGCGGCACGACGAAGGTGCCGGCGCCCTGGCGCTGCATCAGCCGCCCCTCCTCGACCAGCCCGCGCACCGCCTTGCGCACCGTGATGCGCGACACGCCGAGCTCGGCGGCCAGGTCGCGCTCGGGCGGGATCGCTTCGGAAGCGCGCAGCACGCCGTCGTCGATCAGCTCGCGCAGGCGCGCCTGCAACTGCTGGTACAGCGGCGTGTCGGCGTCGCGCTCCAGCCCCTGCTGCAGCGCACCCATCACCGAAACCGGCCGGTTCATGACGAAATCCTCTGAGGCATGGTTGACAGCATACCGGTACAGCCCTTTAAATAGCAAACCAATTTAATACCAATATTGACAACGAGTCGATTGGATCAATAATGGTACCATACCGCTCAGCGCCCCACCGAAGCGAGAGAGGACTGATGAACCACGTACAGCCGACGCCAGACCTGTTCATCGGCATCGACGGCGGCGCCACCAAGACCCTGGTCCGCGTCGAGAACGCCCGTGGCGAGCTGCTGGGCCAAACCCAGAGCGGCGCCGCGAACATACGCCTGTCGGTCGAAGGCAGCTGGAGCTCGATCCGCGCCGCGCTCGACGCGGCGCTGGCGCAAGCCGGCTTGCGCGCCGCCGACCACCGCCTGCACTGCGGCGCCGGCCTGGCCGGCACCGAAGTGCCCGCGGCCTGCGAGCGCTTCCTGGCGGTACCGCACCCGTTCGCACAGCTGCTGCTGAAGTCCGATGCCTACACCTCGTGCCTGGGCGCGCATGCGGGCGCCGACGGCACGGTGATCGCGATCGGCACCGGCGTGGTCGGCTACCGGATCGAGGGCGACGACGAGCAGCGCGTCGGCGGCTGGGGCTTCCCGGTCGGCGACGAGGGCAGCGGCGCCTGGCTCGGGCTCGAGGCGGCGCGCCTCGCGCTGCAGTGGCTCAACGGCCGGCAGCCGCCCTCGCCGCTGCTCGAGGCGCTGTACGCGCGCTTCGACCGCGACCTCGACCGCCTCGTCAGCTGGGCCAACCAGGCCTCGGCGACCGAGTTCGCGCAACTCGCGCCGCTGGTGGTCGAGCACGTCGCCGCCGGCACGGAGCTCGCGATCGACCTCGCCCGCCGCGCAGCGGCCGAGATCGACCGCCTCCATGCCGCACTCGCTGCGCGCAGCCGCGACCCGGCGCTGCCGTGCAGCCTGCTCGGCAGCCTCGCCCCCTTCCTCGAGCCCTGGCTCGACGCGCGGCTGCGCGCACGACTGGTGCCGCGCCGCTGCGACGCCGTGCGCGGCGCGCTGCTGATGATCCGCCGGGCCGTCGAGGCCGAATCCCGCCCCCGCGAGGTGAGAACGTGAGCTCCCACAACCCCTACCGGCCACTGGTCGACGCATTCGCGCAGCTGGTCGGCACGCCGCTGCCGCCGCTGTCCGCGGTCACGGCGCGCCCGGCACCGCCCACCGATGCCCCGACCGCGCTGATCTTCGCGCCGCATCCCGACGACGAAACCATCATCGGCGCACTGGCGCTGCGCCTGCTGAGAGAGGCCGGTGTGCGCGTGGTCAACGTCGCCGTCACCCTCGGCAGCCGCGAAGACCGCCGCACCGAGCGGCTGCGCGAGCTGCGCGAGGCCTGCGGCTGGCTCGGTTTCGAGGTGCGCTGCCCCGCCGGTGCAGACCGCGGCTTCGAGCGCATCTACCCCGAGACGCGCGTGCACGAACCGGCGCACTGGGGCGGCGCGGTCACGGCGCTCACCGCGCTGCTGGCCGAGACGCGACCGGCGCTGGTGTTCATGCCGCACGACGCCGACTGGAACCGCGCCCACATCGGCACGCACCGCCTGGTGCTCGACGCGCTCGCCGAGCAGCCGGCGGACTTCCGCTGTCTGGTCGCCGAAACCGAGTTCTGGGCGACGATGCAGGCGCCGAACCTGATGGTCGAGTCGAGCGCCGAAGACGTCGCCGACCTGGTCGCGGCGCTGTCGCTGCACCGCGGCGAAGTGGCGCGCAACCCCTACCACCTGCGCCTGCCGGCCTGGCTGATCGACAGCGTGCGCCGCGGCGCCGAGCTGGTCGGCGGCCAGGGCGGTGCCGCTCCGGACTTCGCCTTCGCTTCGCTGTACCGGCTGCGCCGCTGGGCTGACGGCGGGCTGGTCGAGGCGCTCTCAGGCGGGCGCGTGCTCGCGCGCGGCGACGACCCGGGCGCGCTGCTGGCGCTCTGATGAAAGTTCCCGCTAATCGGCCAGCTCCGGTGCGGCGGAGCGAGGGGGATGTCGCTGCGCTCATTCTCGGCGTACCTCCGTGTACGCCTCCGAGGTACGGCGCCGCTCCGCGCGTTCCAGGGCAGCCGCAAGCCGGCTGCCCGCTCGCCGGGGTGAGAGCCCACCGGGCTCTCGCTGTTTCCCGGACTCGCCCATGCGCCCGCGGCGCGCGTAATCCGCTCCGCAACATCCCCCTCGCTCCGCCGCAATGCGCGCAGAATTATTTGGAATCCGTATGACACCCCCGAGCGAATCCCCGAGGAAACCCCGATGGAAGTGATCATTCGACCCGACCCCGCGCAGGCCGCCGAGCTGGCGGCGCGGCTGATCGCCGCACGACTGCGCGCCAAGCCGGCGCTGGTGCTGGGGCTGGCGACCGGGCGCACGATGGAGCGCGTCTACGACCGCCTCGCGGCGATGCACCGCGACGAAGGTCTGGACTTCGCCCGCGTGCGCACCTTCAACCTCGACGAGTACATCGGCGTGCCGCCCGAGGACGAACACTCGTACCACCACTACATGCGCGAGCACCTGTTCGCGCGCGTCAACGTCGCGCTCGCCAACACCCGCGTCCCGAACGGCGTCGCGCCCGACCTGGCGGCCGAGGCGGCACGCTACGAGGCGCTGATCAGGGAGGCCGGCGGCATCGACCTGCAACTGCTCGGCATCGGCGAAGCCGGACACATCGGCTTCAACGAACCGCTATCGGCCTTCATGTCGCGCACGCGCGAAAAGGCGCTGACGCCGACCACGCGCCGCCAGAACGCCGCGATGTTCGGCGGCGACCCGCAGCGGGTGCCGGCACGGGCGCTGACGATGGGCGTCGGCACTATCCTCGAGGCGCGCGAGCTGGTGCTGCTCGCCACCGGCGCCGCCAAGGCAGCGATCCTGGCGCAGGCAGTCGAGGGGCCGATCACGGCGATGGTCAGCGCCACGGCGCTGCAGTTGCACCCGAACTGCAAGGTGATCGTCGACGAAGCCGCGGCGAGCCAACTGAAGGGCCGCGACTACTACGACTGGGTGTTCGACAACGAGCCCGAGTGGGCGCCGTTCCGCGGCGCGGGCTGATGCGGATCGCCGTACCTCCGTGTCGGCCTCCGAGGTACGGCGCCACTGCGCGCGTTCCAGGGCAGCCGCAATGCGCGAAAAATTCCTGGAACCCGATCAGGCCGCCGCGACCGCCTCCAGCGCCCAGCGCCCCTCGCCGAGCAGTGCCAGCCGGCGCTCGTGGAAGGCTTGCAGCGTGCTGCGATGGCCGACGCTGACGATCGCGGTGCCGGGCAGGCGCTCGCGCAGCAGCCGGTACAGCTTCGCCTCGCTCGCCTCGTCGAGCGCCGAGCTGGCTTCGTCGAGGAACAGCCAGCGCGGCTGGCGCAGCAGGATGCGGGCGAAGGCGATGCGCTGCTGCTCGCCGCCCGACAGCGTCTGCGCCCAGTCCTCGACCCGGTCGAGCTCGCCGGCGAAGCGGCCGAGACCGACCTCGCCCAGCACGCGCCCGAGATCGGCATCGTCGCGCGGCTCGCGGCTCGGGTACAGCAGCGCTTCGCGCAGCGTGCCGATCGGCAGGTAGGGCTTCTGCGGCACGAACAGCGCGCCGTCGCGCGGCATCTCGACGCGCCCGCCACCGAAGGGCCACAGCCCGGCGAGCACGCGCAGCAGCGTGCTCTTGCCGCTGCCCGAGGGGCCGGTCAGCAGCACCGACTCGCCCGGGCGCAGCGCGAAGTCGAGCCCGTCGAGCAGCGTCGCGCCGTCGGGCCGGTCGACCCTCAGCCCGTGCGCGCGCGGCGCCGGGCTCTCGCTGCGCTCGAAGCCGCTGGCCTGGGCGAAGCGCGCATCGAGGCTGTCGAGCGCCTCGGTGAACTGCGTCAGGCGCATCGTCGTCGCGCGCCAGCTGGCGATGCTCTGGTAGGCGTCGATGAAGAACGACAGCGCGTTCTGCACCTGGCCGAAGGCGTTGGCGATCTGCGACAGCTTGCCGATCGGCATCCGGGTGGCGAAGTAGAACGGCGCCACGGTCAGGTACGGCACCACCACCGACACCTGCGAATAGCCGTTGTTGAACATGTCGACCTTGAAGCCGGCGCGGATGAGCGCATGGAAATTGTCGATCACGCGGCGGAAGCGCTCGCCGAAGCGGCGGTTCTCGACGTCTTCGCCGCCGTACAGCGCGACCGACTCGAGGTTTTCGCGCAGGCGCATCAGGTTGAAGCGGTAGTCGGCCTCGAGCTTTTCCTGCTGGAAGTTCAGCGGGATCAGCCGCCGGCCGATCAGGTGCGTCAGCCCGGTGCCGAGGATCGCGTAGACCAGCGCCGCCCAGAACAGGAAGCCGGGGATGTCGACCTGGTGCCCGAACACCGTCATCGGCACATCGGACGACAGCCCCCACAGCACCACGGCGAAGCTCGCCAGCGTCGACACCGCGTTCACCAGGCCGAAGAACAGCGTCATCGTCTGCTCGGTGAACAGGTCGATGTCCTGCGCGATGCGCTGGTCGGGGTTGTCGGTGGTGTCGCCGAGCAGCTTCATCCGGTAGAAGGCCTTGTGCCGCAGCCAGGCCCCCTGGTAGCGCTCGGTCAGCCAGGTGCGCCAGCGGATCCTCAGCCACATGCGCAGGATGTAGCGCGTGCCGACGATGACGATGAACACCGTCGCCAGCCAGCCGAAGGTGCCGAGCGAAGACCAGAACGCCGCTTCGTCGTAGTTTTGCAGCGAATCGTAGAAGCCGCGCTGCCAGGCGTTCAGCAGCACGTTCATGTACACCAGCGAGAAGTTGCCGGCGAGCACGACGATCAGCAGTAGCCAGGCGCTCCACTTGTGCTCGGAGGTCCAGTAGGCGCGGATCAGGCGGAAGACGCGGGCGGCATCGCCGCGCGTGAAGCGGTGTTGTTCCATGGGGCAACCGGTTGATGGCCGAAAACGCTGCCGGTCGGTGCGGACGCCGCGCACCGCTCCGGCTCGCCGACGATGATACCCGGCCCCCGGCTTAAGTCGCCCTTATAATCGCCGCCAGTTCCAGCAGGGAGGCCGCATGCGGATCCTGACGCTCTCGTCGCTCTACCCCAACGCCACCGCGCCCACCTTCGCCGTGTTCGTCGAGAATCGGCTGCGCCGGCTGCTCGATACGGGCGAGGTCGAGGCGCGCGTGGTCGCGCCGCTGCCCTGGGTGCCGCCGGGCACACCCGGCGAGCGGGGGCGGCTGGCGCGCATCCCGGCCACCGAGACGCGCCACGGCATCGAGGTGCTGCATCCGCGCTACCCGCAGCTCCCGCGCATCGGCATGAGCCTGCACCCGTTCGGCTACGCCGCCGGCGTGCTGCCGGCGCTGAAGCGGCTGATCCGCGCCGGCTTCGACTTCGACCTGATCGACGCGCACTACTTCTACCCCGACGGCGTCGCCGCGGTGTGGCTCGGCCGTCGGCTCGGCAAGCCGGTGGTGGTGACCGCGCGCGGCAGCGACCTGAACCTGTTTCCGCGCTTCGCCGTGCCGCGGCGGCTGATCCGCCGCGCCGCCGAGCGCGCCGACGGGCTGATCACGGTGTCGGCGGCGCTCGCCGCGCAGGTGCAGGCGCTCGGCATCGCGCACGAGCGGGTGCGGGTGCTGCGCAACGGCGTCGACCTGGCGCTGTTCGCGCCGATCGCGCGTGCGCAGGCGCGGGCGCGCTTCGGCCTGGCCGGTGACGGGCCGGTGCTGGTTTCGGTCGGCAACCTGGTGGCGCTGAAAGGGCACCACCTCGCGATCGAGGCGCTGAAGGACCTGCCCGGCTGGCGGCTCCTGATCGCCGGCCAGGGTCCCGAGCGCGAGCGGCTCGAGCGGCTCGCGGCAGGGCTGGGCATCGCCGAGCGCGTGCGCCTGCTCGGCGCGCTGGCGCACGCCGAGCTGCCCGAGCTGTACTCGGCCGCCGACGCGCTGGTGCTGGCGTCCGAGAGCGAGGGCTGGCCCAACGTGCTGCTCGAGGCGATGGCCTGTGGCACGCCGGCGATCGCAACCGCGGTCGGCGGCATTCCCGAAGCGTTCGGTGCGCCCGAGGCCGGCCGGCTGCTGCCCGAGCGCAGTGCGGCGGCGATCGCCGCCGCCGCGCGCGCACTGCTCGCCGCCGGCCTCGACCGCGCCGCAACACGCCGTCACGCCGAAGGCTTTTCCTGGGACGCCACGACGCGCGGCCAGCTCGAGCTGTTCGGCGACATCCTCGCGCGGCGGCAGGCCGCCGCG
>JBDHRG010000230.1:0-5658 GCA_039807445.1 Candidatus Competibacteraceae bacterium
GCTTCACGCTTCACGCTTCACGCTTCACGCTTCACGCTTCACGCTTCACGCTTCACGCTTCACGCTTCACGCTTCAGCCGCACCGTGAACTCCGCCCCGCCATCGGGGCGGTTGGCGGCGCGGATCTCGCCGCCGAAGTGCTTGACGATGCCGTACGAGATCGACAGCCCCAGCCCCAGCCCTTCGCCGACCGGCTTGGTGGTGAAGAAGGGGTCGAACAGCTGCGGCAGCGCCTCGCAGGGGATGCCGGGGCCGTTGTCGCGCACCGCGAAGACGAACCATTCGCCGTCTTCGCGCGCGGCGAGCTCGAGGCGTGGCGCCAGGCTGCCGTTCAGCGCGTCGCAGGCGTTCTTCAGCAGGTTCACCAGCACTTGCTCGAGGCGGATGGTGTTGCCGTGGACGCGGGGTGCAGTCGCGGGCAGGTCCACGGCGAGCGCGACGCCGTCCTTGCGCAGCCGCGGCGCCAGCAGCGCCAGCGCGGCGCGCGCTGCCGGCAGCGGCGCGATCGCGACGACTTCGTCCGAGGTGCGCCGTGCGAAGGTCTTCAGCTCGCCGGTCAACAGCGCCATGCGCTCGGTCAGCTCGCCGATCAGTGCCAGGTTGTCGCGCGCCCGCCCCGGGAGGCCGCGTTCGAGGAAGGTGCCGGCGTTGGCGGCATAGGCCTGGATCGCCGCCAGCGGCTGGTTCAGCTCGTGGACGATGCCGGCCGACATCTGCCCGAGCGCGGCCAGCTTGCTCGCCTGCACCAGCTCGTCGCGGGTCTTCAGCAGGCGCTGCTCGGCGCGCTCGCGTTCGCCGATCTCCTGCTGCAGTCGCGCGTTGGTCGAGCTCAAGTCGCGCGTGCGCTCGGCTACGCGCAGCTCGAGCTCGTCGCGTGCGCGGCGCAGCGTCTCGGCGACCTGTGCCTGGTACAGCAACCGCTCGCGTGCGCGTAGCCGACGCTGGCGCAGGAACAGCCCCAGCAGCAGCGCCACCGCGCCGGCCGAGCCGACCAGCAGCACTGCGGTCCAGACCCGCGCCTCGATCGGCGCCAGCGGTGTCAGCACATGCACCGTCCACGGCGTGCCCGGCACCGGCGCCGATTCGACCAGGTAGTCGACGATGCGCGTGTGCGGCGTGCGGCCGGCGGCTGCCACCCGCTCGCTCAGCCGCAGCCGCGGCGCCGGATCGGCGGCGGCGGCGAGCACCGGCAGCGCCGCGAGCGGCGGGCGTTCGCCGTACTGGCGGCTCTCGATCAGGCGCTCCCGCGCCGCTGGGCTCAGCGGCCGGCGGCTCAGGTAGCGCAGGTCTTCGCGGTTGGTGACGAAGATCACGCCCTCGGCGTCGGTCACGAACACCGGGTTCGAGGCTTGCGACCACGCTGCCTCGAGCCGCTCCTGGCTGATCTTGACCGCGGCCACGCCGCGCACCGCGTCGTCGTGCTCGACCGGCGCCGAGAAGTAGAAGCCTGGCAGGTTCGAGGTGGTGCCGAGCGCGAAGTACAGCCCGGCGCGGCCGGCGAGCGCTTCGCCGAAGTACGGGCGGAAGGCGAAGTTGCGGCCGACGAAGGGGACGTCGGATTCGGCGTTGCTGGCGACCAGCGCTTCGCCGGACACGTCCATCACATAAGTGACCGAGGCGCGCGAGGCGCGGTTGAATTCGGCGAGGTGGTGGTTGACGCGCTCGCGCAGCTCGGCGTCGTCCGGCCTCGCGAGCAGGCGCTCGATCAGCGCATCGCGCGCGAGGATGCGCGGCAGCACTTCGTAGGTTTCGAGCAGACTCTTCAGGTTGCCGGCATAGCGCTCGAGCGCGGTGTGCGCCGCGGTGCGCGCCTCGGCGATGCCGGCCTCGCGCGTCCAGCGCGCGGTCTGCCACAGCCCCGCCGCGAGCGCCGCGGCGAGCAGCACGGCGAGCCCGGCGCGGTGCGGCATCATCGGCGCAGCTCCTGTGCGCCCGCCCGACGGGCGCCTTGAACGAAACACATCCCTGTGCTTCGCCCTGTAGGCGCCTTACGGGCGTTCCGATTCGCTCCCGGCGAATCGTGCGGGCGTGTTCCTCGTCTATCCTGTCTCGGATTCATGCGGGGCCATGCCGGCGGGGAAGGACTGTCCAGCGTGCCCGCCGAAGGCGATGGCGTCAAAGGCGGGCGCGATCGGTTTCGCGCAATACATTACGATCACATAATGTATGCATCACATATCGTGTTCAGGTACAAAAAAACCGGTTTTTTTTCGCTATACAAAATGGCGTCGGGAAACGCAAAAATTCACAATGTGGTAAATGGCAAGAACAAAGTTTTACAATGCGCCGGCCGCGGGAAATTCCCGCGCCGCGGCCGAGCGATCCGAGGCTGCGCAACACCACCACCAACCAAGGGACGCCGAGCACCCCCGCAGGTGCAGGACAGGGGAGCCCGGCCCAGCTCAAACCTCATACCTCCGCGAGGTCAGTCATGGTGACGGACAACTACAACGATCTGGATCCGCAGGAAACCCGCGAGTGGCTCGATGCCCTCGACGGGGTGCTCGAGCGTGAAGGCGCCGAACGTGCCCACTACCTGATCGAGGCGCTGATAGCCAAGGCTCGCCGCGCCGGCGCCCACGTCCCGTTCAGCGCCAACACCGCCTACATCAACACCATCCCGGTCGACAAGCAGTCGCCGATCTCCGGCGACCAGGCGCTCGAGCACCGCGTGCGCTCGTACGTGCGCTGGAACGCCGCGGCGATGGTGCTGCGCGCCGGCAAGGACACCAACGTCGGCGGCCACATCGCCAGCTTCGCCTCGGCGGCGACGCTGTACGAAGTCGGCTTCAACCACTTCTGGCACGCCGTCTCCGCCGATCACGGCGGCGACCTGGTGTTCTTCCAGGGCCACTCGGCGCCGGGCATGTATTCGCGCGCCTTCCTCGAGGGCCGCCTGACCGAGGCGCAGCTCGACAGCTTCCGCCAGGAAGTCGACGGCAAGGGCATCCCCTCGTACCCCCACCCCTGGCTGATGCCGGACTTCTGGCAGTTCCCGACCGTGTCGATGGGTCTCGGCCCGCTGATGGCGATCTACCAGGCGCGCTTCATGCGCTACCTCGAAGACCGCGGATTCGGCAGCCACGCCAACCGCAAGGTCTGGGCCTTCCTCGGCGATGGCGAGACCGACGAGCCCGAATCGCTCGGCGCGATCGGCATGGCCGGGCGCGAGAAGCTCGACAACCTGATCTTCGTGATCAACTGCAATCTGCAGCGCCTCGACGGCCCGGTGCGCGGCAATGGCAAGATCATCCAGGAGCTCGAGAGCGAGTTCCGCGGCGCCGGCTGGAACGTGATCAAGGTGGTCTGGGGCAGCAAGTGGGATTCGCTGCTGGCCCGCGACAAGCAGGGCATCCTGGTCCAGCGCATGATGGAATGCGTCGACGGCGACTACCAGACCTTCAAGTCCAAGGACGGCGCCTACGTCCGCGAGCACTTCTTCAACACCCCGGCGCTGAAGGAGCTGGTCGCCGACTGGTCCGACGACGACGTCTGGCAGCTCAACCGCGGCGGTCACGATCCGCACAAGGTGTTCGCGGCCTACCAGGCGGCGGTCAACCACAAGGGTCAGCCGACGCTGATCCTCGCCAAGACCATCAAGGGCTACGCGATGGGTGAGTCGGGCGAAGCGGCCAACATCGCCCACCAGGCGAAGAAGATGAGCAGCGCGTCACTGAAGCTGATGCGCGACCGCTTCAAGCTGCCGCTGACCGACGAGCAGGTCGAGAAGTACGAGTACCTGAAGTTCGAGGAAGGCTCGAAGGAGCACGCCTACCTGCACGAGCGCCGCACGGCGCTGGGCGGCTACCTGCCGGCGCGGCGCACCAAGGCGCAGGCGCTCGAGATCCCGGCGCTGTCGGCTTTCGACGCGCTGCTCGCCGCCTCGGGCGAAGGCCGCGAAATCTCGACCACGATGGCCTTCGTGCGCATGCTGAACATGGTGATGCGCGACAAGACCATCGGCCGGCGCGTGGTGCCGATCGTCCCCGACGAATCGCGCACCTTCGGCATGGAAGGCATGTTCCGCCAGTACGGCATCTGGTCACAGGTCGGCCAGAACTACACGCCGCAGGACGCCGACCAGCTGATGTTCTACAAGGAGTCGAAGGACGGCCAGGTGCTGCAGGAGGGCATCAACGAGCCCGGCGCGATGGCCGACTGGATCGCCGCGGCGACGTCGTACTCGGTGCACGGCGAGCCGATGATCCCCTTCTACATCTACTACTCGATGTTCGGCTTCCAGCGCATCGGCGACCTGGCCTGGGCGGCGGGCGACCAGCGCGCGCGCGGCTTCCTGCTCGGCGGCACCGCGGGGCGCACGACGCTGAACGGCGAGGGCCTGCAGCACGAAGACGGCCACACCCACATCCAGTCGGCGGTGATCCCGAACTGCGTCAGCTACGACCCGACCTTCTCGTACGAAGTCGCCGTGGTGGTCCAGGACGGCATGCGCCGCATGTACCGCGAGCAGGAGGACGTCTTCTACTACGTGACGCTGCTGAACGAGAACTACGAGCACCCGGCGATGCCGGCCGGCGCCGAGGCCGACATCATCAAGGGCATGTACTCGTTCAGGAAGGGCGGTGGCGGCAAGCTGCGCGTGCAGCTGCTCGGCTCGGGCTCGATCTTCCGCGAAGTCATCGCCGCCGCCGAGCTGCTGAAGCAGGACTGGGACGTCGACGCCGATCTGTGGGGCTGCCCGAGCTTCACCGAGCTGGCCCGCGACGGCTACGCCGCGCAGCGCCACAACCTGCTCAACCCGACCGCGGCACCGCGGCTGTCGCACGTCGAAACCTGCCTGAAGGACACCCAGGGCCCGGTTATCGCCGCGACCGACTACGTGCGTCTGTTCGCCGATCAGATCCGCCCGTACGTTCCGCGCCGCTACGTGGTGCTCGGCACCGACGGCTTCGGCCGCTCCGACACCCGCGAGCAGCTGCGCAGCTTCTTCGAGGTGAACCGCCACTACGTGACCGTCGCCGCGCTGAAGGCCCTGGCCGACGAAGGCCAGATCGACGCCGCCGTGGTCGCGCAAGCCATCGCCAAGTACGGCATCGACACCCAGCGCCCCGAGCCCTGGACCGTCTGAGCGCCGTAGCCGCTGCCAGCCGGCGGCCGGCCATGCGGGCCGCCGGTGCACCGAATCGAGGAGAATCGAAAAATGACGGAAATCCGCGTTCCGGATATCGGCGATTTCAAGGATGTCCCGGTGATCGAAGTGCTGGTCAAGCCAGGCGACAGCGTCAAGGTCGACGACCCGCTGGTCACGCTCGAGAGCGACAAGGCGACGATGGACGTGCCCGCCTCGGCCGCCGGCGTGGTCAAGGACGTCAAGGTCAAGGTCGGCGACCGCATCGGCGAGGGTACGGTGGTCGTGGTGCTCGAAGCGGGGGCTGGGGCTGCGGCTCCCGCCGCCGCGGCTCCGGTCCCGGCTGCGGCGGTGGCCGCCGCGCCGGCCGCGACCGGCGGCGCGACCGTCGAGGTCGTGGTACCCGATATCGGCGACTTCAAGGGCGTGCCGGTGATCGAGGTGAACGTCGCGGTCGGCGACAGCGTCAGCGTCGACCAGCCGCTGATCATGCTCGAGAGCGACAAGGCGACGATGGAAGTGCCGTCGACCGCCGCGGGTGTGGTCAAGGAGCTGCGCGTCACGGTCGG
>JBDHRG010000231.1:0-5645 GCA_039807445.1 Candidatus Competibacteraceae bacterium
GGTACCGCGCCGGCGCGCAGTGTGCGCCCGCCCGCGCGCGGCTTTTCGGCGATCGCCTCGACCGCGAGCGGCGTCAGCCCCTTGTCGCGCAGCGCCGCGCGCGCGGCGCGGGCATTGTCGGCTTCGAGCGCGCCGCGGCGGCGGCGGCCGGCGGGGTCGAGCGCGGTATAGCCGAAGGCGGGCATCTCAGGCGGCCTCGGGCTGCTCGGTGACGCGCAGCAGCTCCTCGAGGGCCGTGTCGCCGGCCAGCACGCGCGCGACGCCGTCGGCGTGCAGCGAAGGTGCGTAGCGCCGCGCGTGCGCCTCGAGCGCCTGCTCGGAGGCGCCCTCGTGGATCAGCCGCGAGAGCTCGGCGTCGACCTCGACCAGCTCGATCAGCGCCAGCCGGCCGCGGTAGCCGCTGCCGCGGCACTGCGGGCAGCCGCCCGGCGCGAACAGCGTCGGTTTCGGCGCCGGGGCCAGCCCCAGGCGCAGGCAGGTCGCGGCGTCGGCCGGGTAGGGCCGGCGGCAGTGCGGGCACAGCTTGCGCACCAGGCGCTGCGCCAGTACGCCGAGCAGCGACGAGGCGAGCAGGAAGGGCTCGATGCCCATGTCGCGCAGCCGCGTCACCGCGCCCAGCGCCGAATTGGTGTGCAGCGTCGACAGCACCAGGTGTCCGGTCAGCGAAGCCTGCACCGCGATCTGCGCGGTCTCGAGGTCGCGGATCTCGCCGACCATCACCACATCGGGGTCCTGGCGCAGGATCGCGCGCAGGCCCCGCGCGAAGCTCATCTCGACGCGCGGGTTGACCTGGGTCTGGCTGATGCCCTCGAGCTCGTACTCGATCGGGTCTTCGACCGTCATGATGTTGCGCCTGGCGTCGTTGAGCCGGGTCAGCGCGGCGTACAGCGTCGTGGTCTTGCCCGAGCCGGTCGGGCCGGTGACCAGGATGATGCCGTGCGGGCGGCCGATCAGCGCCTCGAGGCGCGCCTGCTCGCGCTCACGCAAGCCCAGCGCGCCGAGCTCGAGCCGCCCGGCGCGCTTGTCGAGCAGGCGCAGCACCACGCGCTCGCCGTGCGCCGAGGGCAGCGTCGACACGCGCACGTCGACCGCGCGTCCGGCGACGCGCAGCGCGATGCGCCCGTCCTGCGGCAGGCGCTTCTCGGCGATGTCGAGCCCGGCCATCACCTTGACGCGCGACACCAGCAGCGGCGCCAGCGCGCGCGGCGGCGCCAGCACTTCGCGCAGCAGGCCGTCGACGCGCAGGCGCACGCGCAGCCGCTGTTCGAAGCTCTCGATGTGGATGTCGGAGGCGCCTTCGCGCACCGCCTCGGTCAGCAGCGCGTTCAGCAGGCGGATGATCGGCGCCTCGTCGGCGCTCTCGAGCAGGTCTTCGGGTTCGGGCAGGGCTTCGGCCAGCCGCGCCA
Source organism: Candidatus Competibacteraceae bacterium (assembly GCA_039807445.1). Lineage (GTDB taxonomy): Bacteria > Pseudomonadota > Gammaproteobacteria > Competibacterales > Competibacteraceae > JBDHRG01. Next base: position 1,407 of record JBDHRG010000231.1, read on the forward strand.
GGTCGATCTCGCCGTCCTCGAGCAGCCGCGCCGCACCTTCGCCGCCCTCTTCGTAGGCGCTGGCGAGCAGCGCGTCGAACTCGGCGTCGGCGACGGTGCGCGGCGCGAGCCGCACGCCGAGCGCGCGCCTGAGCTCGAGCAGCGCCGCCAGCGGGGTGTCGGCGCGGCAGGCGACCGGCAGCGGGCCGTCGCCGCCCTCGGGCAGCGGCAGCACGCCGTGGCGGCGGGCGAAGGCGTAGGGCACGCGGCTGCCGGCCATGGCTCAGAACTCCAGGCGCAGGAAGCCGCGCAGCCGCAGCGCGGCGTCGTCGCGGCCGAGGTCGGGCGCCGGTGGCAGCCGCTGCCCCAGGTTCAGCGCGCTGCCGCTGGCGGCGATCTCGGCTTCGGACGGCGCCACCGGCTTGTCGACCCCGGGCAGCAGCGCCGCGCTGCGCGTGCGCGCCTGCGCCTGCTGCTCGCGGATGTAGGCGTACTTGTCCGAGGTGGCGAAGGTGCTGGCCATGCCGTCGCGCAGGATCACCGGGTGCAGGAACACCATCAGGTTGCGCTTGACCTTCTTGGTCGAGCGGAACTTGAACAGCTCGCCGAGCAGCGGCACGTCGCCCAGGCCGGGCACCTTGTCCTCGGTCTCCTCGAGGTTGTCGTCGATCAGCCCGCCGAGCACCAGCAGCTGGCCGTCCTCGACCAGCACGCTGGTCTTCAGCGCGCGCTTGTTGGTGGTCGGACCCTGCGTCTGCGACACCGAGGCGACGCTCGACACTTCCTGGTTGATCTCGAGCTTGACCGCGTTGCCCTCGTTGATCTGCGGCTTGACCTTCAGCGTCAGGCCGACGTCCTGGCGCTGGATGGTCTGGAACGGGTTGCCGGTCAGGCCGCCGCCGCCGCCGCCGATGCCGCCGTCGGTACCGCCGGCCACGCTGGTGGTGAACGAGCCGGTGACGAAGGGCACGTTCTGGCCGACGACGATTTCGGCCTCCTCGTTGTCGAGCGTCACCAGGCTCGGCGTCGACAGCACGTTGGTGCCCGAGTCGCTCGCCAGCGCGCTGATCAGCGCGCCGAAGCGCACCGCACCGGTGGTGGCGCCGAGGCCGAGCTGCGCGCCGGTCGGCAGGCTCGGCGGGATCTGGCGCTCCTGGAACGACTGCCCGAGCGTGGCCAGCGTGTTGTTGAAGTTGACCAGGCCGATCACGCCGCCGCCCTCGCTGCCGTCGATCACCCACTGCACGCCGAGCTGCGCCGAGCGCTCGGCCGAGAGCTCGGCGATCACCGCCTCGACCAGCACTTGCGCGCGGCGCACGTCGAGCTGCGCCACCACCTGGCGCAGCGAAGCCATGGCTTCGGGCGGAGCGCTGATCACCAGCGCGTTCGAGGCTTCGTCGGCCTCGACGTGGACGCTGCCGCCGCCGGGCGCCGGCGCTGCGCCGCCCGCGGCGGCGCCCTTGCCGGCCTCTTCGAGCTTCTTGCCGAGGTTGCCGAGCACTTGCGCCAGGTCCTTGGCCTTGGCGTAGCGCAGGAACACCACTTGCGTGCTGCCGCCGCCCTGGCCGGGCGTGTCGAGGCTCGCGACCAGCGCGCGCAGCCGCGCGCGCGCCTGGCGCTCGCCGGTCAGCAGCACCGCGTTGGCGCGCGCGTCGGCGAGCGCGCGCGGCGCGCCGGCGGCCTCCGGCCCCTTGGGCTGCAGGCCCTCGATCAGCCGCACCACGTCGGAGGCCACGGCGTGGCGCAGCGGCACCAGCTCGACTTCGCCGCGCGAAGGCACGTCGAGGCGCGCGATCAGCTCGGCGATGCGCTCGACGTTGGCGGCGCGGTCCGAGACGATGATCGAGTTGCTGCCCGGGTGCGCGACCAGATGGCCCTGCGGCGGCACCAGCGGCCGCACCAGCGGCACCAGCTCGGCGGCCTGCGAGTTGCGCAGCTGCACCACGCGCGTGACCACCTGCTCGCCCGGCGCGGTGCCGGCGCGGTCGACCGTCGGCACCGTCTCCTGCTTGGCTTCGGCCGCAGGCACGATCTTGATGACCTTGTCGCCCGGCACCGCGGCGAAGCCGTGCACCGCCAGCACGGCGAGGAAGACGTCGTAGACATCCTTGTCGTCGACCGGCTTGGCCGAGATCACGCTGACCTTGGCCTGCACGCGCGGGTCGACGATGAAGGCCTTGCCGGTGATCTGCGCGATCGCCGCCACCAGCGTGTTGATGTCGGCGTCCATCAGGTTCAGCGTCACCGGCGCCGCGTGCGTCGGAGCGGCCAGCGACAGCGCGGCGAGCAGCGGCAGGAGCCGGTGTGCGGTCCGGCGGATCGGAAGTCTGAGCATGCCCGTCACGTCGTCTCGTCGTCCTGGAGGCCGGCCGGCACGCTGCCGGCGGTGTGTCGCCGCCCTTCGCCCGGTTCCCTGAGCGGCGCTCCCGGCGGCCCTTCCTCAATTACACGAAGCCCGCAGGCGCCGCAATTGGCTGCCTCGCCCGGGCGCCGGCGCGGCGCCTGCCGCGGTGCCGGTGCTGTCGGCGGACGAGCTCGTGACACCGCAAGACCGGCACCTTTCAGTACAGATCCCCCGGATCGACGTCGAGCGACCAGCGCACGCGCCGGGCTTCGGGCAGCGCGGTGAGGCCGGGGACCCAGCGGGCGAGCAGCGCGTGCAGCGCCGCGCGCGCGCGCGCCTGCAGCAGCAGCTGCGCACGCCAGCGCCCGGCGCGGCGCTCCATCGGCGCCGGCACCGGGCCGAGCAGTTCGACCCCGGGTAGGGCCAGCGCTTCGGCGGCGGCGAGCGCGGCGTCGAGGAAGGCGTGCGGCGCCTCGGGCTGCATCGCCTCGGCGCGCAGCAGCGCCTGGTGGCTGAAGGGGGGCAGCTCGGCGGCGCGGCGCTCGGCCAGCAGCGCCTCGGCGAAACCGCGGTAGCCCTGGTGCAGCAGCGTCATCAGCAGCGGGTGGTCGGGGTGGTGCGTCTGGATCGCGACCGTGCCCGGGCGCTCGGCACGGCCGGCGCGGCCGGCCACCTGGATGATCTGCTGCGCCATGCGCTCGCCGGCGCGGAAGTCCGAGCCGAACAGCCCCTGGTCGGCGTCGACGATGCCGACCAGCGTCACTTCGGGGAAATGGTGGCCCTTGGCCAGCATCTGCGTGCCGAGCAGGATACGGCGGCGGCCGTCGCGCGCATCGCTGAGCAGGGTTTCGAGGCTGCCCCTGCGCCGCGTGCTGTCGCGGTCGATGCGTGCCAGCGCGACGCCGGGGAAGTGGCGCTCGAGCGCACGCTCGAGGCGCTCGGTGCCCTGTCCCAGGCCGAGCAGCTCGGTGCTGCCGCAGTCGGGGCAGGCGGGATCGATCGGCCGCTCGGCGCCGCAGTGGTGGCAGATCAGCCGGCGGCGCGACAGGTGCACCGTCATGCGCGCGTCGCAGCGCCGGCACTGCCCCATCCAGCCGCAGTCGTGGCAGAACAGCGTCGGCGCGAAGCCGCGCCGGTTCAGGAACAGCAGCACCTGGCCGCCGGCGTCGAGGTGGCTGTGCATGCGCGCGAGCAGCGGCGCCGACAGGCCGTCGTCGAGCGGCTGCCGGCGCAGGTCGACCAGCTCCATGCGCGGCGGCGCGGCGCCGGCGGCGCGGCGGCCGAGGCGGCGGTGGCCGTAGCGCCCGGCGCGGGCATTGGCCAGGGTTTCGAGCGAGGGGGTCGCCGAGCCGAGCACCACCGGCACGCCTTCGAGCCGCGCCCGCACCAGCGCCAGGTCGCGCGCCGAATAACGGAAACCGTCCTGCTGCTTGAACGAGGCGTCGTGCTCTTCATCGAGCACGATCAGCCCCGGGCGCGCCAGCGGCGCGAACACCGCCGAGCGCGTGCCGATCACGACCCGCGCCTCGCCCGCGCGCGCCGCCAGCCAGGCGTCGAGCCGCTCGCCGTCGGCCAGCCCCGAGTGCAGCACCGCCATCGGGCAGCCGAGCCGCGCGCGGAAGCGCTCGAGCAGCTGCGGCGTCAAACCGATCTCGGGCACCAGCACCAGTGCCTGCTCGCCACGCCCCAGCGCCACCTCGATCAGCCGCAGGTAGACCTCGGTCTTGCCCGAGCCGGTGACGCCCTCGAGCAGGAAGGGGGCGAAGCCGCCGAAGCCGGCCTCGATCGCGGCGACCGCTGCCGCCTGCTCGTCGCTCAGCGCAGGCCCCGGCTGCGGCGCGGCGGGTGCGGCTTCGGCCGGCGCCGCCGGCTCGACCCAGCCGCGGCTACCCAGCGGGCGCAGCGCCGCCCGCCAG
>JBDHRG010000232.1:0-5633 GCA_039807445.1 Candidatus Competibacteraceae bacterium
CAGGGCGATTGGCCACTGGATACAATGAATGCGTGCATTCGTCAGGAGATGCCACATGGCTACCTCGATCCGCCTCGCGCCCGAAACCGAGCAGCGGCTTGATTTTCTGGCGGCTCAGACCGGACGCAGCAAGGCGTACTACCTGCGCGAGATCATCGAGCGCGGGCTTGCGGACATGGAGGACTACTACCTTGCCGCCGAGGTGCTGGAGCGTATCCGCAAGGGGCAGGAGCGGGTGCATTCGGCCGCCGCCGTAAGGAAAGACCTTGGCCTGGACGATTGAGTACACCGACACGGCCAAAGGCCAGCTGCAGAAGCTCGACAAGCCGACCGCCCGGCGCATCGTCGATTACATGGACGAGCGTGTGGCCGGGTCCGGGAACCCGCGCAGCGCGGGCAAGGCGTTGACCGGCCCGCTCGGCGGCTTGTGGCGCTACCGCGTGGGCGACTACCGAGTGGTTTGCGACCTCCAGGACGGCGCGCTGCGTGTCCTCGTGGTGACGATCGGCAACCGCCGCCGCGAGGTGTACCGCTAGCGGCGGACAGGGCGCATCGAAAGGCGCCCGCCTCAGCCGCCGAACTGCTGGCGCATCTTCTTCAGGGGTGGTGTCCGCCCGGAACAGCTTATACGGATCACGATAAGTTCCGTGCGTATTGCGACGGAGCGAGGGGGATGTCGCTGCGCTCATTCTCGGCGTACCTCCGTGTACGCCTCCGAGGTACGGCGCCGCTCCGCGCTGTCCATGCGCCCGCGGCGCGCGTAATCCGCTCCGCAACATCCCCCTCGCTCCGTCGCCCGAACCTCCAGCAAAACGGCGCTATTTCTTGGGATCCGTATTAGGCGGCGGGAGGCAGGCGAGACGGGCGCGATGTCAGGCGGCGGGCGCCGCGGCGGCGCGGCCGAAGGGCTTGCGGAACACGTACAGCAGCAGGGCGGTGGTGGCGAAGAACAGGCTCCACTGCTGCAGCTCGACCCACCAGTGGCCGGCCAGCTTGTCGGTGATGACGCCGTTCGGCATGAACAGGAAGAAGGCGATCAGCGCGGACTGGAACTCGGGTTTCGCGCTGCGCCAGGCCTTGTACAGCAGCCAGGTGAAGGCGCCGGCGGCGGCCAGCAGCGACAGGGTGTTGTTGACGCCGAGCCCGAACAGCAGGTTGGTGGCGACGAACAGGCCCGAGGCCCAGGCGATCACGCGCGTGTCGTTGTGCACCAGCGGTGCGGCGAGGTTGAAGGTGTTGTCGTTCACGGAGCTTCCTCGGATGGGCTGGCCGGCGGGCCGGGAGGGAGCGCGGCCGCGGTGGTCGCGCCGAGCGGGCAGCTTACCGAAGCGCCGCAGCCGTGCAAGCGGGCGATGATCCGGCAGGGGGCGGGGCCGCTCAGGCGCGCAGCGGGCGGGCGGGTTCGGCGCCCGGGCGCAGGCGGTTGCCGGCCTGGCCCAGCAGGCTGCGCAGCCAGCGGTGGCTGGCCGACCAGTGGGTGCGCTCGTGCCAGAGCTGGTAGAAGCGCATCCGCGGAAAGTCGAACGGCGCCGGGCGGATCGCCAGCGGCAGGAAGCGCGCGTAGTGCTCGGCGAAATGGCGCGAGGTGGTGAACACCAGGTCGGTGTCGGGCAGCAGGTACGGCGCCTGACCGAAGAACGGCAGCACCACGCGCACGTTGCGCTCGAGGCGCAGCGAGGCGAGGTGGCTCTCGACCACGCCGCGCTGCGCCACCGAGTACGGCATCGGCGCGATGTGCGCCGCGCGCAGGTAGGCCTGCGCGTCGAGTTCGGCCTGTGCCAGCGGATTGGCGGTGCCCATCACGCAGACGATCTCGTCTTCGAGCAGCAGCGCCAGGTGCAGCCCCTCGGGCGGTTCGGGCCAGTTGCCGATCACCACGTCGAGCCCGCCGCCGGACAGCGCCTTCTCGTAGTCGAGCTCGGGGCCGAGCGACTGCACCACCAGCCTGGCGTTCGGCGCCTCGCGGCGGAAGGCTTCGCCGAGGTGGCGCACGAACGAGACGGCGAGAAAGTCCGGCGAGCCGACGCGGAAGGTCTGCGCGCTGGTCGCCGGCTCGAAGCGCTCGCGCTCGACGAACAGCCGCTCGATCTCCTCGAGCGCCCGCTGCGCCTGCGCGTGCAGCGTCTGTGCGCGCTCGGTCGGCACGAAGCCGTCGCGCCCGCGCACCAGCAGCGGATCGTTGAAGATTTCGCGCAGCCGCTTCAGCGCGGCGCTGATCGCCGGCTGCGACTGGTTCAGCCGGATCGCGGTGCGCGAGACGCTGCGCTCGGCGAGCAGCGTGCACAGCACCCGCAAGAGGTAGGTGTCGAGGGGATCGCTGGCTCGGCTCATCGAAGGCGGGCTCCCGTCGTCGCGCCGGCATCCGTGCCGGGCCGCGCTCCGCCCATGCCGGGCGGACTTGGGTTTTTGTTATGGCGACTATAACAGACGCCGGCTTCCGGGCGCCGCGCACGGCGCCGATACTCGCCCCGCACACGGGCACGCTCGGCAGCGTGCCGAACCAGGCCCGTGTCGATCCACGCCGTGCCGACACGGAGCCGCCCGCGCGAAGGCGGCACCGGCGCCGTCGGCGTCAGAGCGGCGGCAACCCGCATCGCCGCCGGCGAATTCCGAGGAGGAGCAAACACTATGAGTACCAACCCGACGGTGGTGGCGGGCGCGCTGCCGCGCGCACACCAGAGTGCGCTCGACAGCGTCTACAAGAAGGTCACGCTGCGGCTGATCCCGTTCCTGGCGATCCTGTGGATCCTGGCCTGGCTCGACCGCGTCAACATCGGCTTCGCCAAGCTGCAGATGCTCGACGATCTGAAGTTCAGCGAAGCCGTCTACGGCCTGGGCGCGGGCATCTTCTTCCTCGGCTACTTCCTGTTCGAAGTGCCGAGCAACTTGCTGCTCGAGAAGATCGGTGCCAAGAAGACGATCATGCGCATCACGATCGGCTGGGGCCTGACGTCGATGGCGATGATGTTCGTCACCACGCCGACGATGTTCTACTTCCTGCGCTTCCTGCTCGGTGTGTTCGAGGCCGGCTTCTACCCCGGCATCATCCTGTTCCTGACCTACTGGTACCCGACCGACCGCCGCGCCAAGGCCTTCGGCATGTTCATGTCGGCCTCGGCGCTGGCCGGTGTGATCGGCGGGCCGCTGGCCGGCTGGATCATGACTTCGTTCAACGGCGTCAACGGCTGGTCCGGCTGGCAGTGGGTGTTCCTGATCGAAGGCATTCCGTCGGTGATCGCCGGCTTCGTCACCTGGTTCTACCTGACCGACAAGCCCGAGCACGCGCACTGGCTCAGCGCCAACGAGAAGCGCCTGGTCGCCGAAGAGCTGAGCAAGGACCAGGCCGCGCTCGGCCACCGCGAGCACAGCATCATGGCCGCGCTGCGCGACCCCAAGGTCTGGCAGCTGATCCTGATCTACTTCTGCATCATCGCCGCCAACTCGACGCTGACCTTCTTCGGTCCGACCGTGGTCAAGGAAGTCGGCTTCACCAGTCCGGTCGCGGTCGGCTGGATCATGGCCGGCGCCTATCTGTTCGGCGCGGCCGGCATGATCCTCAACGGCTTCTCCTCGGACCGCCACAAGGAGGCACGCTACCACTGCGGCCTGGCGGCACTGCTCGGCGCGGTGGCGATGGCGACGCTGGGTGCGGCCATCACCCACAGCCCGGCGCTGTCGCTGGCGGCGCTGACGCTGGCGATCGTCGGCACGATGAGCGCGATCCCGGTGTTCTGGCAGGTGCCCAACTACTTCCTGTCCGGCACCGCGGCGGCGGCCGGCATCGCGCTGATCAACTCGGTGGCCAACCTCGCCGGTTTCGGCGCGCCGTACGCGATGGGGCTGATCAAGACCAGCACCGGCCAGATGTCGCCCGGGCTGTATGCGGTCGCGATCATCGAGGCTTTGGCGACGGTGTTCCTGCTGTACTTCATCCCGCGCCGCGGCAGCGGGATCGACGGCAAGCGCTAGGCCAGGCCGAACCGGGTCTGTGGGGCGTGCGCCCCGCAGACCGCCAGCCGACGACGGCATCCCCCCGTGGAGACGAATCCGATGAACCAGTCCCCCCTGAGCCTCGACCGTGTCAACCGCATGGACCGCGCCGAGTTCGTGCAGACCTTCGGCCACATCTTCGAGCATTCGCCCTGGGTGGCCGAGCTCGCCCGGGAGGCGCGGCCCTTCGCCAGTGCCGAAGACATCCACCGCGCGATGGTCGCCGCGGTCGAAAGCCGCGACCGCGCGCAGCGCATCGCCCTGCTCGCCGCGCACCCCGACCTCGCCGGGCGCGAGGCGCAGACCGGCACCATGACGCAGGACTCGACCCGCGAGCAGGCCGGTGCGGGGCTCGATGCGCTGAGCGCGGCCGAGCTGGCGCGGATCGGCGAGCTCAACGCCGCCTACCGCACCCGGCACGGCTTCCCGTTCATCGCCTGCGTGCGCCACTACACCAAGGACGGCATCCTGTTCGAGTTCGAGCGCCGGCTGAGCAACGACACCGAAGCCGAGTTCCGCACCGCGCACCAGCAGATCTACGCCATCACCGGCTGGCGGCTGCGCGCGCTGTTCGTCGCCGCCGAGCGCGGACTGGCCGCCTGAGCGGGGAGGGCACGACGATGAGCGACTTCGACCTCGATCGACCCGGCCTCGACCGGCGCGGCTTCCTCGCCGTCACCGGCGCCGGGCTGGCGCTGGCCGCCGCCGCGGCCTCGGCCGCCACCGCCAAGCCGCCGCGGCTGACGCTGCACGTGCTCGACGTGCACCGCGGCAAGCCGGCGGCGAACCTGCGCGTCGACCTGGCGCGGCTCACCGACGCCGGCGCGACGCCGATCAAGACCATCCGCACGCTCGCCAACGGCCGCACCGAGGCGCCGCTGCTCGCCGGCGACGAACTGGTGCCGGGCGAATACGAGCTGCTGCTGCACACCGCCGACTATTACCGCGGCCTCGGCGTCAGGCAGTCCGAGCCGCCGTTCCTGCGCCAGATCCCGATCCGCTTCGCCGTGTTCGCGCCCGAGCCCTTCCACATCCCGGTGCTGATCACGCCGTGGAGCTACTCGACCTACCGCGGCAGTTAAGGGGGACCGACACCATGACCACCGAAGGACTCACCCGCCGCGACGTGCTCGCCGCCGGCACCGCGTTCGCCGCGCTGGCGATGCTGCCGGAAACCGAGGCCGAGGCGGCCGACGCCAAGCCCAAGAGCCGCCTGACCACGCACGTGCTCGACACCTACAGCGGGCGGCCCGGCGCCGGTATGCGCATCGACTTCTACCGCCGGCAGGGCGATGCCTACGTGCTCGACAAGACCGTCAGCACCAACGACGAGGGTCGCGTCGACACCCCGCTGCTGCCGGTCGAGGGTGCGGCGGCGATCGGTCGCTACCAACTGGTGTTCCACGTCGCCGACTATTTCGCCCGTAGCGGTGCCGAACTCAGCGATCCGGCCTTCCTCGACAAGGTGACGCTCGAGTTCGCGATCTTCGACGCCGAAGACCACTACCACGTGCCGCTGCTGTGCTCGCCGTGGAGCTACACCACCTACCGCGGCAGCTAGTCCGCTGATCCGGTGCGCGGCAAACCTCGCCCTTCAGGGCGGGGAAGGATAGCGCGGACGCCGCAGGCGTCCGGTTTTTCGT
>JBDHRG010000233.1:0-5624 GCA_039807445.1 Candidatus Competibacteraceae bacterium
CCCGCCAGGCGGCGTAGCGCAGCGCTTGCAGGATGTCCTCGCGCTCGAGGTAGGGGTAGTCGACGAGGATTTCCTCGACGCTATGCCCCGCTCCGATCATGCCGACGACCATGCCGACCGTGACCCGCATGCCGCGGATGCACGCCTTGCCCCCCATGACGTCGGGCTGTTGGGTGATGCGATCCAGTGGTCCCATGCCTGGCTCCTGTATCGGAACTCATCGCAGCTCAAGAGGCTGAGAATAGTGTTGGCGGTTTTCGGACAGGGGCCTGCTGTGACATGCACGAGCCGTCAAAGTCGGCGACCCCGCCGGCGGCGCGCATACGGCCATCCCTCACCGCCGGCTGTGCTGCTCGACGTACTCGCGCAAGGCCTGGTTGATGGCGCTCTGGTACTTGCCGCCGTGCGCCTTGAACCACGCGAGCACGTCGGCGTCGAGCCGGATCGTCACCGACTGCTTCACCGGCCTGTAGAAGCGGCCGACCACGGCGCCGCTCCAGTCCCTTACCTCGGGAATGTCCGAGGTGTCGATGTCTTCGTCCGACAACGCAGCCAACGCCGCCAGCTCGTCTGCCTGCTGCTCAGTGAGCTCGCTCATACCTTGCCCTCTCGCGATTCGTGGCCTTGACCGCGATGCGGCCGACCACTGCGACGCCGCGCTTTGCTGCAGCTCGCTGCCCTGACACTGCTGTTCGCGACGCCGTCAGTCGCGCAGCGACTCCAGTGCCGCGGGGTTGCGCTCGACCAGGCGCAGCAGCGTCCGCGCTGGACCGGTCGGCCGTACCCGGTGCTGTTCCCAGTTCTGGAGCGTCTTGACCTTGACGCCGATCCGGGCGGCGAACTGGCTTTGCGAAAGCCCGGTCGCCTTGCGGATCGTCTTCACGTCGGGCTCGGGGAACTCGGTGACGCGCACACCTTCGACGGACTCGCCGCGCAGGTGGCGGCCCATGTCGCGCACGCTCTGCATGAGCTCTTCGAACGATTTTTCATCCATCGCGCACCTCCGCTTTCATCACCGCTACCAGCCGCGCCAACTGGTCCGGCGTCAAGTCGCGCTGCACGTTCTTCGCATAGGCGTACACGAGGTAGACCCAGCCCGCCCGCGTGCGCCAGTAGTAGATGACCCGGGCACCACCCCGCTTGCCGCGCCCGGGCTGCGGGACGCGCACCTTGCGCAGCCCGCCGCCGCCCGGGATCAGGTCGCCGGCCTCGGGGTCGGTCATCAGCTCGGCTTGAAGCAGGCGCAAGGCGTCGTCGTCCAGCAGCGCCGCCGCGGCCCGGATGAAGATCGGCAGTTCGATGAAGACCATGCAGCCGATTATACGCTGCAAGCGCATGAAGTCAGGGGATCACAGATGGTCGCGCGACCGTCCACCGGCGGATCAGCCGGCGCGCAGCGGCACGACGTTCGAGGCCGGCGCCTCGCCGATCAGTACCGGCAAGCGCCGCTCCCGGCGCTCGAGCGCGTCGCGCATCTCGGCTTCGTAGCGGTGGCGGTTGCAGACCTTCAGCGGCCCGCGCGGGGCGTGGTTCAGTAGCCGCTCGCCGACCTCGTCGGCCACGCCGAGCGCGGCGAGTCGGGTGCGGACGGTGCGGCCCGGGCCGGCGTGACCCGTCGGCGTGTTGCGGCACGGATACGGGGCGTGCCTGATCGTGCCTAATCGTTGCGGACTGTGCTAACCTGCCGCGCCGCCGACAAATCCTGCCCCGCGGCAGCGCCGGGCTGTCGCGTGCGGGGCAGGAATCCACAACAAACATCAGGCGAAGGTTGGCGGGGCCGCTCGCGCGCGACGGCCTCGCGGTCGCCCTGCTGCCCGATGGGCGGGCGCGTCGGGTCTATATCGCGGTTTAGGACGATGACTTTGTTTCGCAGCATTGTGTGTCTTGTCATGCTCGGCGCCCTCGGCGGGTGCGCGCTCGTCGCCGGCCCGCAGGGCGCGGCCGCGGCGCCGGCCGCGGCGAGCCCGGCTGTACCGCCGGTTTCGGAGCTCGACGGTTTCCTCGCCAACGCTCAGGTCGGCGAGTCGCGCACGCTGGAGTTCGACGGCCAGCTCGTGCGCGTCACCGCCGGCGAACGCTACGCTGCTGCCAGCGGCCACGAGTGCCGGCGCCTGCGCGTGGCGGTGCCGTCGGCGGGCTTCGGCGAGGGCGCGCAGCAGCCGCGCGTCGCCTGCGCCACACCGCAAGGCTGGCGCGCGCCGCGCGCCGTCCTCGCCACCGCGATCGGCCGATGACGGCGGCGGTCCACCCCGTGGCGCAGGCGCTGCGGGTCCAGGGTCGCGTGATCCTGGCCGTGATCCTGCGCGAGACGCGCACGCGCTTCGGCAAGCACCGGCTGGGTTATCTGTGGGCGTTGGCCGAGCCGCTGGTGCATGTCGTCACGCTGCTGCTGCTGTTCGGCGCGCTCGGGCGTCGCTCGCCGATCGGCGGCGACCTGATGGTGTTCTTCGTCACCGGCATCGTGCCGTACCTGCTGTTCACGCACCTGGCTTCGCGCCTGATGAACGCCATCGGCGGCAACCAGGCGCTGCTCGGCTACCCGCAGGTGACGCCGCTCGACCTGATGCTGGCGCGGCTCGCGCTGGAAGCGGCGACCCTGCTGCTGGTGTTCGGCCTGCTGATCGGCGGTCTGGCCGTCGCCGGGCGACCGGCGCTGCCCGACAGCCCGCTCGAGGTGCTCGCCGCCTTCGGCGCCATCGTGCTGCTCGGCAGCGGGCTCGGCATGGCCAACAGCGCGATACGCCTGTACCTGCCCGCTTACGAGCGCATCTACTCGGCGCTGATGCGGCCGATGTACTTCGTCTCGGGCATCTTCTTCGTCGCCGGCAACCTGCCGCAGCCGGCGCGCGACTGGCTGCTGTGGAACCCGCTGCTGCACCTGATCGAGTGGCTGCGTTCGGGCTTCTTCCCCGGTTTCGACAGCCAGTACGTCGACCGCGGCTACGCCCTGGGCTGGGCGCTGGTGCTGTTCTTTCTCGGGCTCGCCGCCGAGCGCGTGTCCCGTCGCCGGGCGGTGCAGGCATGAAGCCGATGATCGAGCTCCGCGGCGTGTCCAAGGCCTTTCGCACCCGCGACGGCGTCAAGACCGTTCTGGCGCGGACCGACTGCGTCTTCCCGCGCGGGCGCAGCGTCGGTGTGCTCGGCGTCAACGGCGCCGGCAAGTCGACGCTGCTGCGCATGATCGCCGGCACCGAACCACCGAGCAGCGGCAGCATCCACCGCCACGTGCGCATGTCGTGGCCGCTCGGCTTCGCCAGCGGCTTCAACGCCAGCCTCAGCGGCACCGAGAACCTGCGCTTCGTCTGCCGCATCTACGGCGCCGATATCGGCCGGGTCAGCGCATTCGTCGAAGACTTCTCCGAGCTCGGCAGCTACCTGAAGATGCCGGTGCGCACCTATTCCTCGGGCATGAAGGCGCGGCTCGCCTTTGCGCTGAGCATGGCGATCGACTTCGAGTGCTACCTGATCGACGAGATCACCGGCGTCGGCGACCAGCGCTTCCAGAAGAAGTGCCGCGCCGCCTTCCAGGAGCGCAAGGCGCGCTCCGACCTGATCATGGTGTCCCACAGCATGTCGACCATCCGCAGCCACTGCGATGTCGCCGCCATCCTCAGCGGCGGCCGCCTGAGCTTCTACGAAGACATGGACGAAGCGATCGGCCTGTACCAGGAGCTCGCCGCATGACCGCGCCGCTGCCGTCCGAGGCGCTGGCGCCCGAATCGCGCTGGCGCCTGCGGCTGCGCCGCCTGCGCGGCTGGGGCCTGCTGCGGCTGTCGGCGCTGCTGGGCATCGGCCTGCCGACGCTGCTGGCAACGCTCTACTTCGGCCTGATCGCCGCCGACCGCTACGTCGCCGAGGCACGCATCGCGGTGCGCGGCAGCCAGACAGTGGTGCCGGATCTGCTCGGCGTGCTGGGGGTGCCGGGGCAGGGCAGCGCGACCGCCGATGCGCTGGTGGTGCAGGACTACATCCGCTCGCGCGAAGTGATCGACACGCTGCAGCCGCGGCTGGACCTGCGCGCGGTGTTCAGCCGCCCCGAGGCGGACTGGTTCAGCCGCCTGGCGTCGGACGAACCGATCGAGGGCGTGGTCGAGTACTGGCGCAAGCGCGTCGAGGTGGGGTTCGACTCGGCCTCCGGCATCACCACGCTGCGCGTCGCGGCGTTCCGCCCCGACGACGCGGTCGCCGTGGCCCAGGGCGTCATCGACGCCAGCGAAGCGCTGGTCAACCGCCTGTCGGAGCGCGCGCAGCACGACGCCGTGGCCTATGCCGAAGCCGAGCTGCGCCGGGCCGAGGCGCGCGTCGGCGAGGCGCGCGCGACGCTGACGCGCTTTCGCGAGCAGCGCCAGGCGCTCGACCCCGCCCGCTCGGCCGAAGCGCGGCTCGGCATCATCGCCGGGCTCGAGGGCGAACTGGCCAAGGCCCAGGCCGAGCTGACCGCCTCGCGCGCCTACCTGAAGTCGGGCACTGCGGCGGTGGTGTCGATGGAAGCGCGCATCAGCGCGCTGAAGCAGCAGATCAGGGACGAGCGCGCGCGGCTCGCCGGCGACGGCGGCGCCGGCGGCGTCAGCAGCGGGCTGGTCGGCGATTACGAGAAGCTGATGATCGAGCGCGAGTTCGCCGAAAAGCTCTACGCCTCGGCGCTGACCTCGCTCGAGGCCGCGCGTGCCGAAGCCGGGCGCAAGCAGCGCTACCTGGTGGCGTTCGTGCAGCCGCAGTTGCCCGAGGACGCCGAGCAGCCGCATCGCCTGATCGGCGTGATCACCGTGTTCTTCGCCGCACTGATCGCCTGGGCCATCGGCGCGCTCGCCGTCGCCGCCGTCAAGGATCACGCCGGATGGGTATGATGCGGGCTCTAGCAGAAATTCGACGATTCACCGATGTAGGGTGGGCAAGCGCCCCGCGCTTGCCCACCAACCCTGTGGTGCACCGACGATGGTGGGCAGCAAGCTGCCCACCCTACCCAATCCGCGTTTTTCAAGCAGATTCCGTATGAGGTCTTTCCGCACGCTTCTGGCCGGCATCGGCTTGTCGTTCCTGGCCACCGTGGCGGCTTTCGCGGCCCAGCCGCGGCCGGCATCGTTGCCCGTGCCGGTCGCCGGATCGGCGGTGGCGGCGCTGCCGGCGCCGACGCAGCCGCAGCAGGCGCTGCCGCAGCTCGCCGGCCAGTTGCCGCCGCCGTTCGGTGCCAACCTGTTCGCAGGCGCCTTCCAGGCCGAGCGCGGCGACGGCCTGAGCCCGGACTACGTGCTCGCGCCGGGCGACCGCGTCGCGGTGCGCCTGTGGGGCGCGGTGGCGGTCGACGAGGTGTCGGCGGTCGATGCCCAGGGCAACATCTTCATTCCCAACGTCGGCCCGGTGCGGGTGATGGGCACGCGCGCCGGCGACCTCGACTCGGTGGTGCGCAGCCGCGTGGGCGCGGTGTACACGCAGAACGTCGAGGTGTACGTCAACGTGCTGACGGCGACCCCGGTCAGCGTCTACGTCACCGGGCCGGTGCTGCGCCCGGGGCAGTACGCCGGGCTGCCGAGCGACGGCGTGCTCAGCTTCCTGCACCGCGCCGGCGGCATCGACCCCGAGCGCGGCAGCTACCGCAAGATCCGCGTCTTGCGCGCCAACCGCGA
>JBDHRG010000234.1:0-5573 GCA_039807445.1 Candidatus Competibacteraceae bacterium
TCCTCCAGCGCCTCGAACGCCTGCAGTATCTGCGCGCTGCCGGACTCACAGCCTGCTTCCACCGCCATCCCCACCTGTAACCTGCTTCCCCAGGCCCTATACCACACTTTCAGGCGCCGGCTTCATGCAATCGCCCTGTGTGCGTGCCGACCTGTGGCGACGTTATGGCGGACCGGGGATGAACCGCCCCGGGTTTCGCGGAGGCTCCAGTTGGGCGGCTGAAACCGTGTCAACGGAGTGCGGATGAATCCAAGGCTCAACTTTGAGCAGGTTTTTTTAGAACAGCATGTTACGTTTTCCCCTTTCGGGCTACCGTGTACAGCATGCGTCGCCGACGGACCAAGCCGCGTCGCCCGCAGGCCAAGCCGACCGGGTGCGGCGTGACATCCTCGGTTGCATCCATGGCCGCCGCCGGTGCGCGGCGATCCGAACGTGAAAAGGGAGAACGCTCGATGAAAGCCCGTGCCGCCGTAGCCTGGGGACCGAAGCAGCCGCTGGACGTGACCGAGATCGACGTCGAAGGCCCGCGCGAGGGCGAGGTGCTGCTGCGCGTGGTCGCCACCGGCGTCTGCCACACCGACGCCTTCACGCTGTCGGGCGACGACCCCGAGGGGGCGTTCCCGTGCGTGCTCGGCCACGAGGGCGGCTGCATCGTCGAGGAGGTCGGCCCGGGGGTGAAGACCCTGAAGCCCGGCGACCACGTGATCCCGCTGTACATCCCCGAGTGCGGTCACTGCGAATACTGCGCCAGCCCCAAGACCAACCTGTGCCAGTCGATCGCCGCCACGGTCTGGACCGGTTACATGCCCGACGGCACGCGCCGCTTCTCGAAGAACGGCGCGCCGATCTACCACTACATGGGCTGCTCGACCTTCAGCGAGTACACCGTGGTGCCCGAGATCGCGCTGGCCAAGATCAACCCGGCCGCACCGCTGGACAAGGTCTGCCTGTTGGGCTGCGGCATCACCACCGGCATCGGCGCGGTGCTGAACACCGCGAAAGTCGAACCGGGCGCGACGGTGGCGGTGTTCGGGCTGGGTGGCATCGGCCTGTCGGTGATCCAGGGGGCGGTGATGGCGAAGGCCTCGCGCATCATCGCCGTCGACCTGAACCCGGACAAGTTCGCGATGGCGCGCGCACTCGGCGCCACCGACTGCCTGAACCCGCGCGACTACAGCGCCTCGATCAGGGAGGTGATCGTCGAGCTGACCAACGGCGGGGTCGACTACAGCTTCGAGTGCATCGGCAACGTCGAGGTGATGCGCGAGGCGCTCGAGTGCACGCATCTCGGCTGGGGCGTGTCGACCATCATCGGTGTGGCTGGTGCCGGCAAGGAGATCCACACCCGGCCGTTCCAGCTGGTGACCGGGCGCACCTGGAAGGGCACCGCCTTCGGCGGGGTCAAGGGCCGCAGCCAGCTGCCGGGCTACGTCGACGACTACCTCGAGGGCACGATCAAGATCGACCCGATGGTCACCCACGTGCTGCCGCTCGAGCGCATCAACGAAGCCTTCGAGCTGATGCACGCCGGCCAGAGCATCCGTTCGGTGATCGTGTTCTGATCGGCTCGCGTCCTCCGCGCCGAGCTTCGGCGACGCCGCGCGGCGTCGCCGCTCTGTTTCCGCCCCTCGGAGCTAGACTCTAGTCTTGAATAATGTCGCCTATAATGCGCAATCGTGCTCATGGAAATCACTATGAGCACCGACAAAGACCCTGCAACGCTGGGAACGCGAGGGCAGGCTTGCTCTCGCCTCGCGCACTGGCGAGACTGTCTGGCGTTCAAAAGTCGAAGTGTACGACTGACATGCACCTGACCCACAAAATCGCCCTGTGTCCGTCGCCAGAGCAGGCCGAATACTTCGCGCGTGCCTGCGGTACCGCACGCAGGGTGTGGAACTGGGCGCTGGATCAGTGGAACAAGCAGTATGCGTCTGGGAACAAGCCTGACGCGATGGCGCTGAAGAAACAGTTCAACGCCATCAAATATCACCTGTTCCCATGGCTCGAGGACATTCACCGGGACGCCCATGCACAGCCGTTTGCGCACTTGGCCCGGGTATGGAATCGCTTCTTTGCCGATGTAAAGGCCGGTAAACCAGCCCATCAGCCGCGGTTCAAGAAGAAAGGGCGCTGCCGCGACAGCTTCTACGTCGCGAACGACAAGTTCAGCGTCGCGGCTAATGTTATCCGCCTACCCAAGGTGGGCGAAGTCGCCATGCGTGAGACGCCGCGCTTTGCGGGAAAGCGTCTGGGCGCAACAGTCTCGCGCACGGCGGATCGCTGGTTCGTGGCGATTCAGGTGGAGGTGTCCGATGCGGGGTTCTACCGCAGCCGCACGGCCCATGGCATCACCGGCGTTGACCTAGGCGTGAAAGCCGCTGCGACGCTGTCCAGCGGCGAATCCATCCCGGCGCCCAAGCCGCTCAAGGCCGCCCTGCGCCGGCTGAAGATCCGCAGCCGGCGCCTGAGCCGCAAGCTGGAGGCGGCCCAGCGGGCGGCCGGGCTCACCCCCGGCGCCCGGCTGGCGAAAGGCGCCCGGCTGCCGGTGTCGAACAACCGTCGCAAGTCCGCTCTGCGGTTGGCACGGCTGCACGCCCGTATTGCCAACCGCAGAGCGGACTTCACCCACACGCTCACCACGAGGCTCTGCCGTGAAAACCAAGCGGTGGCGATCGAGGACTTGAACGTCCAAGGCATGCTGGCGAACGAAAAGCTAGCGCGTGCCATCAGTGACGTGGGCTTTGGGATGTTCCGCTCGCAGATGGAGTACAAGGCCAGACGCTACGGAACCAGGCTGGTGATGGCCGACCGTTGGTATCCGAGCAGCCGTCTGTGTTCGGCCTGTGGCTGGAAAAACGACGCGCTGACCTTGAGTGACCGGGAATGGACGTGTCCGCCTTGTGGCACGCACCATGATCGGGATCACAACGCCGCGCTCAATCTCAGACGGCTGGCAACCGTGACCGCAGGGAATCCCTGCGGGAAAACTGCTCTACCCGTGGCGAGTCCGTCCGGTAACGGCGGCGCTGCGTCGGGGATGGTCCCAGATGCAGCCGGGAAAGTTACGCCTGTCAGGTACGAATGTGGTCGGCAAGACACGTCGGGGCAGGAAGATAACTGTGCGCACGTTTGCGCACATTATTGATAGCAGATTCCGATGTCGAATCCGATTCGCCTCGAGCGCATCAAGGAGCACGGCGGCTGGCTCGAGCGCTGGCAGCACGCCTCCAGCGCCTGCCGCTGCACCATGACGTTCTCGATCTACCTGCCGCCGCAGGCCGAGCGCGCACCGGTGCCGGCGCTGTACTGGCTGTCGGGGCTGACCTGCTCGGACGACAATTTCCGCGTCAAGGCCGGCGCGCAGCGCTACGCCGCCGAGCTCGGGCTGGCGCTGGTGATTCCCGATACCAGCCCGCGCGGGCCGGAAGTCCCCGACGACCCCGGCTACGATCTCGGTCAGGCCGCCGGCTTCTACGTCGACGCCACCGAAGCGCCGTGGGCCGAGCACTTCCGGATGGAGAGCTACGTCAGCGCCGAGCTGGTGGCGCTGGTCGAAGCCCGCTTCCCGCTGATCCCGGGGCTGCGCTCGGTCGCGGGGCACTCGATGGGCGGGCACGGCGCGCTGACACTCGCCTTGCGCCACCCGGGGCTGTACCGCGCCGCCTCGGCGTTCGCGCCGATCGCGCACCCGAGCGCCTGTCCCTGGGGCGAGAAGGCGTTCACCGCCTACCTCGGGTCGGATCGCGGCGCCTGGGAAGCGCACGATGCCACCTGCCTGATCCGCGCCGGCAGCCCGGTGCCGCCGCTGCTCGTCGACCAGGGCACGGCGGATGAATTCCTTGCCGAGCAACTGCACCCGCAGGCGCTGCTCGAGGCGTGCCGTGCGCGCGGCGTGGCGCTCGAGTTCCGCTGGCAGCCCGGCTACGACCACAGCTACCACTTCGTCGGCAGCTTCATCGGCGAGCACCTGGCCTGGCACGCGCGCCAGCTCCGCGGCTGAGGCGGCGAAGCCGCCGCACCCGGTGCGAAGCGTGCGCCGCTTCGGCGCGTGGCGAACGCGGAGGTGCGGCTGTTTTCCTGGCGCGTGCGAGGGCTTAATGTCGACGCGCAGGCGTGCTCGGGAACGGCAGCCCGAGGTTTGCCGTTGAATGCCCGCAGCAGACGGGCATGCGGATTGGGTAGAGAGAGGCGAGGCATGGCGACAGAACAAGTGATCACCCTGCGCCGCGGCGTGCGTGGCCGGCCCAAGGGGCGGGTGGCGGAGCCGGCGGCGCTGGCCGAGGTTCGCGCATTGCTCGGCGCGGCGCCGCTGCGGCGCGATCGCCTGATCGAGTACCTGCACCGGCTCCAGGACCACCAGGGCCATCTGTCCGCAGCGCAGCTGGTGGCGCTGGCCGAGCTGATGCGCCTCGCCCCGACCGAGGTCTACGAAGTCGCGACCTTCTACCACCACTTCGACGTGGTCAAGGAGGGCGAGACGCCGCCACCGCCGCTGACGGTGCGCGTGTGCGAATCGGTGACGTGCGCGCTGTTCGGCGCCGAGGCGCTGGTCTCGGCGCTCGAGGCTTCGCTGGGCGCGGGGGTGCGGGTGCAGCGCGTGCCCTGCGTCGGGCGCTGCGAGGCGGCACCGGTGGCGGTGGTCGGCCGCCAGCCGCTCGGCCACGCCACGGTGGAGGCGGTGCAGGTGGCGGTGCGCGAAGGGCGCATGCTGCCCGAGGCGCTGCATCCGGTGCGGCTGGCCGAGTACCGCGCGGCGGGCGGCTACCGTCTGCTCGAAGACCTGGCCTCGGGCGCGCGCGAAGCCGAATCGGTGATCGCCGCGCTCGAGCACGCCGGGCTCAGGGGGCTCGGCGGCGCCGGCTTCCCGGCAGGGCGCAAGTGGCGGATCCTGCGCGAGCAGCCGGCGCCCCGGCTGCTCGCGGTCAACCTCGACGAGGGCGAGCCCGGAACCTTCAAGGACCGCGCGATCCTCGAGAGCGATCCGCACCGGCTGTTCGAGGGCATGCTGGTGGCGGCGCGCGTGGTCGGGTGCGAGGCGATCTACCTGTATCTGCGCGACGAGTACGCGGCGCTGCGCCAGCTGCTGAGCGAGGAGCTGGCGGCGCTCGAGGCCGATCCGCCGTGCCCGCTGCCGCACATCGAGCTCAGGCGCGGCGCCGGCGCCTACGTCTGCGGCGAAGAGTCGGCGATGATCGAGTCGCTCGAGGGCAGCCGCGGCATGCCGCGGCTGCGCCCGCCGTACGTGGCCGAAGTCGGACTGTTCGGCCGCCCGACGCTCGAGCACAACGGCGAGACGCTGTACTGGGTGCGCGAGCTGGTGGAACGGGGGTCGGAGTGGTTCGCTGGCCAGGGCCGCAACGGCCGTAAAGGCTTGCGGCGCTACTCGCTGTCGGGGCGCGTCAACCGCCCCGGCGTGCACCTGGCGCCGACCGGCATCACGGTGAAGGAGCTGATCGAGGAGTACGGCGGCGGCATGCTGCCGGGGCACAGCTTCTACGCCTACTTCCCCGGCGGCGCCTCGGGCGGCATCCTGCCCGCCGCGCTCGGCGACATCCCGCTCGACTTCGACACGC
>JBDHRG010000235.1:0-5513 GCA_039807445.1 Candidatus Competibacteraceae bacterium
CTGCGCCGGCAGGCGGTGCAGACCTGGCGCCTCGACAGCTTCACCGGGCTGGCGCGCGGCTACGACCCCGGGCTGCCCGACCACGACGCCGGCGCACCCGAGGCGCCCGAGGCGCCCGAACCGACCGACGCGACGCCCGCCGGCGAGGGCCTGCCCGAGTTCCCGCGCGGCACCGAGGCCGGCACCTGTCTGCACGCCTTCTTCGAGCGGCTCGACTTCCGCACCGCTGCCGAGCCCGAAGCCACCGAGGCGCTGGCGCGCACGGCGCTGGCCGAGCACGGCTTCGACGCCCGATGGGCGCCGGGACTGGCGCGGATCGCCGCGCGCGTGACCGCGGCGCCCCTGGCCGAGGGCGTGCGCCTGGCCGAGGTGCCGCCCGGGCGGCGGCTGACCGAGCTCGAGTTCCACTACCCGGTGGCCGCGCTCGACCCCGAGGGACTGGCCGCGCTGCTGCAGGCGCACGGCCTCCCCGACTTCGCCCAGGCCGCGCGCGGGCTGCGCTTCGCGCCGCTGACCGGCTTCCTGCGCGGCTTCGTCGACCTGGTGTTCCAGGGCGCCGACGGGCGCTGGTACCTGGCCGACTACAAGTCCAACTGGCTCGGCCCGCGCCTGGCCGACTACCGCCGCGAGCGCCTCGAGGCCGAGATGGCCGGCGCCGGCTACTGGCTGCAAGCCCTGCTGTACGCCGTCGCCGTGCACCGCTACCTGCGCGCCCGCGTCCCCGGCTACGCCTACGCCCGCGACTTCGGCGGCATCGCCTACCTGTTCGTGCGCGGCATGAGCCCCGAGGCCCCCGGCAACGGCGTCTACTTCGACCGGCCCGCCGAGGCGCTGGTCGAGGCGCTGGACGGGTGGCTGGCGGGGGAGGGGGGATGACCGAGACCAGCGCTCTGGCGCGGCTGGGCTTCAAGTTCGGCCGCAGCGGCGCGCATGATGCGCGCACGATGATGCTCGCCGAGCTGCGGACGCTGCTGACGGCCGTGCCGATGGATGGCGGGGCTTGAACAGTTTGCTTTAAATATAGCCATATCTATGCAATAATCTCCAATATGGAGAGGTTAGTAAGCATAGGTGAAGCTGCCAAGGCGCTAGGGGTGTCGGTTACGACCCTGCGCCGTTGGGAGGCATCAGGGAGGCTGGTTGCCGAGCACACGGCAGGCGGCCATCGTCGCTATGACCTCGCCAAACTCAGGCCAGAACTGTTCCGGGCAGAGGAAACCAGCCAGCGGCGCACCGTGGCCTACGCTCGCGTTTCCAGCTACGACCAGAAGGATGACCTGGAGCGCCAGAAGCAGGTGCTGGAGCTGTACTGCGCCCGGCAGGGCTGGATGTTCGAGGTGATCGCCGATCTTGGCTCCGGCATGAACTATCACGAGAAAGGCTTGAAGCGTCTGCTGGGCGCCATTGTGGACGGGCAGATCGGGCGACTGGTCATTACCCACGAAGACCGGCTGCTGCGCTTCGGCGCAGAACTGGTGTTTGCCATCTGTGAAGCCAAAGGCGTCGAAGTAGTGATCCTCAATCAAGGTGAGGACACGACCTTCGAGGAAGATTTGGCAAAGGACGTGCTGGAAATCATCACTGTGTTCAGCGCTCGCTTGTACGGCAGCCGTTCACGCAAGAACCAGAAGCTGCTCGATGGTGTTCGACAGGCGGTGGAGGCGTCGCAATGCTGATCGCACACAAGATCGCCCTCGACCTGAACAATGTGCAGGCCAGCTACATGGCCCGCGCTGCTGGCACGGCACGCTTCGCCTATAACTGGGCGCTGGCCGAGTGGAAGCGGCAGTACGAGGCATGGAAGTTGGATAACAACCAGCCCCAACCTTCACAGGCGGCATTGCGCCGCCAGTTGAACACCATCAAGCGCGAGCAGTTCCCGTGGATGCTTCACGTGACCAAGAACGCGCCACAAATGGCAATCATCCAGTTGGGTGAGGCGTTCGAGAACTTCTTTGCTGATCGTGCCAAGTACCCGCAGTTTCGCAGGAAAGGTGTCCACGACCGTTTCACGCTCACCAACGACCAATTCGGTATCGACGGCTGTCGCATCCGTATCCCCAACTTGGGCTGGGTACGGATGCGCGAGTCGTTGCGCTTTGCGGGCAAGATCATGTCGGCCACGGTTTCCCGTGTGGCTGACCGCTGGTTTGTCAGCATCGCTGTGGACACCCAAGACAATTTGCATCTACCACAGGCCGAAAACCAAGGCGCGGCAGGTGTGGATTTGGGCGTCTCAGCACTCGCTACGCTCTCGACGGGAGAGGCCATTGTCGGCCCCAAGCCGCACAAAGCCCTACTGGATCGCCTGCGGCGTTCGTCCCGCTCCTTGAGCCGCAAGCAAAAAGGCTCAAGCAATCGCAAGCAGGCCAAAGCCAAACTGGCAAGGCTGCACGCTCGCATTGCCAACATTCGAATGGATGCCCTGCACCAACTCACGACTAGCCTCACGCGCCGGTTTCACACCATCGGGATCGAGGATTTGAACGTGCGCGGCATGGTGAAAAACCGCCATCTCGCCCGTTCCGTGGCCGATATGGGCTTTTTCGAGTTTCGGCGGCAGTTGGAATACAAAGCAGCGATGCGTGGCGGGCAAGTGATGGTAGCGGATCGCTTCTTTGCTAGTAGCAAGACGTGCTCGAATTGCGGGCACAAGTTGGAAGTGCTGTCGCTGTCGGTGCGTCAGTGGGCGTGTCCCGCGTGTGGCGTTGTTCACGACCGCGACGTGAACGCGGCAGTGAACCTCAAGAATATGGCCGTGAGTTCCACGGTTTCAGCCTGTGGAGAGGAAGGCTCTGGCTCGGGTCGTAAGACCCGAGTGAAACCGGCCTCTGTGAAGCAGGAAGCAAGCAGCAGATTTAATCAGAAATGATTAGGTTTGCGTAGGTATTGCGGAACGGTGGTCGACTATCGCCGCGCCATCGTCGAGCACAACCTGCTCGGCAAGCCGAGCGCCAAGGCGCGCAAACTGACCCTGGCCATGGCGCGCGACCCCTTGTTGCGGCAGAGTCGAGAGCTGGTACTCGGCACCGAGCCCAGCGAGGTGCTCGAGCGCCAGCGCTTCGATGCCGTTCGGCTGGCGGCCGCCAAGCTGCTCGAGCCGAAGGTCGTGCTGGTGTCCTTGCCGCGGCGCACGCTCCATTCGGCCGACGAAGTGAAAACCTGGCTCGAGGAGATCGAGGCCGTTTTGCTCGCCAGGGTCGCCGCCGGGCCAGTGATTCCCGGCTGATCCACCCTGACGCGACGAGGAGCGAACCATGCTGACCCCGGCACACATCGAGGAAGCGGCACAGCGCCTGGTGGCCCATGCGCATAGGCCCGTCAAGGTCATTCTGTTCGGATCCTATGCTCGCGGCGAGGCGGATGAAGGCTCCGACCTCGACCTCATGGTGGTCGAGCGCGACCTGCCCGACAAGGCCGCCGAATATCTGCGTCTGAAGCAGGCCCTGGGCCGCGTCGGGGTCGGCGTCGATTTGCTGCTCTTCTCCGAGCACGAGTTCGAACGCCGCAGTCAGGTGCCGGGCACGATCCCCTACTGGGCCAGCAAGGAAGGCAAGGTGCTCTTTGACGCCGCAGCGTGAAGAAGCCGAACGCCTGCTGCGTCTTGCGCGCCGTGACGAAGCGGCATTCGTCGCGCTCCTCGCGGCGCCGAGCGTAGCGCTTGCCGTAGCGTGCTTTCACGCCCAGCAGGCGGTGGAAAAGGCGCTCAAGGCAGTCATGTGCCTGTGCGGGCTGGAGTTCCGTCGCACCCATGACCTCGAGGCGCTCGCTGACAAGCTCGCGGACGCGGGCCTTGCGGTTCCGGCCACGGACGAGGACTTGCGCCGCCTCACGCCTTACGCCGTCGAATTCCGCTACGACGACGAGGCCATTCCCCTGCTCTCCGGCGAAGAGGCGCGCCGCATCCTCGATCAGGTGCTCGCCTGGGCGGAGCAATGCATCCAAGAAGACCAATAACCATGAAAGGCTACATGGAGTCGGGCGAGTTCAGCCGCGGCAAGGAGAGCATTCGCGCCGACGGCTCGATCGAGCCGATCCACAACGCCGTCACGCTCGCCGAGATCGCCATCGAGAAGGGCGCGCAGGCGCTGCTGATGCCGGTGACCTGCTGGCGGCAGCTGCACGAGCTGTCGGACGAGATGGCGCAAGATCGACATCCAGCTCTACCAGGACGCGCGGGATGCGCTGCTGAAGGCGCTGGTGGAGTAGTTCGAGCGATGTGGGTGGGCGACGGGGCAGGCCAGCCCGTCGATCCGCTCCGTCGTGTTCAGGTCCTCCGCGCAGCCAGCCCAGCGCCGGCAGTCGCTCGGTGAGGATAGCCGCGTCGACCGGCCGGCAGGCCGAGGGCACGTGCAGCAGTCGGCGGAAGGAGGCGCCAGCGCGACCGGCACCCAGCCCGTGTGGCGCATGAGGTCCGCTGGCGGCGCTTCCGGCGGCATCGCCTACCTGTTCGTGCGCGGCATGAGCCCCGAGGCTCCCGGCAACGGCGTCTACTTCGACCAGCCCGCCGAGGCGCTGGTCGAGGCGCTGGACGGGTGGCTGGCGGGGGCTTGAGTTTCGGAATCGGAACGGTTGGTGTCCGCTGGAAACCGTGCTCCCGCGCCCATGCTAGGATGCCCCGACTACCCGGAGGTGTGCGATGACTCGAGCTCCCGATGAGTCCCGTGCCGCGAACAAGCGCGCGCGCGTCATGCGGCATCGGCGCGAGAACTTTCTGGCCAGCGCGGCACTCGAGGGGCTGGTGCTCAGCGCCGAGCAGCGCGAGCGTCTCGAACGCTCCGATCGGGCCGGTCTGACGCCCGAGCAGCGGCTCGACGAACTGCGACGGCTCCATGCGCGATAAGTACGGGGTCGCCCAGGATCCTTACTGCTATCCCGGCACCGACATCCTTCGCAACCGCCTCTGCCTGCGGGATTCTGCCGCGCTCGCTGCTGTCGAGCTCGAGTACACGCTGGCACGCGCCGAAACCCTGCCCGTCCAGTTCGAGCGTTTCGATCTCGCCCGCTTGCAGGGCATCCACCGTCACCTGTTTCAGGACGTCTATGACTGGGCTGGCGAGCTGCGCACGGTGGACGTCGCCAAGGGGGATACGCGTTTCTGCACCTGGACCCGCGTCGAGCCGGAAGCCCGACGCCTGTTCGGCCAGCTCGAGCGCGAAGACTGGCTGTGCGCTCTGGAGCTACCGGTGTTCATCGAACGCACTGCCGACTACTACTGCGAGCTCAACCTGCTGCACCCCTTCCGCGAAGGCAACGGCCGCGCACAACGCCTGCTGTTCGAAGAGCTGATCGCCAATGCCGGCTACGCCGTCGACTGGTCCGGCATCGGGGCCGATGCCTGGATCGCCGCCAACATCGCCGGCGTGCACCTCGACCTCGAGCCGCTGATCGGGATCTTCCGCCGAGTCGTCGCCCTGCCGTCGGAGTAGGTTCGGTGCGAAGGCCGTCGCGGGAGGTGTCGTGTGCTCCGAGCGGCGCCGGTGACGAAGACGAAGGACGACGACCAGGGACCG
>JBDHRG010000021.1:0-31242 GCA_039807445.1 Candidatus Competibacteraceae bacterium
CGGCCGAGCTCGGCGACACGTCCGACCAGGTGCGCGAGTACCTGGCGCGCACCGCCCCGCGGCTGCTGGCGTGGCTGGCGACCGAGGCCAACGCCGAACAGGCCATCGCCAGCCTGCGCGCGCAACCGCAGGACGGTCTGGTGGCCGTGCTGATGCGGGCGATGCACGGCCAGGTGCGCAGCCAAGTGCGCACCCCCGGCGCGCGCGCGAAGGCCGAGGACGACGCCGCCGGGAGGGCTGACCGATGAGCGACACCGTGATCCAGTGGCCGATCCGTCCGGAGGGCCGCCGCATCCGCCGCAACGAGAAGTTCATGCTCGTCGTGACACGGCGCGATGGCTCGACCCAAGTCATCGGGCGCGGCTGGACCGCCCGACAGTGCGTGACGCTGATCCGGGCATACCGCTCCCTGCTACCCGACCGGCCTGACGGTCCGAGCCGACCCGTCAGCATCGAGGCACACCCGGAATGGATGGCTGAGTTCTTCGAACCCCCCGCGGCTGATGACGCCGAGCCCTGCGACTGATCGAACAGCGAGGATCACGCGATGGCATGGAAGAAAGGCCAGTCCGGAAACCCCCGCGGCCGACCGCGCGACGACAGCGCGGCGCAGCGGCTGCGAGAACGGCTTGCCGAGCGCGCCGGCGAGGTGGTGGCGTCGTGGTCGATGCGGCGCTGGCCGGCGACCTGGCGACGGCTGGCTGGCGAGCCCTGACCCCGGCCGGCGGCCCCAACCGAGCCCTCGGCAGCGCCCCCCGGCGAAGTCGGGAACCAGTACCTGCCGATCGCACCGGAGTGAGTCCGGGGAGCCGGCGCCCGGGGGCCGCGGCGGTGCGCCCGGGCGCCCGGCGATCCCGAACCCTCCCCCTTGTCGACTCGCCCACCGTGGCGGGTGCGGTGTGGCGCGTGGGCGGCGGGACGAGGCTCGGGCTTCAGGCCGCGCGCTGCTCGGTCTGCACCGGGTACAAGCCCGCCTCGCGCGCCTCGAGGATCACGATCTCGACGATCTCGCCGTCGGCGGCATAGCTGATGTTCACGTTCCAGTCCTGCGACACCTCGCGCGTGATCGGCTTGTCGTTGAAGCGGATCACGAGGATGTCGTCGTCCGGGTAGTAGGTCGTCCGCATGGTCAGCCCTCCGGCTGGAAGTGGTGCATCACGGTCTTGACGATGATCGCTTCGCCGATGACCACGGCTGCACAGATCAGGTTATCAGCGCGGTCGGGGCAGTGCTTGAACAGCCAGGCGTGGCGCTCGTCCTTGTGCTTGAGCGTGCCGGTCTCGATCACCTCGAGCAGCAGGGCTTCGGGGATGCCGCGCTCGACCATGCGTTCACAGGCGTGGATGGTCAACCGCACCGGCCGCTGGAAGCGCACGCTGAACATCAGATCGCGCCCCGCGTCGGCAGCGTGATCACGTTCGATTCGGCCGGCAGCAGCGCGCACAGGTGCCGTAGCTCGCGATCCCACTTCGCGAGCGCAGCCTGTTTCTCGGCGGCGCGGTTGTGCCGGTCGTACACGGCGGCGATGCCGGCGAGCGGCAGGGCGTGTGCGAGCAGCGCTTCGGCGGTCAACGGGTCGATGCCGATCCGGGCCCAATGCGTGCGAGCGGTGCGGCGAAGGTCGTGGGGCGTCAGCTTGGCGAGCCCGAGGCGGCCGACGGATGCCTCTTTCCGCGCGAGTCCGCGCCGGTTCTTGGGCTCGGTCTGCTCGTTTTCGCTCGGCTCGCCGTGCTTGCGGTCGAGGGCGCGCGACAGCGAGCGGACAGCCATCGGCCGATCCGCGCCTTGGCTGCTCGGGAACAGGTACGCCGAGGCGCCGGACAACTCTCCGGCGCGTGCGATCAGCTCGCGTGCGAGCGCGGGCAGCGGCACGTCGTGCGCTCGGCGCGACTTCATCCGCGTGGCAGGGATGCGCCACCAGCCGGCGCCAAGGTCGAACTCGGCTTTGCGTGCCTCGGCGATCTCGCCAGGGCGGCAGCCGAGCACCAGCACCAGCCGGAGCGCGAGCGTCGTCGGCTCTTCCAGGCCGCACGTCTGAATGCCCGTCCAGAAGACGCCGACCTCGGCCTCGGAAAGCACGCGCTCGCGCGTCTGCTCGGCGGTCTTCCGCAGCCTGGCGATCGGGTTGAAGTCGATCACGCCGCGCTCGACACCGAAGCTCAGCAGGCGCGACAAGCTGCCGTGCAGCCGATTCGCCAGCACCACGGCGCCGCGGTCGCGCACGCCGTCGAGCACGAGCACGACTTGCCGGGCGGAGAGGTCTTTGACGCGCACGCCGCCGAGCGTGGGCAGGATGTCTTTGTGGAGCTGGCGCAGCCGCTCGGCGCCGCTCGGGGTGCTGCTCAGCTCGCGCTGCCACCACTCTTCGGCCAGCGCTGCCAGCGTCGGTGCCTCGCGCTCTGCGACGGCCGCGCGCTCGGCCGCCTCGCGCTTGGCCTGCTCGATGTCGGCCGGGTCCTGCCCCTCTTTGACCAGCGTGTGAATCTCGATGGCCCGGGCCCGGGCATCTTGCAGTGTCAGGGCCCGGCCCTCTGCCGCGCCGGCGGCTGCCATCGCTTCGGCGTGCGCCCCGGCCCGCTTCGGGTCGAGGTAGTGTCCGATCGTGAGGCGGCGGGCGCGGTCGAGGGTCGGGCTGCGGTACGCCACCTTCCAGGTGCGGACGCCGGTCTTGCCCACGTGCAGTTCGAGCCCGTGGCGCCCGTCGCGCAGGACGGTGCCGGGCTTGGCGGCGCGGATCGCAGTATCGGTCAGAGCCATGCGTGTTCTCCTGCATGAGCGACGCCGCGAGCAACAGCGCGAGCAACAAATTGGTGCGCTTGTACGGCATCGCTTGAGACGTTATGACACCGACTATCAAGGCAAGTGCTTGATCAAGCAAGAGTGATTGATACGGCTTGGGACCTTATGAAACGGCTTGAGACAATCGTTAACCTGCATGGGGTGCAGGTGGTCGGAGGTTCGAATCCTCTCGCCCCGACCAGACAAAACAACGGCTTGGATCGCAGGGTCCGAGCCGTTTTCCTTTTTGTGATTCCTCGGTGGTTCCTTTCGTGGTTCCTCGAATCATGCCGGTGAAGACGCCGTTTGTTCGTGATCAGGCCATTGCCCTGCTCGCAGAGCGGTCCCGGCGCCCGTTGGGCGGCGAGTCTAAACTTTGTAGTTTCTGTCACAGAGTGCACTGCCATGCGCTCGTTGCTGTCTCTGATCGCCGCAGCCTGGCTTGCGGCGAGCGCGTCCGCGTCGGCCGGCCCCTTTGAGATGCTCGGCCAGGCGCGCTCGGTTTCGATCGCTGCGACGCTCAGCCTCGACGATTGGGAGACGGGCGATTTCCGGTCACTCTCCGGCAGCGACTACCGCGTCGCCCCTGATCTCGGCACCTTCGATGCGGCTGTCGGCCTGAGCGGCTTTTTCCTGTACACCTCGGCCGGCGCAGCCAGCGGCTCGGGTCGCGCCGCACAGCGTTCGACGCTGGCGAGCGATGCGATCCGTTTCGACGGCTTCGCCGATGTCTACGTCGGCGGCTACGCCAACTGGAACGGCTACGTCACCGCCTCGGGCGGTGCGTTCTCGTCGTTCTACGTCGAATTCGCCGTCACCGCGCCCCTGCGGGTGCGTCTCGACATGAGCAGCATGGGGGTGACAGGGGATGGCGCCGATACCGACTTCCGGTTCGCGCTGCTCGGCCCCGATGGCACCGCGGTCTGGGATCAGACCTGGATCATTGCCGACCCCTACGGCAGCCCGCGATACACCTATTCGACCGTTCTGTCGCTCGCGCCCGGTCGCCACACGCTGGGCAGCTACCTCGCGGCCTACTCGTGGTTCGAATCGAGCTACGGCGGCGCCGGACAAGCCAGCGCGATGTACGCGCTGACTCCGCTGACGCCGAGCGTGCAGCTCGCGGGCGGCGATTCACTGGCGCTGCTCGCGCTGGGTCTCGCACTGGGCGCCCTGCGCACGGGGCGACCGCTGCGCCGCCGAGGGGTGGGGTCGGCGCGGCGCCATGAGCGCGGGCCGCTTCAGAGCGGCAGGCCGGCTTCGTCGGCGTCGATGATCTCGGGCTCGGTGGCAGCGGCTTCGGCCCATTCCCGGCTCGCCGGTGCCTCGAGCACCGTGCGGACGTAGGCGCGCGCCACCTCGTCGCCGTCGACGCCGTAAGTGGTGAAGCGGAACGCCACCGGCACGTACATCGCGTCGGCGATCGAGAAGCGGCCGAACAGCCACGGCCCGCCGTCGCCATGCAGGGTGCGGCAGTCACGCCAGAGCGTGTGGATGCGCGCGATGTCTTCTTCGCACGCTTCGGACGGCGTCACGCGTCGCCGCGCGCGGCAATTCATCGGCATTTCGTAGCGCAGCGCCTGGAAGCCGGCGTGCATCTCGGCGCTGACCACGCGCGCCAGCGCCCGCACGGCGGGGTCGGCCGGCCAGCCGCGGCCGGGGGCGAGCACGTCGGCGACATACTCGGCGATCGCCAGCGAATCCCACACCGTCAGCTCGCCGTGCTTGAGCACCGGCACGCGTCCGGACGGGGTATGGGCCTTGATCAGCGCTTCGGTGTCGGGCGTGTCGAGTGGCACGCGGATCTCGCGGAAGGGAATGCCGAGCTGCCTGAGCAAGAACCAGGCACGCAGCGACCAGGACGAATAGTTCTTGTTGCCGATGACGAGGATGAGGTCGTCGGATGCCATGGGAAGCCTCCTCCAGCCCGGGAACACGGGCAGGACGCGTCGAGTTTAGTCCCACCGGCGCCGGCCCGCGCGAGCAGAGCGGCAAGTCGGCCGCGCGCGTTCGCGCTATCATCCGCCGGCCGTGATCGACGGCGCGACGGCGGAGCAGGGCCTTGGAAGCATCCTTCTGGCATGAGCGATGGGAGCGCGGCCAGCTCGGCTTCCACCAGGACGAGCACAATCCTTACCTGGTGCGTCATTTTTCCCGGCTCGGGCTCGCACCCGGCGACACGGTGTTCGTGCCGCTGTGCGGCAAGAGCCTGGACATGCTGTGGCTGGTCGGCGAGGGCTACCGCGTGCTCGGTGTCGAACTGTCGTCGCGCGCGGTGCAGGACTTCTTCGCCGAGAACGGCCTCGAGTCCGAACCCGAGCAGGACGGCGCCTTCACGCGCTGGCGCTGCGGTGCGCTCGAGCTGCTGTGCGGCGACTTCTTCGCGCTGGGGCCCGCACACCTGGCCGGAGTGCGCGGTGTCTACGACCGTGCGGCGCTGATCGCGCTTCCCGCCGCGATGCGCCGCCGCTACGTGGCGCAGCTGGCGCGGGTGCTGCCGGCGGCGCTGCCGACGCTGCTGGTCACGCTCGACTACCCGCCAGCCGAGCGCGAGGGGCCGCCGTTCAGCGTCGACGAGGCCGAGGTACGCGCGCTGTACGCGCCGGCGTACGCGGTCGAGCCGCTGGCGCGCATCGACCTGCTCGAAACCCAGCCGCGCTACCGCGCGCGCGGCCTGAGCCGCATCGAGGATTGCGTATACCGGCTGCGGCCGGCCTGAGACGGCGGGTTCGACAGGGCTCAGTCCTCCGGCGCCGGCGCCGGTGACGCCGGGCGCGGCGGCGGCGGGGCGTCGAAGATCATGCGTTCGGCGCCGTGGTAGACCAGGAAATGACGGCCGCGCAGCCGGCCGATCAGCGTCAGCCCGACCTGGCGCGCGACCGCGACCCCCATCTGCGTGGTGCCCGAGCGCGACATCAGCACCGGCACGCCCATCTGCGCCATCTTGATCACCATCTCCGAAGTCAGCCGGCCGGTGGTGTAGAACATCTTGTCGGCGCCGGCTACGTCGTTCAGCCACATCCAGCCCGAGATCGCGTCGACCGCGTTGTGGCGGCCGACGTCTTCGACGAAGCACAGGATCTCGTCGCCGCGACACAACGCGCAGCCGTGCACCGAGCCGGTGGTCTTGTAGATGGTCGGCTGTCGGCGCAGCGTCTCGACCAGTGCGTAGAGTCCGGACTGCCGGTACCGCGGCGCCTCGAGGCGCGTCGCCTCGAGCTTGTCGACGATGCGGCCGAACATCGTGCCCTGGCCGCAACCGGTGGTCACGGTGCGGCTGGCGAGCTTGCCTTCCCAGCCCCCGACGCCGACGCACGTGCTCACCGCGACCGCCTCGACCTCCCAGTCGACCTGCACCGCGACGATGTCTTCGAGCCGCTCGACGAAGCCCTGGTTGCGCAGATAGCCGAGCGCGAGCCACTCGGGCTGCATGCCGATCGTCATCAGCGTCACCACCTCACGTTTGTCGACGTACAGCGTCAGCGGACGCTCCATCGGGATGTGGATGTCGCGCGACCGGCCGTACTCGTCGGCGACCGTGATAGGGTAGGCGGCTTCGAGACCGGCACGGGTCATCTGCGGACGGTAGGGAGGCATTGTTCGGGAGGGCGGCGAGTGGTCCGGCAAAGCCTCACCCTGCAACATCGGGAAGTGTTCGTCCAGCGGGCATGCGATGCGGGCAGGGCGATCGCGCTGTGCGTTCGTGAGAGCGGCCGAAGCCGGGGAAATCCCCTGTCCCGATTCGCCGGCATATCTCGTCAGTCCGGCCGGGCGTGGATCGAAGATCGTATAATCCGGTGCATTTCCGCAGGTTCGACGCAGGGGGGGCGATGCAAGGGCTCGAGCGCTTCGAGATCGAGCGGGGGCTCACGGAGGGGCTGCACCGCTATTTCGAGCAGCGGCGCGGGCGGATCGCTCCGTTCGCTACGGAGCATTTCGGCTGGAAGGGCGCCTGGCGCCTGAATCGGCGGGCGTTCGGCAAGGATCTGCTGCGCACACCGGCGAACGTGGCTTGGGCCGGACCGTACCTGTTGCTGCGCGGCGTCGGGAGTCTCGGCCGGAAGGCGGGCTTAGGCGGGATCGCGGCGCGGTTCGAGCGGCTCCCGGCAGGCTTCAAGACCGATGTCGAGCGCGAGCTCGAATGGCTGTTGTACAGCGAATTGCTCGAGCTGCCGTTCGACGATGGCGCGCGCCGCTGCGAGCGCGATGCGTTGCTCGAAGCCGTGCTGCGGACGCCGGCGGTCGAGGTGCTGTTCAGGGAAGCGTTGGCCGAGCTCGATGCGCTCGCCAGCCGGCGGCCACAGGCGCGCGAGCGGCTGGCGCGTTTCCTCGGCGATTACGCGAGCACGCGCACGGCGGCGGCGGAACTGTCCGGTGCCCTGCTGAACCTGGCCGCGGGTGCCGCCGCTTTCCAGCAGCTGACGCCGGGCGTGGTCGGCATGGGCAGCGCGGCGGCGGCGGGCATCGCGCAACAATTGGCGATCGCCAATTTCGCGCTCGGTCCGACGCTGGGCAGCCTCTACTACGGTGCGTTCCCGGTGGCGGCTTCGACCGGCCTGCTCGCGGCGACGACCGGCGGGCTGATGGCGCTGTTCGGCGTGGTGTCGGCGCTGTCCGGGATCGTCACCGATCCGCTGCAGCAGCGCCTGGGATTGCATGCGCGCCGTTTGCACCGTCTGCTCGATGCGCTCGAAGCCGAGTGGAGCCGGGGCGAGGGGCGTCTGGTGCTGCGCGACGCCTATGCTGCACGCGTGTTCGACCTGATCGATCTGCTGCAAGCGGCTGCACGCGCCCTGAGCTGAGCCAGACGGAGCCCGGACTGTCCTGAAACGTGCATGGCGGGCGCCGTGCTCGCCGTACGCGCTTCCCGGGCGGAGCGGTCAGGCCGCCGTGGCTTCCTTGTCGCGCTCGATCAGTGCATATGCCGAGTGGTTGTGGATCGACTCGAAGTTCTCCGATTCGACCGAA
Organism: Candidatus Competibacteraceae bacterium; assembly: GCA_039807445.1. Lineage (GTDB taxonomy): Bacteria > Pseudomonadota > Gammaproteobacteria > Competibacterales > Competibacteraceae > JBDHRG01. Next base: position 7,747 of record JBDHRG010000021.1, read on the forward strand.
TACGCGACCACGCGCTCGTCGGCGTTCAGCCGTGCGGCGACGTCGCGCACCATGTCTTCGACGAACTTCGGGTTTTCGTAAGCGTGCTCGGTGACGTACTTTTCGTCTGGGCGCTTCAGCAGACCGTAAAGCTGGCATGAGGCTTCGTTCTCGACCAGGTCGATCAGTTCCTCGATCCACATGAAGCCGTTCAGTCTCGCGTTGACGGTGACGTGCGAGCGCTGGTTGTGTGCACCGTAGCGCGAGATCTCTTTCGAGCACGGGCACAGACTGGTGACCGGTACCACGACCTTGACGTTCATCGTCGGCTGACCGTCGCGGATCTCGCCGATGAACGCCACCTCGTAGTCCATCAGGCTCTGCACCCCGGACACCGGCGCCGTCTTGCTGATGAAGTATGGAAAGCTCATTTCGATGTGGCCGGTACCGGCCTCGAGGCGCTCGGTCATCTCGACCAGCATGTCCTTGAAGGACTGTACCGTGATCTCGCGCTCATGGCTGTTCAGGATCGCCACGAAGCGCGACATGTGCGTGCCCTTGAAGTTGTGCGGCAGGCGCACATACATGTTGAAGGTCGCGATCGTGTGCTGGTCCTGCCCGGTGCGATCCCTGACCCGCACCGGGTGGCGGATATCCTTGATGCCGACCTTGTCGATCGGCAGGCGGCGCGTGTCGAAGCTGTTCTGGATGTCGGGAATCGCTTCCGCCACCGGGGTGTCCACGGCAGGGCTGGGTTTGCTCATCGTGATGGCTCCTCGCTCGGCCCCGGGGGACCGCATCGGATGGGGTAAGTACCCCGCATCCGAGCGCGACGCTGTTTTCGCGCCGCGTGGCTGGTGTTTGACGGATCAGGGCTCGCCGCCATCGGCTGGAAGCCCGCGGTATGCCCGGGAGCTCCGCGGTCGCGGCGCATTCCCGAGCGAATCGCTCGGATATTATCTCAAGCAATCGACAGCGGCAAATCCATAGCCGGTATCAGTCCCGCAGCGCCGCGAGCACCGCCTCGGCATCGAGGCCGCACGCGTGCAGCAGCTCGCCGCGCTCGCCGTGATCGATGAAGCGGTCGGGCAGGCCGAGGTTGAGCATCGGCACCAGGATACCGTGTGCCGTCAAGGCTTCGTTGACCGCGCTGCCGGCGCCGCCGGCGACGACATTGTCTTCGAGCGTGACCAGGCGCTCGTGCCCGGCGGCGACCTCCAATAGCGTCGCCACGTCGAGCGGCTTGACGAAGCGCATGTTGACGACGGTTGCATCGATCCTTTCGGCGACCTTCTCGGCGACCTCGAGCAGCGGGCCGAAGGCGAGCAGCGCGATCCGCTTACCGCGGCGGCGGAGTTCGGCCTTGCCGAGCGGCAGTGCCTGCATCTCGCGCGTTACCGCCACGCCGGGGCCCTTGCCGCGCGGATAGCGCACTGCTGCCGGCTGCCCGAGCTGGAAGCCGGTGTACAGCATTTGCCGGCACTCGTTCTCGTCGGTCGGCGTCATGATCACCAGGTTCGGGATGCAGCGCAGGAAGCTCACGTCGAAGGCGCCGGCGTGGGTCGGGCCGTCGGGGCCGACCAGTCCGGCACGGTCGATCGCGAACAGCACCGGCAGGTTCTGGAGCGCGACGTCGTGGATCAGCTGGTCATAGGCGCGCTGCAGGAAGGTCGAGTAGATCGCGACCACCGGCTTCAGTCCGTCGCACGCCATGCCGGCGGCCAGCGTCACCGCGTGCTGTTCGGCGATGCCGACGTCGAAGTAGCGGTTCGGGAAGCGCTCGGAGAACTCGACCAGGCCCGAGCCTTCGCACATCGCCGGTGTGATGCCGACCAGGCGCGGGTCGCGTTCGGCCATCTCGCACAGCCACTCGCCGAACACTTGCGTATAGCTCGGGCCGCCACTGCCCTTGGCCGGCACCAGGCCGCTGGCCGGGTCGAAGGTGCCGACGCCGTGGTAGGTGACCGGCTCGGCTTCGGCGAGCTTGTAGCCCTTGCCCTTGCGCGTAATCACGTGCAGCAGCCGAGGCCCCTTCATCTGGCGCAGATTGTCCAGGGTCTGCACCAGCGTTGGCAGATCGTGACCGTCGATCGGACCGAAATAGTTGAAGCCGAGCTCTTCGAACAGCGTGCCGGGCATCACCATGCCTTTCGCATGCTCCTCGGCGCGCTTGGCCATTTCGCGCATCGGCGCCGGCATGTGCGACAGGATCTTCTTGCCGCCTTCACGCACCGTCGAATACATGCGTCCCGACAGCAGCTTGGTCAGGTAGGTCGACAGCGCGCCGACATTCGGCGAGATCGACATCTCGTTGTCGTTCAGCACCACGAGCATGTCGGTCTTCAGGTGGCCGGCGTGGCACAGTGCCTCGAACGCCATGCCGGCGGTCATCGCACCGTCGCCGATCACCGCCACCGTCTTGCGCGGGCTGCCCGCGGCTTCGGCGGCGAGCGCCATGCCCTGCGCCGCGCTGATCGAAGTGCTCGAATGGCCGACGCCGAAGGTGTCGTACGGGCTCTCGCCGCGTTTCGGGAAACCGGCCAGCCCGCCCTTCTTGCGCAGCGTGGCCATCTGCCTGCGGCGGCCGGTCAGGATCTTGTGCGGATAGCTCTGGTGGCCGACGTCCCAGACCAGGCGGTCTTCGGGGGTGTTGAACACGTAGTGCAGCGCCACGGTCAGTTCGACCGTGCCGAGGTTGGCCGAGAAATGGCCGCCGGTCTTCGCCACCGACTGGATCAGGAAGTCGCGCAGCTCGTCGGCAAGCCGGGGCAGGCTGGACTCGGGCAGCCGGCGCAGCTCGACGGGGCTGTCGATCGTGTCCAGGAGCGGATAGCGGGGCGCGGCGTTCATCGGCATGTCTCGAAACGGCAGAGGCTCGGCGGCGGATTATCCCGGCCGCCGGGGGGGCGGCGCAATCGCCGGTTGTCGACCGCGGTGCACGCGGAGGCTTCAGTGCATGCGCTCGACGATGTACGAGGCCACGGTGCGCAGCGTGTCGGCGCGGGCATCGAGCGCCGCCAGCGTCGCCAGCGCCTCGTCGTACAGCGCCCGGGCGTGGGTGCGGGCGCCGTCGAGTCCGAGCAGTGCCGGATAGGTCGGTTTGTTCAGCGCCTGGTCCGCGCCCTGCGCCTTGCCGAGCGTTTCGGTGTCGCCGATCACGTCGAGGATGTCGTCGCGGATCTGGAACGCCAGCCCGATGCACTTGGCGTAGTGGTCCAGGCGCTCGAGCGTCGCCGGATCGGCCTGCGCGGCGCACAGCGCACCGAGGCGCACGCTGGCGCGGATCAGCGCCCCGGTCTTGTGGATGTGCATGTTCTCGAGCTCGGCCAGGTTCAGCGTGCGCCCCACCGAGGCGATGTCGATCGCCTGGCCGCCGGCCATGCCGCGTGAACCCGAGGCCAGCGCCAGCTGTTCGACCATGCGCAGCCGCGTCGCGGTGTCGGCTGACATCAATGGATCGTGTGCGAGCACGTGGAACGCCAGGCTCTGCAGCGCGTCGCCGGCCAGCAGCGCCGTGGCTTCGTCGAAAGCCTTGTGGCAGCTCGGTTTGCCGCGGCGCAGCGCGTCGTCGTCCATGCACGGCAGGTCGTCGTGCACCAGCGAATAGGCGTGGATCATCTCGACGGCGCAAGCCGGGCCGTCGAGCCGCTCGAGGGCGGCACCGACCGCGTGGCCGGCCGCGTACACCAGCGCCGCGCGGATGCGCTTGCCGCCGCCGAGCACGGCGTAGCGCATCGCCGCATGCAAGTCGCGAGGACAGGTCTCGGCCGAGGGCAGGCGCGCCGCGAGCGCGGTTTCGATGCGGGCCTGGTACTGCTGGATCTGTTCCTGGGACATGGTCTGTCAGTCCTGGGGCGCGAAGGGAAGCGCCTGCTCCTGCCCGGGGGCGCCCTGCAGGATCTCGACGCGCTGCTCGGCCGCGGCGAGCGCGCCCTGGCAGGTGCGCGACAGTTCGATGCCGCGCTCGAAGCGTTTCAGCGAGTCCTCGAGGCTCAGCTCGCCGTGCTCGAGCGCTTCGACCAGGGTCTCGAGCTCGGCCAGGGCCTGTTCGAAGTCGAGCGCCTTCTTGGTCGCCATCGCGGCCATCCCCTCGCAGTCGAAGAGGACGTAAGGTAATCCCCGGGCTTCGGTGGGTCAATTTCGGTGCCGCGGCGCGGGCCGCGGCCAGATCAGGCGCAGCGACAGCAGCCGGAACGCGCACCATTCGAGCAACCGCCTCCAAGGCCCGCTGCGGGGCGGCGCGAGCAGCTCGTCGGAAGCCTCGAGGTCGGCGAGGAAGCGGCTGCGCAGCGCGCGCGCTGCGCCGGCATCGAATATCGCCAGTCCGAGCTCGAGGTTGTGCGTGCTGGTGAAGGCATCCATGTTGAACGAACCGATCACCGCCAGCGCGTCGTCGACCACCAGCGCCTTGGCGTGCAGCGGCGCGCGGTAGCGGAACACGCGTATGCCGTGGCGCAGCAGCCGACGCTCGATATGGCTGCGCGCATAGTCGACCAGGCGCACGTCGGAAGCGCGCGGGATCAGCACGCGCACATCGGCCCCGAGGCGTGCGGCGCGGATCAGCTGGCGCGTGAAGCGTCGCGAGGGCACTGGGTAGGGGGTGGCCAGGTAGCAGGTGTCGCGCGCGGCGGCTACCGCGCGCCGCAGCGCCGCCTGCAGTCCGCGGCGGTGGCGGCGGGCATTGGCGCCGAGCACTTGCGCGCTCACATCCCCGGCTGCCGCCGGGCGGGCGGGGAGGGCGGGCGCGGGCTCGCCGAGATCGGCGAGCGTCTCGGCGAACAGCCGACCGAGGTCGGTGACCACCGGCCCTTCGACTTCGGCCTGCAGATCGTGCAGCGGGTCCTTGCCTAGGCGCAGGCCCGCGTAGCGCAAGCCGATATTGCGACCGCCGAGGAAGGCGAGCCGGCCGTCGATCAGCACCAGCTTGCGGTGGTCGCGCCACAGCGCCGGGCCGTGGCTGCGCCAGGGCCACACCGGGTTGAAGGCCAGCACGCGGCCGCCGGCGGCGCGCAGCCCGGCGAGCTCGCCTTCGCCGAGCGCCGAGGAGCCGATGTGGTCGTACACCAGGATCACGTCGCAGCCGCGCCGCGCTGCGGCTTCGAGCTTCGCCAGCGTCGCGCGGCCGATGGCATCGGGCTCGATCAGGTACATCTCGATCCAGACCTGAGTGCGTGCGGCGTCGAGCGTCGCCCACAGCCGCTCGAAATAGGCGTCGCCGTCGACCAGCAGCGTGACGCGGTTGCCGGGCACCGGCTGGAAGCGCGCGCGTGCGCGCAGCGCCGCGAGCAGTCGCGCGACCGCGCCGTGCCGGGCTTGCGCCTCGGCGCCGGCGGCTGCACTATCGCGCCGCATGCGCGACCGTCCCCCCGCGGCCGGCCGTTTTCAGTTCTGCTGTCTGTCGAGTCCGGAATCCGATGAGCACGCTTTACGACGCCTCCGCGATCGAGGTCTTGAGCGGTCTCGACCCGGTGCGCAAGCGCCCGGGCATGTACACCGATACCAGCCGTCCCAACCACCTCGCCCAGGAAGTCATCGACAACAGCGTCGACGAGGCGATCGCGGGACATGCCGGCGCGATCGAAGTGATCGCCCACGCCGACGGCTCGCTGTCGGTGCGCGACGACGGCCGCGGCATGCCGGTCGATCTGCACCCCGAGGAGGGCATCCCCGGTGTCGAACTGATCCTCACGCGGCTGCACGCCGGCGGCAAGTTCTCGAACCGCAACTACCGCTTCTCGGGCGGTCTGCACGGGGTCGGCGTGTCGGTGGTCAACGCGCTGTCGAAGCGGCTCGAGGTGCGGGTGCGCCGCGGCGGGCAGGAATACGCGATGGCCTTCGCCGATGGCAACAAGGCTTCCGAGCTGGCGCTGACGGGCAGCTGCTCCAGGCGTGAAACCGGCACCACGGTGCGCTTCTGGCCCGACCCGCAGTACTTCGATTCGCCGAAGTTCTCGATGCCGCGCCTCAGGCACGTGCTGCGCGCCAAGGCGGTGCTGTGCCCGGGGCTGCGCGTGGGCTTCGTCGACGAAGCCGCCGGCGAGCGGGTCGAATGGCGCTACGAAGACGGTTTGACCGATTACCTGAAGGAGGCGCTGGGTGAGGCGCCCGAGCTCTTGCCCGATCCGCCCTTCGTCGGACGTTTCGAAGCCGAACACGAGGCGGTCGAGTGGGCGCTGGCCTGGCTGCCCGAGGGGGGCGAGGCGCTGGCCGAGAGCTACGTCAACTTGATCCCGACCGCGCAGGGGGGCACCCACGTCAACGGCCTGCGCACCGGGCTGACCGAGGCGGTGCGCGAATTCTGCGAATTCCGCAACCTCGTGCCGCGCGGCGTCAAGCTGGCACCCGAAGACGTCTGGGAAGGCTGTGCCTACGTGCTGTCGGCCAAGCTCGCCGAGCCGCAGTTTTCGGGCCAGACCAAGGAGCGGCTGAGTTCGCGCGAATGCGCAGTGTTCGTCGCCGGCGTGGTCAAGGACGCCTTCAGCCTGTGGCTCAACGAGCACGTCGAGTCCGGCGAGCGCATCGCCGCGTGGGCGCTGGCCAATGCCGGCAAGCGCCTGCGCGCGGCGAAGAAGGTGGTGCGCAAGAAAGTCACCAGCGGCCCGGCGCTGCCCGGCAAACTCGCCGATTGCGGCGCACAAGACCTGGGCCGCACCGAGCTGTTCCTGGTCGAGGGCGACTCGGCCGGCGGCTCGGCCAAGCAGGCGCGCGACCGCGAGTTCCAGGCGGTGATGCCGCTGCGCGGCAAGATCCTGAACACCTGGGAAGTCGAGTCCACCGAAGTGATGGCCTCGCAGGAAGTGCACGACATCGCGGTTGCGATCGGCGTCGACCCGGGCGCCGAAACCCTGGAGGGCCTGCGCTACGGCAAGGTCTGCATCCTCGCCGACGCCGACTCCGACGGCCTGCACATCGCGACGCTGCTGTGCGCGCTGTTCACGCGCCACTTCCGCCCGCTGGTCGAGGCCGGGCACGTGTTCGTCGCGATGCCGCCGCTGTACCGCATCGATCTGGGCAAGGAGGTCTGGTATGCGCTCGACGAAGCCGAGAAGCAGGGCATCCTCGACCGCCTCAGCGCCGAGAAGAAGAAGGGCAAGCCGCAGGTCACGCGCTTCAAGGGCCTCGGCGAGATGAACCCGCTGCAACTGCGCGAGACGACGATGGCGCCCGACACGCGCCGCCTGGTACAGCTGGCGCTCGACGAAGGCGAGGCGACCGTGGCGATGCTCGACATGCTGCTGGCGAAGAAGCGTGCAGGCGACCGCAAGGTCTGGCTCGAGGCCAAGGGCGACCTCGCCGAGGTGTGAAGCGCATCGCGGGCGCCCGCGGGGGCGACGCTCAACGCAGCAGGTCGAAGAACAGGAATATCCCGACCAGGATCACGTTCAGGGCCCAGACGATGGTCAGCAGGCGGGCGATGTGGCCGTAGTTCTCGTTCTTGACGTTGAAGGCGCAGCGCCACACCGACACCAGGATCCAGGCGGTATACGGGACCATCACCAGCGCGCCGAGGATCAGGAAGGTATGGCCGTCGCCCAGCGCCGCGCGCAGTGCCCAGAAGGCCAGTGCGAGCAGCCAGCTGCCCGCCACGCCCCAGAGCCAGTAGACCTTCCACAGTGGGCCTTCGCCGCGCCAGTAGCGACCGATCGCATGGGTGGACATCGTGGGACCTCCTCGTTCGGATGAATGGATGGGGTCAGCGGAAAGGTGGACGGCAGGCATCGGCTGCATCTGCGTGCCGGCGCCCGACAAGGCTATGGGTGTGGCGCGCGGGGCCCAATATCCCGTTCGGGGCAGCGGCTTACCTCGAGCGTAGCATCCGGATTGGCAATTCGGGTCCACCGGGCCTGTTGGGGAGCAGCATGTCGGAGCAGACTGTCATCGAAGGCGTCGAGCGCATGCCGCTACGCCTGTTTACCGAAAAGGCGTACCTCGACTATTCGATGTACGTGATCCTCGACCGCGCACTGCCGCACGTCGGCGACGGGCTGAAGCCGGTGCAGCGGCGCATCGTCTACGCGATGAGCGAGCTGGGGCTGTTCAGCGCCGCCAAGCACAAGAAGTCGGCGCGCACCGTCGGCGACGTGCTCGGCAAGTACCATCCGCACGGCGACTCGGCGTGCTACGAAGCGATGGTGCTGATGGCGCAGCCGTTCAGCTACCGTTACCCCCTGGTCGACGGCCAGGGCAACTGGGGCTCGCCCGACGACCCGAAGAGCTTCGCCGCGATGCGCTACACCGAGGCGCGGCTCGCACCCTACGCCCAGGTGCTGCTGGCCGAGCTCGGCCAGGGTACCGTCGACTGGGTGCCGAACTTCGACGGCACGCTCGAGGAACCCGCGCTGCTGCCGGCGCGCCTGCCGAACGTGCTGTTGAACGGCACCACCGGCATCGCCGTCGGCATGGCGACCGACATCCCGCCGCACAACGTGCACGAGGTGGCCGCGGCCCTGGTACACCTGCTCGAGGCGCCCGAGGCGCCGCTCGAAGCGCTGTGCGAGCACGTGCTCGCGCCCGACTTCCCGACCGGCGGCGAACTGATCACACCGCGCGAAGAGCTGCTGAAGCTGTACCGCAGCGGCCAAGGGTCGGTGCGGTTGCGCGCGCGCTACGAATACGCGCGCGGCGACGAAGAGGTGGTGATCACCGAGCTGCCGTACCAAACCTCGGGTGCCCGGGTGCTCGAGCAGATCGCCACGCAGATGCAGGCTAAGAAGCTGCCGATGGTCGAAGACTTGCGCGACGAGTCCGACCACGAGAACCCCATCCGCCTGATCCTGGCGCTGCGTTCGAACCGCGTCGACGTCGAGGCGTTGATGGACCACCTGTTCGCGACTACCGACCTCGAGCGCAGCTACCGCGTCAACCTGAACATGATCGGTCTCGACGGCCGGCCGCAAGTCAAGGATCTGCGCACGCTGCTGGTCGAATGGCTCGAGTACCGCATGGGCACCGTGCGCCGCCGGCTGCAACACCGGCTCGACAAGGTCGAGGCGCGGCTGCACCTGCTCGCAGGCCTGTTGATCGCGTACCTGAACCTCGATGAAGTGATCCGCATCGTCCGCTTCGAAGACGAGCCCAGGGCGGCGTTGTGCGCGCGGTTCGGGCTCAGCGAGCCGCAGGCCGAGGCGATCCTCGAAACCCGGCTGCGTCAGCTGGCGAAGCTCGAAGAGATGAAGATCCGCAGCGAGCAGGACGAACTCGCGCGCGAGCGCGACGACCTCCGCGAGCTGCTGGGCTCGGATGCGCGACTGAAGGCGCTGATCGGCGACGAAATCGGCGCCGATGCCGACAGGCACGGCGACGCGCGCCGCTCGGTGCTGGTCGAACGCCGCGCGGCGCAGGCACTGGCCGAAGCCGCGCTGGCGCCGAGCGAGCCGGTCACGGTGGTGCTGTCCGAGAAGGGCTGGGTGCGCGCCGGCAAGGGCCACGAGATCGACGGCGCCAGCCTGGTGTACAAGGCCGGTGACGGCTTCCTGATGAAGGCGACCGGACGCAGCAACCAGAGCGCGGTTTTCCTCGACGACGGCGGCCGCGCCTATGCCTTGCCGGCGCATGCGCTGCCCTCGGCGCGCGGCTACGGCGAACCCCTGACCGGCAAGCTCGCACCGCCGGCGGGCAGCCGCTTCGTCGCGGTGCTGCTCGGTGCGCCCGAAGACTGGTACGTGCTGGCGTCTTCGGCCGGCTACGGTTTCGTCTGCCGGTTCGATGAACTGCTCGGCCGCAACAAGGCCGGCAAGGCGGTGCTGAACGTGCCCGAGGGGGCGGAGGTACTGATGCCTGCGCGTGTCCAGGTCGCCGGTGACCGGCTCGCGGTCGTCACCTCGGCCGGACGGCTGCTGGTGTTTCCGGTGGCCGAGCTGCCGCAGCTGGCCAAGGGCAAGGGCAACAAGCTGGTCGGCATCGCCAGCGGCGGTGAGGAACGCGTCGTCGGCCTGGCCTGCGTGCCGGCGGGCGGCTCGCTCGAGCTGAGCTGCGGCAAGCGCACGCTGACGCTGAAGCCCGCCGACCTCGACGCCTACCAGGCCGAGCGCGGCCGCCGCGGCAAAGAGCTGCCGCGTGGTTTCCAGCGCGTCGACGCGCTGGCGGCCGTCTGACCGGACGGCCGCCAGGGTGCCGGTACCGCGGACCGATCGGTCTGCGGCGTTCCTGGAGCAGCCAGGACAGACTCGGGTAGCGGGGCGAGGCCGAACGAAAACCCCGCCGGTTTCGCGGTGGGGTTCGCGGGGAAGTTGGCGCTCCCTAGGGGGTTCGAACCCCTGTTCCCGCCGTGAGAGGGCGGTGTCCTGGGCCACTAGACGAAGGGAGCGGATATCGCCGGCAGTCCCGGATGAGTGGCGCTCCCTAGGGGGTTCGAACCCCTGTTCCCGCCGTGAGAGGGCGGTGTCCTGGGCCACTAGACGAAGGGAGCGTCATGCTGGCATCCGCTGAATGCGGCGCGTAGTATACGGCTCCTTTGGCGATGCACAAGACCGAATTTCGGGAATCCGCCTCCTGTGGACCAAACTCTGACCCCGACCGTCATTCCCCGCGCCGAGCATTGCATCTCCCGCTCCAAGATCAGCCCCAACGCGCTCAAGGTCATGTACCGCCTGCGCGCGGCCGGCTTCCGCGCCTGTCTGGTGGGGGGGGGCGTGCGCGACCTGCTGCTCGGGCGCGAGCCCAAGGACTTCGACATCGGGACCGATGCACACCCCGAAGAGGTGTACCGGCTGTTCCGCAACTGCCGGCTGATCGGGCGGCGTTTTCGTCTGGCGCACGTGCAGTTTGGCGACGAGATCATCGAAGTCGCCACTTTCCGCGCACAGACCCCCGACGACGAAGAGAGTGAAGCCCGGGGCGTGCTGACCGACGACGAGGGGCGTATCCTGCGCGATAACGTCTACGGCACGATCGAAGACGACGCCTTCCGCCGCGACTTCACGATCAATGCGCTGTACTACGATGTCGAAACCTTCGCCGTGCTCGACTACGTCGGCGGCATGGCCGACCTCGAAGCCGGGGTGATCCGGCTGATCGGCGACCCCGAGCAGCGCTACCGCGAAGACCCGGTGCGCATGCTGCGCGCGATCCGCTTCGCCGCCAAACTGGGCTTGCGCATCCACGCCGAGACCGAGGCGCCGATCCACGCCTTCGGCCATCTGCTGCGCGACATCTCGCCGGCGCGGCTGTTCGACGAAGTGCTGAAGCTGTTCCTCGCCGGGCACGCGGTGCAGACCTTCGAGCTGTTGCGCCTGCACGGGCTGTTCCGCCATCTGTTTCCGGCCACCGAGCGCTGCCTGCGCCGCGAGAGCGGCGGTTTCCCGCGCACGCTGCTGACGCGCGCGCTGGACAGCACCGATCGGCGCATCGCCGTGGACAAACCGGTGACCCCGGCCTTCCTGTATGCGGCGCTGCTGTGGGAGCCGGTGCGCGCCCGGGCCGCCTGCCTGGTCGGCGCGTCGAGCGAGAGCGACGCGATCCAGCAGGCTGCCGACGAAGTGATCGCGGCGCAGCTGCGCCACACCGCGCTGCCGCGGCGTTTCAGCCTGCCGATGCGCGAGATCTGGGCGCTGCAGCCGCGTTTCGAGGAGCGCATCGGCAAGCGCCCGCTGCGGCTCCTGAACCACCCGCGCTTGCGTGCCGCCTACGACTTCCTGCTGTTGCGCGCCGAGGCCGGCGAAGACGTGCAGGAGATCGCCCAGTGGTGGACGCGCTTCATCGCGCTCGAGGAGGGCGACCGCGAAGTCGAACTGGTGCCCGAAGCCGCGCCCAAGGACGGCAAGCGCCGCCGCCGGCCGCGGCGCGGCGGCAAGGGCCGCAGCGGCACAGCCGCTCCGCAGGACTGAGCATGGCGCAGCGCCCGGTTCGTGCCTTCATCGCGCTCGGCGCCAATCTCGGCGATCCGTACGCACAGGTGCTCGCCGCCTTCGAGGCGATCGCCGTGCTGCCGGCGACGCGCCTGCTCGGGCGCTCGCCGCTGTACCGCAGCGATCCGGTAGGCCCGCCGGGCCAGCCCGACTATGTCAACGCGGTGGCGATGGTCGAAACCCGGCTGTCGGCCGATGCGCTGCTCGAGGCGCTGCAGGCGGTTGAAGCGGCGCACGGGCGTACGCGCCAACTGCGCTGGGGGCCGCGCACACTGGATCTGGACCTGCTGGTGTACGGCGACGAGGTGCGCGACGATCCGCGCCTGACGCTGCCGCATCCGAGGCTGCCCGAACGGGCGTTCGTCCTGTATCCTCTGGCCGATCTCGATCCGGATCTCCACGTAGCCGGCTTCGGGTTTCTATCGGATCTCATCAGTAAATGCCCTTATACGGGGCTCGAGCGCATGGGGTAGGTGCGATGTCCGATCAGCTGCAAGCGCGGCGCTGCACCCTGGGGCGGGTCGACGACTGGGCCAGCGACTTTCTGTGCCGACAGGAGCCAAGCATCGTGCCGGTGGCGGTGCAGCAGGCACCGACGCACTCCCGTTCCGCCGCCGAGCCGCACGGCGACGCGGCGGCTCCGCAGCCCGCCCAATGAGCCGAAACGCATGTACTCAGGTCAGCTCCGGACCAAGCCGGTCACCGTTTCCACGTTGCGCAAGATGAAGGCCGATGGCGACAAGATCGCCATGCTGACGGCTTACGATGCCAGTTTCGCCGCGGCGATGGAGCGCGCCGGGATCGACGTGGTCCTGGTCGGCGATTCGCTCGGCAACGTCGTGCAGGGGCGTGACACTACCATCCCGGTCACGCTCGACGAGATGGTCTACCACACGCGCATGGTCACGCGCGGTTGCCGCTTGCCGCTGGTGGTCGCCGACCTGCCGTTCCTGAGCTATACGACGCCCGAACTGGCGCTGCGCTCGGCGGCGCGGCTGATGCAGGAAGGCCAGGCGCAGATGGTCAAGCTCGAGGGCGGCGAAGAGGTGCTCGGCACGGTGCGCCGTCTGGGCCGCTTCGGCGTGCCGGTATGCGCGCACCTCGGACTGCTGCCGCAATCGGTGCACAAGGCCGGCGGCTACAAGGTGGCCGGTCGCGAAGCGGCGGCGGCACAGCAGATGGTCGAGGATGCGCTCGCGCTGCAGGAGGCCGGTGCCGATCTGCTGGTGCTCGAGTGCGTACCGAGCGCGTTGGCGGCGCGGCTGACGCGCGAGCTCGCCATCCCGACGATCGGCATCGGTGCCGGTGCCGATTGCGATGGCCAGGTGCTGGTGTGCTACGACATGCTCGACCTGACCACCGGACACCGGCCCAGGTTCTCGAAGGACTTCATGCAAGGCCAGGCCGGCGGCGTCAAGGGTGCGCTCGAAGCCTACGTGCGCGAAGTCAAGAACGGCACCTTCCCCGGGCCCGAGCACGCTTTCTGAGAAATGGGGGGTGGGGAATGAGGGAGAAGGCAGGCCCATCCTGTCCAGTCCCCCATTCCTCATTGCTCATCACTCATCATCCGGAGAGAGCGATGGACATCATTCATGAAATCGCCGAACTGCGTGGCCGCGTCCGTGCCTGGCGGGCGAGTGGCGAGCGCATCGCGCTGGTGCCGACCATGGGCAACCTGCATGCCGGCCACGTGCGCCTGGCCGAACGTGCACGCGAGATCGCGCCGCGCGTGGTCGTCAGCATCTTCGTCAACCCGATGCAGTTCGGCCTGGGCGAAGACTTCGGCAGCTACCCGCGCACGCTCGAGGCCGATGCCGCGAAGCTCGCTGCGGTCGGCGTCGGCGCGGTGTTCGCGCCCGCGGTCGCCGAACTCTACCCGCGCGGGCTCACAGGCATGACCCAGGTGTCGGTGCCCGGCATTACCGAGCCGCTGTGCGGCGCCTCGCGCCCGGGGCACTTCACCGGCGTGGCGACCGTGGTCACCAAGCTGTTCAACCTGGTGCAGCCCGACGTCGCGCTGTTCGGCGAGAAGGACTGGCAGCAGCTGCTGGTGATCCGTCGCTTCGTCGAAGATCTGGATCTCCCGGTCGAGGTCATCGGTGTCCCTACCGTGCGCGAAGCCGATGGGCTGGCGATGAGTTCGCGCAACGGCTACCTGACGGTCGAGGAGCGCATGCTGGCACCGATGCTGCACGGGCTGCTCGAGTCGGCCGCCGAGCGCCTCGAGCAAGGCGAGCGCGACTACGCGGCGCTCGAGCGCGCTGCGCTCGAGACGCTCACCGATGCCGGCTTTGTGCCCGATTACTTCCGCATCTTGCGTGCCAACGACCTCGCCGAGCCCGGTTCGGACGAGCGCACGCTGCGTCTGTTCGTCGCCGCGAGGCTCGGTCGCGCGCGGCTGATCGACAACCTGGGCGTCGAACTCGGCGGCTAGCCCCGCCCGCACGGGCGGACCTGGACCCGGCTCGGAACCAGCCCTTGCGCTGCTCAAGGCCGTGCGCACCAGTCAGGGGACTATCGCGCCGACAACTACGAAGACGGTGCCGCCTATGTCACCCTGGCCGACGAGTCGGCCGCGCGGCCGCGGCGTGTTGTATCTCGAAGGCGCCGACGGCAAACCGCGCGTGTCGCGCGCGGCTGTCGAGGCCATCCTGAGCGGCTCCAAGGCGCCCAGAGTCCGCAAGCCGGCCGGCCCTGATGCGCCGATGCCCTGGACGCGACGATCGCAGCCAGGAGACGCTGATGGGGCGTCCCCGCAAGCGCGACGCGCATCTGCTGCCCTACGTGCGGCTCAAGCACGGCGCCTACTGGTACATCAAGATCGTGCCGAACGTACGGTTCGGATCGACCTTGCCGGAAGCCATGGCGCGGTACTACGAGATCGTCGACGCGCCGACAGTCGCCAGTACGATGGGCTCGGTATTCGACCGCTACGGGCTCGATGTGCTGCCGCGAAAGGGGCCGGAGACGCAGCGCAAGTACCGCGCCAGCCTGGTGCTGCTGCGTGCGTTCTTCGGTCCGATGGCGCCCGCCGATGTGCGCCCGCGCCACGTCTACTAGTACCTCGATACGCGCGGTGCGGATGCACCGGTGGCTGCGAACCGCGACGTGGCCACGCTCAGCGACGTGTTCGCGCATGCGATGCGCTGGGGAGCCGTCGACATCAATCCATGCATCGGCGTCCATCGGCACAGCGAGCGGCCACGCGATCGCGCAGTATCCGATGCCGAGCTGGCCACCTGGTGCGCGCACGCCTCGCCGATGATTCGTGGATACACGGTGCTCAAGCACTTGACCGGCATGCACCAGCAAGACCTGCTGGCGCTGACGGACCAGCAGATCACGGCCAGCGGCATCGCGTACGGCGTGCTCAAGTCGGCCCGCCGCGACCGCAGCGGACGGCAAGCGTCACCCAGGCGCATGCTGATCGAATGAACCGATGAACTTCGCCAGGCCGTTGAATGGGTGATCGTGCAGCGGGGCGATGCCAAGCCTGAGCCGCTGTTTCGCACGCGGACCGGCACGCCGTATACAGGCTCAGGGTTCAGGGCGATCTGGCAACGCTACATGCGTTCGGCGATCCGCGACGGCGTGCTGCGCGAGCGCTTCGCCGACCACGACATCCGCGCGAAATCCGCCACCGACGCCGTCGCCCAGGGACTCGATGCGACGCGTCTGCTCGGTCACAGCGATCCGCAGGTGACGCACCGTCACTACCTGCGCGGCGCGGCCGTGGTCCGCCCGATCACGCGAGGCGCCGATCACGATCCATCATCGACGGCAGGAGAAACCGAGACCTGAAACAGCCCGCTGTGCCTTGCGTTTTGGACAGCGGACTGTTTCTTGGACGCCAGCAGCGTCGATATGCTGCAAATTATTGATTCTGGTGGCCGGGGACGGAATCGAACCGCCGACACGGTGATTTTCAGTCACCTGCTCTACCAACTGAGCTACCCGGCCTTATCTTGTTTGCCACCGTTGCCGGCGACGGGGCGTATTGAACGTGATCGCAAGCGCGCCGTCAACACCTAGCCAACCTCCTTGTCCGTATTACGCGTGCCAAGAATACATCAACCAAGCTGCTCGCGTGCGGCAAGCGACCCCCTTGCGATTCCGGCTGCTCGACCGTGCCGATCGCCGATGCGGTGACGTTCAGTCACTGCATCGGCGGCGTCTCAGGCCGAGGGCGGCACGAAGCCTTCGGGGGCGGTCGAGCCTGCGCCGAAGAAGAACTTCTCCATCTCTTCCTCGAGGAACTTGCGCGCCTTGGGTTCGATCGGCGTCAGGCGGTACTCGTTGATCAGCATGGTCTGGTGCTTCAGCCACTGCTGCCAGGCCTGCTTGGAAACGTTCTCGTAGATGCGCTTGCCGAGTTCGCCCGGGTACGGGGCGAAGTCCAGCCCCTCGGCTTCTTGCCCCAGCTTCACGCAGTGCACCATACGCGCCATCACGATCACCTCAGAAGGATCTTCACAGCAAAGACAACAGTTTCTGCACCGGCGCGGCGAGGCCGCGCACATCGGGCGCGGCGACGTTATACCAGACGCGCTCGTCGTCCATCACGCCGGCCGCATCGCGGGCCTCGGCGCGCAGCGGCGTGATGTCGAGGTGGAAGTGGCTGAAGGTGTGGCGCAGCGGCGCCCAGCGCTCGATGCGCCCGAGCGCGAGCCCGAGCCACGCACGCGCCCAGGCCGGCACGTCGGTACCCGGCACGCACTCGGGCAGCGACCACAGCCCGCCCCAGATCCCGACCGGCGGTCGGCGCTCGAGCAGCACCCGCCCCGTGCCGTCGACCGCGAGCAGCATCCAGGCTTCGCGCACCGGCAGTGTCTTGCGCGGCCTGGGCGGTGGCAATTCGTGCTGGCGTCCCTCGGCCCGCGCGACGCAGTCCTCGGCGACCGGGCAGGCGCGGCAGCCGGGTTTGGTGCGGGTGCAGACCATCGCACCGAGATCCATCATCGCCTGGTTGTAGGGGCCGGTGCGCTCGGCGGGAACGCGCGCCTCGGCGATGCGCCAAAGTTGCGCCAGCACCGCAGCCTCCCCCGGCCAGCCCTCGACGCCGGCATGGCGCGCGAACACGCGTTTGACGTTGCCGTCGAGGATCGGGTGAGATTGGTCGCGCGCCAAGGACAGGATCGCCGCGGCGGTCGAGCGGCCGATGCCGGGCAGCGCCTGCACCGCCGCGAGCGTCTCGGGAAAAACGCCGCCGTGCACATCGCGGACCAGCCGCGCCGCGCGGTGCAGATTGCGCGCGCGGGCGTAGTAGCCGAGCCCCGACCACAGATGCAGGACCTCGTCTTCGGCGGCCTCGGCCAGCGCGAGCACATCGGGGAAACGCGCGGTGAAACGCTCGAAGTACGGGATCACGGTCGCGACCTGGGTCTGCTGCAGCATGATTTCCGAAACCCAGACGCGGTACGGTGAAGCCTCGCACTGCCAAGGCAAGTCCTTGCGGCCGTGGGCGTCGTACCACGCGAGCACGCGCGCGGCGAAGGCGGGGGGAACACGCATATGGCTACGAACGAACAGGGCATGGTCACGGCCACAGAGCATAAGCGATCGGCGCGGATCCTGATCGCCGGCTGCGGCGACATCGGCACGCGCCTCGGGCTGCGGCTCGCCGCCGCCGGCGACGAAGTCTTCGGCTTGCGGCGCGATCCCGCGCGCCTGCCGCCGGCGATCCGTCCGCTGGCAGCCGACCTGGCGAGCGGCACTGGGCTCGAGGCACTGCCCGGACGGCTCGACGCCGTGGTCTACGCCGCTGCGGCCGACGGGCCCGGCGAAGCGGCGTACCGCGCCGCCTATCTCGACGGGCTCGCGACGCTGCTCGCGCGGCTGCACCGAGCCGGTATGCCGCGGCGGCTGGTGTTCGTCTCCAGCACCGCGGTGCATGCACAAGACGACGGTGCCTGGGTCGACGAAACCAGCCCGGCCGCGCCGGCCACGCCGAGCGCACGCTGCCTGCGCGAGACCGAACGGCTGGCGCTGGCGGCGCCGTGCGAAGCCGTGGTCGTGCGCCCCGGCGGCATCTACGGCCCGGGACGCACGCGGCTGATCGAGCAGGTCCGTCGCGGCGCGCCGTGCACGCCGGGCGCCTGGAGCAACCGCATCCACGCCGAAGACCTCGCCCGCGCGCTCGCGCACCTGCTGGCGCTGCCGGCGCCCGAGCTGCTGTACCTCGCGGTCGACGACGCGCCGGTCGAGCTGTGCGAAGTGCTCGACTGGATCGCCGACCAGCTCGGCCTGCCGCACCCGCCGCGCGACCCCGGCACGGGCGGCGGACACGGCAGCAACAAGCGCTGCTCGAACGCCCGGCTGAAGGCCAGCGGCTTCCGCTTCGAATACCCGAGCTATCGCGAGGGGTACGCGGATATGCTTAAATCCGCGCGCTAAGCTGCCAATACTAGAAGAGGCAGCGCCGCGGCCGATCGCGGCACACTTTCCAGACTTCCAGGACGACGACCGACGATGCTGATCCGGGCATTGACAGGAGCCTTGTCGCGCCCGTGGCGCCGCTGGCTGTTCCTCGCCGCGCTGTTCGCCGTTCCGGGCTTCGCCCAGGAAGCGCCGCGCGTCAGCGCGCGCTCGGCGATCGTGCTCGACGCCACCAGCGGCGAAATCCTCTACGCCAAGGACCCGCACGCGCTGCTGCCCCCGGCGAGCACCACCAAGGTCCTGACCGCGCTGATCGCGCTCGAACGGCTGGCTCCCGGGGACTGGCTGCCGGTGAGCCCCCAGGCCGCCGCGGCGGCGCCGAGCCGGGTCGGTTTGCGCGCCGGCGAGCGCGCACCAGTCGAAGACTTGCTGCACGGCTTGTTGCTGAAGTCGGGCAACGACGCCGCCGAAGTGCTCGCCGAAGCGGTCGGCGGCTCGGTGTCCGGCTTCGCGCGGCTGATGAATGCCCGCGCCCGCCAGCTCGGCGCGCTGAACAGCCACTTCGCCAATCCGCATGGCTTGCCAGACGCCAGCCACATCAGCACCGCCTACGACCTCGCGGTAATCTTCCGCTACGCGATGCTGAACCCGGCGTTCACGCGCATCGTGCAGATGAAGAAGGCCACCGTGCGTATCGAAACCGGCAACCGCGCACGCGCGGTCCCGATCGCGAGTCACAACCGCCTGCTCGGCAGCTACGAGGGCATGCTCGGCGGCAAGACCGGCTTCACCAACGCCGCGCGCCGCTGCTACGTCGGCGAAGCCGAGCGCGGCGGACGGCGGGTGGTCATCGCGATGCTGGGCTCGAACGCGATGTGGGAAGACTCGCGCAAGCTGCTCGACTTCGGCTTCGCCCGTTACGGCCTGGCCGCGTCGCCGGCCCCGGCGGCGGTCAAGACCGCGCTGCCGGCCGCGCGCCCTGCCGCCAAGCCGCGCACCACCAAGGCCTCGACCCGCAAGGCGGTCGCGCCGGCGAAGAAGAAGCCGAACACCGCGGCCAGCGCAGGCAAGGCGCGCAAGACCGTCGACACCCGCAAGCCGTCCGGCGGCAAGCGCCCCGGCTGAGGCACGAGGCACGGGGATGCCGCGCCCCTATCTGCTGCTAACGCTGGCGGCGCTGATCTGGTCGAGCAATTTCGTGCTCGGCCGCTACGTCAGCGGCGCGATCCCGCCGCTGGCGCTGTCGTTCTGGCGCTGGGCACTGGCCCTCGTGCTGCTGCTGCCCTTCGCCTGGTCCGAGCTGCGCGGCCGCGGCGCGCTGTTGCTCCGGCACTGGAAGAGCCTGCTCGCGCTCGGCGTGCTTGGCATCGCCAACTTCAACACCTTCACCTACCTCGGCCTGCAGTCGACCACCGCGACCAATGCGGTGCTGATGGTATCGACCACGCCGGTGGTGATCGTCCTGCTCTCGTTCGTGCTGCTCGGCCAGCGCGTGCGCGCGCCTCAGGCGCTCGGCATCGCGGTGTCGCTCGCCGGGGTCGCGGTGATCGTCGCGCAGGGCGAGCCCGCCCGCCTGGCGGCGCTGACGCTGAACCGCGGCGATGCCTGGGTGCTGGCCGCGGTGCTGAGCTGGGCGGCGTACTCGGTGTGCCTGCGCTGGCGTCCGGCCGGGCTGCCGCCGCTCGCTTTCCTGGTCGCGACCATGGCCGCCGGGCTCGTGGTGCTGGCGCCGCTGTACGCCTGGGGCCTCGCCCAGGGCCACCGCTTCGAGCCGACACCGCTCAACCTCGGCGCGATCGCCTATGGTCGCGGTGTTCGCCTCACTGATCGCCTACATCGCCTGGAACCGTGCGGTGGCCGAGGTCGGTGCCAACCGCGCCGGCCCCTTCCTGCACCTGATGCCGGCCTTCGGCACCGCGCTGTCAATGGTGGTGCTCGGCGAACGCCTCAGCGGCTTCCATTTCGCCGGTATCGCGCTGATCGCGCTCGGGCTGTACCTGACCACCGCACGCCGCTAGCCCGGCGCGAGGTGCAGCGCCAGCCACACCGACGCCTCCGCCGGGCTGGTCCACTCGACGCGGTGGCGGCGGTGCGCCGCGATCCAAACCCAGTCGCCCGGCGCCAGTGCCAGCGGCGGCTCGCCATTGAAGCGCAGCACGGCGCGCCCCGACAGCAAGACCACCCACTCGTCGCCGTCCTGGTCGAACCACTGCCCTTCCGGCGTCGCCTGACCGTGCGAGACGATGCGCTCGAGGCGCAGCCCCGCGCGCTCGAGCAGCGTCTCGAAACGCTCGGCTTCGAGCCGTACCGGGATGCCTTCGAAAAGATTGCCGCGCACGGCTGTCACCTCCGGGGGTAGGCGGCCGGCAGCCGGGCGGATACACTCGCCGCCCTGACCGGCCGCCGGCCCCGCGAATCCGAGCGTAGACCCGAGGACCACGACATGCTGATCGCCTTCGCCATCCGCGACGGGCGTCTGGAACAGACCCCGATCAGCCTGGACCAAGCGCCCGCCCCCGATGTCATGGAGCAGATCGTCTGGATCGACCTGCGCGACCCGACCGAGGAAGAGCGCGCATGGGTCGAGCGACATTTCCGCTTCGAGCTGACCGAAGAGCGGGAAATGGACGACATCGAACCCAGCGCACGGCTGTACGAAGACGAGGACGGACTGCACCTGCACTCGTACTTCCTCAGCGACACCGACGAGCAGGTCCGCAACCTGACCGTAGCCTTCGATCTGCTCGCCGGCCGGCTGTTCACGCTGCACGAGGAAGACCTGTCGACCTTCCGTCTGTTCCGGCTGCGCGCGCGGCGCCAGCCCGGGCTGGTCAAGGACGCGATGGACATCGTGCTCGGGCTGTTCGAAGCCAAGGTCGAACAGCTCGCCGATCTGCTCGAGCAGATCTACTCCGAGCTCGAGCAGATCAGCCACCTGGTGCTGAGCCAGCCCGAAACCGACATGGGCGCGGTGCTGTCGCGGCTCGCGGTGCAGGAAGACTTGACCGGCAAGGCGCGCCTGAACCTGCTCGACACGCGCCGGACGGCGTCGTTCCTGCTGCGCTACGGCGTGCAGAGCGGCGGCCGCGGCGAAGACTTGCGCGAGATCCTACGCGACATCGAGTCGCTGACCAGCCACACCTCGTTCCTGTTCGACAAGGTGAACTTCCTGATGGATGCGGCGATGGGCTTCATCAACATCGAGCAGAACAAGATCATCAAGATCTTCTCGATCGCCGCGGTCGTGTTCCTGCCGCCGACGATGATCGCCAGCATCTACGGCATGAACTTCCAGCACATGCCCGAGCTCGACTGGACGCTGGGCTATCCGCTGGCGATCGGGCTGATGGCGCTCGCCGGCATCGCCCCGTACTGGTACTTCAAGCGCAAGGGCTGGCTCTGATATGAAAAACTCCAACTAAAACAACAGAAAATCAATTCGACGCAGAGGCTAAGTAAGCACGCATTCCGATTTGGAAGCTATCGATTCGCGAGCAGCACCGCTGCTGCAAGCCACCTCAGGTTCGGGATGCGCAGGCGCGCGCCTTCGATCCCGTCACCCCCTCTGCGCCGGGATGCCGTCAAGCAGGGCTTACGGCGCGGGTTTCACCTCGCGCCCATCCTCGGGTAAGCTGCTGTTCCTGAAAGGCCTCGATGGCCCCCGCGGGGACGACCCCGCGCGGCATTCCCGTCCGGGGGACGTCCCCCATCCCATCGAGGAACTCCCCCATGGCGTGGCTCATCCTGATCCTGGCTGGTCTGTTCGAGATCGGCTGGGCGATCGGCCTCAAGTACACCGAAGGCTTCACCCGGCTGTGGCCCAGCGTCGGCACCGCCGCGGCGATGGCGATCAGCCTCGGGCTGCTCGGCCTGGCGCTGAAGACCCTGCCGCTCGGCACCGCCTACGCGGTGTGGACCGGCGTCGGTGCGGTCGGCACCGCGATCCTCGGCATCGTGCTGTTCGGCGAGCCGGCGCAGGCGGCGCGGCTCGCGTGCATCGGCCTGATCGTCGCCGGCATCGTCGGCCTGAAGCTGGTGTCGGCGCACTGAGCCGGCGCCGCTTCGGGGGCGGGAACTTCCCACCCCTTTGGCACTCCCAGGACCGGAGTGCTAACATCAACCACGTTTGCTGATCGAAGGGGGAAGACGCGCAATGAGCACTGCCCTGGTTCCCAGGCTCAACTACCTGCCGGTCGTCGCACGCGGCGACCTGGATGGCTACATCCAGGCGGTGAACGGGATACCGATGCTCGACGCCGAGGCCGAACAGGCTCTCGCCCGCCGCCTGAAGGAGCGCAACGACCTCGAGGCGGCGCGTGCACTGATCATTTCGCACCTGCGCTTCGTCGTGCACGTCGCGCGCGGCTACGGCGGCTACGGCCTGCCGCTCGCCGACCTGATCCAGGAAGGCAACGTCGGCCTGATGAAGGCGGTCAAGCGCTTCGATCCCGAGCACGGCGTGCGCCTGGTGTCGTTCGCGGTGCACTGGATCCGCGCCGAGATCCACGAGTACATCCTGCGCAACTGGCGCATCGTCAAGGTCGCGACCACCAAGGCGCAGCGCAAGCTGTTCTTCAACCTGCGCAGCTCGAAGAAGCGCCTCGGCTGGTTCTCGCGCGAAGAAGTCGAGACAGTCGCGAAGGACCTCGGCGTCAGCCCCGAGGCAGTGATCGAGATGGAAGCGCGCCTGTCGGGCCACGACGTCGCCTTCGATCCGGCGCCCGAGGACGAGGAGTCGGCAGCCATCGCGCCGTCGGCCTACCTGCAGGACACCGCTGCCGATCCGGCGCAGCAGCTCGAGCACGCCGACTGGGAAGCCGCGACTTCGCAGCGCCTCGGCGCGGCGCTGGCCGACCTCGATGCCCGCAGCCGCGACATCCTGACGCGCCGCTGGATGCACGAAGACAAGCCGACGCTGCACGAGCTGGCCGCCGAGTACGGCGTGTCGGCCGAGCGCATCCGCCAGATCGAGAGCGCCGCGCTGAAGAAGCTGCGCGCCGCGCTGCCGGCACCGGCGTGACTCCGAATCCTCCAGCCCCCTTTTTTCAAAGCCTGCGCAACAGGTCGACCGTCGGGTAGCCGTCGGCCACGAGCCCCAGCGCGCGCTGCGCCTGCTGCACCGCGACCCGTGTCTTCGCGCCGACCCGGCCGTCGACCGGCCCCGGGTCGAAGCCGCGGGCGGCGAGGCGGCGCTGCAGCTCGCGCCCCTCGGCCGGGGCGAGCGGCGGCGCATCGAGCGGCCACGGCGCCGCGAAGCCGGCACCCGCGCCGCGCAGCCGCTCCGACAGCTGCGCGA
>JBDHRG010000236.1:0-5504 GCA_039807445.1 Candidatus Competibacteraceae bacterium
TCCTTCTCGCCGCCGAAGGCGCCGCCGATCTCGGCGCCCGAGGTGCCGATGTTGACGTTGGCGATGCCGCAGTCCGAGCCCACCGCCGACAGGAAGGTTTCGGCTTCGCGCAGATCGTTGCTGAACACCGCCGACGACAGCCCCTGCGGCACGTCGTTCTGAAGCCGCAGCGCCTCCTCGAAGTGCTCGTAGCCGAGCACGTACAGGATCGGCGCGAAGGTTTCGTGGCGCACGGTGTCGGTCTGCGCCGGCATCTCGATCAGCGCCGGGGTCACGTAGTACGCCTGCGGGAAGTCGTCGTCGAGCACGCGCTCGCCGCCGCTGACGACGCCGCCCTCGATGCGCGCGGCGGTCAGCGCCGCCTGCATCGCCTGGAACGCGTGACTGTCGACCAGCGGACCGAGCAGCGTGCCGGCCTCGCGCGGGTCGCCGATGCGCACCGAGGCATAGGCGCGCTTCAGGCGTTCGACCAGCTCGGTGCGGATGCTCGTGTGAACGATCAGCCGGCGCGTGGTGGTGCAGCGCTGGCCGGCGGTGCCGACCGCGCCGAACAGGATGCCGCGCACCGCCAGGTCGAGGTCGGCCGAGGGGGTGACGATGATCGCGTTGTTGCCGCCGAGCTCGAGCAGGCAGCGGCCGAAGCGCGCCGCCACGCGCGGGCCGACCTCGCGGCCCATGCGCGTGCTGCCGGTCGCCGACACCAGCGCGACTCTGGGGTGGTCGACCAGCGCCGCGCCGACTTCGCGCCCGCCGATCACGAGCTGCGCCAGCCCGGCCGGCGCATCGCCGAAGCGTGAAGCCGCGCGCTCGAACAGCGCCTGCGCCGCGAGCGCCGACAGCGGCGTCTTTTCCGAGGGCTTCCACAGCACCGTGTCGCCGCACACCAGCGCGAGGGCGGCGTTCCAGGCCCACACCGCGACCGGGAAGTTGAAGGCGCTGATCACGCCGACCACGCCGAGCGGGTGCCAGGTCTCCATCATGCGGTGGCCGGGGCGCTCGGAGGCGATCGTCAGCCCGTGCAGCTGGCGCGACAGCCCGACGGCGAAGTCGCAGATGTCGATCATCTCCTGCACTTCGCCCTGGCCTTCGGCGAGGATCTTGCCGGCCTCGAGGCTGACCAGCTCGCCGAGCGCGCGCTTGTGCGCGCGCAGCTCCTCGCCGAACAGGCGTACCAGCTCGCCGCGCCGCGGCGCCGGCACGCTGCGCCAGGCGAGGAAGGCGGCGTGCGCGCGCTCGACGGCGGCGGCGACGTCGTCGGCGCCGTGCTCGCGCACGCGGCCGAGCTCGGCGCCGTCGATCGGCGAGCGCGCGATCAGCGTGCCGTCGCGCAGGGCGTCCGGGTCGAGCCCCAGGGTCCGCAGCAGGGTTTCGGTATTCATCGGTGTTTGCTCCAGCTCATGGCGCCGCGGGGCGGCGGTGTTCAGAATCGGTCAGCGGACGTGGTCCGCGTTCCGGGGAGGGCCAGACATGAAGATCCTGATCGCCGTCGACGGCTCCGAATGCTCGCTGCGCGCGGCGCGCTTCGCGGTCGAACACGCCGACTGGCTGCGCGAGCGGCCGACGCTGGTGCTGCTGAACGTGCAGGAACCGGTGCTCGCCGGTCGCGTTGCGGCGTACATGAGTCACGACGAGATCGAAGGCCTCTATGCCAAGGCGGCCGACGAGGCGCTGGCCGCCGCCTCGGGGCTGTTGCGCAGTGCCGGCATCGACTTCGAGACCGCGACGCGCGTCGGCGAAGCCGGCGAGGCGATCGCCGGCTTCGCCGCGAGCGGGGGATTCGACCTGATCGTGATGGGGTCGCACGGCTACGGCGCGCTCGGCAACGTGGTGATGGGCTCGGTCGCGACCAAGGTGCTCGCGCACACCAGGGTGCCGGTGCTGCTGGTCAGGTGAGCCCTGTATTCTTCACGCCCCCTTGCCGCGCAGCGCGCTCAGCGTCGCGCGCGTGCTGATGCGCTCGACGCTGGTGCGCAGCTCGATCAGCGCCGCGGTGTCGGCGGCCAGCGCGCGTTCGAGCGCCGGGGCGAAGTCTTCGGTGCGCACGACCGTTTCGCCGTGTGCGCCGAAGGCGCGCGCATAGGCGGCGAAGTCCGGGTTCACCAGGTCGGTCGCGACGGTGCGCCCGGGGTAGTGGCGTTCCTGGTGCATGCGGATCGTGCCGTACGAGCCGTTGTTGAACACCAGGACCAGCGGCTTCAGCCCGTGCTGGACCGCGGTCGCCAGTTCCTGGCCGTTCATCAGGAAGTCGCCGTCGCCGCTGAATGCCACCACCGCGCGCCCCGGGTGGCGCGCGCACGCGGCGACCGCCGCCGGGACGCCGTAGCCCATCGCGCCGCTGAGCGGCGCGAGCTGGCTCGGGTACGCGGCATAGGTGTGGAAGCGCTGCGCCCAGCCGGTGTAGTTGCCGGCGCCGTTGGTGATGATCGCGTCGGCCGGCAGCCGCGCCTCGAGCGTGCGCGCGACCTCGAACAGGTCGAGCGCTTCGCCGACGGGCGCGGCCGGTGGCACGCGGTCGGCCTCGAACTCGGCGCGCGCCTGTGCCGTCCACGCGGCCCAGGCCGGTGCTGCGGGCGCCTCGAGCGCGGCGAGCGCGCGCGCGCAGGCGCGGTGCGAGGCGGCGATCGCGAGCTCGGCGCGGAAGACGCGGTTGCACTCCTCGGGCTCGGGGTGGACGTGCACCAGCCGCTGGCGCGGCTGCGGCGCCTCGACCAGCGTGTAGCCGTCGGTCGTCATCTCGTCGAGCCGGGCGCCGAGCGCGAGCAGCACGTCGGTGTCGCGCACGCGGCGGGCGAGCTCGGGGCTGACCGAGGTGCCGAGCGCGCCGGCGTAGCACGGGTGGCGGTTGTCGAACACGTCCTGCCGGCGGAAGGCGGCGGCGACCGGCAGTTGCCAGCGCTCGGCGAAGGCGTGCAGCGCAGCGCGCGACTCGGACGTCCAACCGCCGCCGCCGACCACCAGCAGCGGCCGGCGGGCTTCGCGCAGCATCGTCCCCAGCCGCGCCAGCGCCGCCGGGTCGGGCCAGGACTCGGCGGGGCAGGGCAGCGCAGGGTCGGGCACGCGGGCGCGGTCTTCGAGCAGGTCTTCGGGCAGCGCGATCACCACCGGACCCGGCCGGCCGCTGAGCGCGACGTGCCAGGCGCGGCCGATGATCTCGGGGATGCGCGCGGCGTCCTCGATCTGCGTCGCCCACTTCGCCAGCGGACCGAAGGCGGCGCGGTAATCGACTTCCTGGAAGGCTTCGCGGCCGAGCTCGCCGCGGCCGACCTGGCCGACGAACAGCAGCAGCGGCGTCGAGTCCTGGCGTGCGGTGTGCACGCCGATCGCGGCATTGCACGCGCCGGGGCCGCGCGTGACGAAGGCGATGCCGGGCCGGCCGCTCAGCTTGCCGTCGGCTTCGGCCATGAACGCCGCGCCGCCCTCCTGCCGGCAGGTGATCAGCTCGAAGCGGTCGCGCGCGTCGTGCAGCGCGTCGAGCACCGCCAGGTAGCTCTCGCCCGGCACGCAGTAGCCGCGGTCGGCGCCGAGCGCGAGCAGCGTGTCGACCAGGAGGTGCGCGCCGCTGCGCGCGGGGATGTCGTTTGCCATCTTCAACGTTCTCTTCCTCAGTTTGGCGGGCGGTCCGATCTGCGCCGGACGCGTCCCGGTCGTGGTTTCCTCTCCCGAGGTCCGGATGCCTACGGCTCCCCCGCCTGCGGCTGGGTGCTGATCCACAGCACTTCGGCATCGTGCTCGCCGAGGCTGAGCAGACGGTGGCCGGTGCCGCTGTCGAGGTAGGCGCAGTCGCCGGCGGCGAGCCGCACGGCGTCGCCGCGCTCGGTGTGCAGCTCGACCGCGCCGTCGAGCACGTAGACGAACTCTTCGCCGGCATGGCGGCTCCAGTCGTCGGGCGGCGTGTCGGCGTGCGCCCTGACCCGGCTCAGGAAGGGCATCATGCGCTTGCCCGGGCGCTCGGCGCACAGCAGCGCGTGCTGGTAGAGCGGCGTGGCGTGCGGCCTGCCCTCGCCGCGGCGGCAGACGCTGGGGCCGGGCGCCGGCTCGGGCACGGCGAACAGCTCGGCGACGTCGACCTCGAAGCCGGCGGCGAGCTTGAGCACGTTGTCGTAGGTCGGCGACATGCGCCCGTTCTCGATCTTCGACAGCGTCGAGCGCGCCAGCCCCGTGGCCTGGCTGGCGCGCGCCAGCGTCCAGCCGCGCGCACTGCGCAGCGCGCGCAGGCGAATGCCGAGCGGGGTAGGGGCTGCGCTCATCGGTGCTCGCGCTCCAGGGGGTGGTGGATGGTGCAAATTTAGCACAGAATTTCCGATAGGAAACGTTACCCGAGGAAAACCGTCCATGCAGCATTACGATGTCGTGATCGTCGGCGGCGCCGCCGTCGGCAGCGCCGCCGCCTATTTCCTCGCCGCCGATCCCGGCTTCGGCGGCTCGGTGCTGGTGCTCGAGAAAGACCCGAGCTACCAGCGCTGCGCGACCACGCTGTCGGCGGCGTCGATCCGCCACCAGTTCTCGACCGAGGAGAACATCCGCCTGTCGCAGTTCGGCACCGAGTTCGTCAAGCACCTCGAGCGGCTCGAGCTCGGCGGCGAGGTGCCCGACGTCGGCTTCCACGAGGGCGGCTACCTGTTCCTCGCCACCGCGGCCGGCCGCGCCGTGCTCGAGGAGAAGCACCGCGTGCAGCGCGGGCTGGGCGTCGACGTCGCGCTGCTCGGCCCCGAGGCGCTGGTCGCGCGCTTCCCCTGGCTCGAGACCGGCGACCTCGCGCTCGGCTCGCTCGGGCTGTCGGGCGAGGGCTGGCTCGACGCCTACGCGCTGCTGCGCGGCGTGCGGCGCAAGGCCATCGCGCTCGGCGCCGAGTACCGCGAAGCCGAGGTCGTCGGCGTGCGCCGCGAGGGCCGGCGCGTCACCGCGGTGCGGCTCGCCGATGGCACCGCGATCGGCTGCGGCACGCTGATCAACGCCGCCGGCACCGGTGCGCGCGCGCTGGCCGCGGCGGCCGGCATCCCCCTGCCGGTCGAGGCGCGCAAGCGCTGCGTGTTCTACGTCCAGTGCCCCGAGCGCCTGCCCGGCTGCCCGCTGGTGGTCGACCCCTCGGGCGCGTACTTCCGCCCCGAAGGCGCGGGCTTCATCTGCGGCATCTCGCCGGCGGAGACCGACGACCCCGAGCGTTTCGACTTCGAGGTCGAGCACCGTCTGTTCGACGAGCTGCTGTGGCCGCTACTGGCCGCGCGCGTTCCGGCCTTCGAGGCGCTGCGCTGCGTCAACGCCTGGGCTGGGCACTACGACGTCAACACGCTCGACCACAACGTGATCCTCGGCCCGCACCCCGAGCTCGACAATCTGCTGTTCGCCAACGGCTTCAGCGGCCACGGCCTGCAGCAGTCGCCCGGCGTCGGCCGCGCGCTGGCCGAGCTGGTGGTGCACGGGCGCTATGTCAGCCTCGATCTGGCACGGCTCGGCTGGAGGCGGGTGCTCGACAACCGGCCGCTGCGCGAGCTGGCGGTGGTGTA
>JBDHRG010000237.1:0-5457 GCA_039807445.1 Candidatus Competibacteraceae bacterium
GGTGCGAGGTGTGAGGCGCGAGTAAAAGCAACATTCTCGCCGTGCCTCGTGCCTCGTGCCTCGTGCCTCGTGCCTCGGGTCAACCGGTGTTGCGCATCCCCGTCGCCAGCGCGTTGATCGAACGCAGCAGCGGGTTCAGCCACAGCGCGCGCTCGCCCTCGGCGCCGGTTTCGCGGTAGCGGCGCAGCAGGATCACCTGGATATGGTTGATCGGGTCGAGGTAGGGGTTGCGCCGCGCCAGCGACAGCGCCAGCTGCGGGCTGTCGGCCAGCAGTTCGCCGGCCTCGCTCGCCGCCAGCACCTGGGCCTCGGTGCGGTGCCACTCGCCGGCGATCGCGGCGAAGATCGCTTCGCGCAGCTGCGCGTCTTCGCACAGCGCGGCGTACTCGCGCGCGATGCCGAGCTCGGACTTCGACAGCGACATCGTGCAGTTGCCGAGCAGCGCGCGGAAGAACGGCCACTCGCGGTACATGCGCCGCGCCAGCGCCAGCCGCGCCGCATCGCCGCCGATCCAGCCCTCGAGCGCGCTGCCCAGCCCGTACCAGGCCGGCAGCGTCTGCCGTGCCAGGCTCCAGCCGAACACCCAGGGGATCGCGCGCACCGAGTACTTCGAGCGGTCGGCCTTCTTGCGGTGCGAGGGACGCGAGCCGATGTTCAGGAGGCCGATCTCGTTGACCGGCGTCGCTTCGTAGAAGTAGTCGATGAAGCCCGGGGTGCGGTCGGTGAGCTCGCGGTAGGCGTCTTCGCCGCGGCGCGCGAGTTCGCCCATCACCTCGACGAACTCGGGCGCGTCGGGTACGCACTCGACCATCAGGCAGCGACTGCCCTTGATCAGCCCGGTGATGCCCATCGTCAGCTCGTACACCGCGGTCTCGGCGTTCGAGTACTTGGCCGACAGCACCTCGCCCTGCTCGGTGAACTTGATCTGGCCGGCCAGCGTGCCCGGCGGCTGCGCCAGGATCGCCTCGTGCGTCGGGCCGCCGCCGCGTCCGACCGTGCCGCCGCGGCCGTGGAACAGTCGGCAGGCGATGCCGCGCCTGGCGGCGGCGGCGGTGATGGTCTTCTGCGCCTGGTACAGGTTCCAGCCCGAGGACAGGATGCCGCCGTCCTTGCACGAATCGGAGTAGCCGAGCATCACTTCCTGGACCTTGCCCGAGGCTTCGAGCAGCGCGCGGTAGCTCGGCTGGTCGAGCAGGCGCTCGAGCACCGGCTCGATGTGCGCGAGGTCGTCGATGGTCTCGAACAGCGGCGAGACGCGGATGTCGCAGTGCCAGCCGCCGTCGGCGCGCCGGCCCGCCAGCCCGGCGAAGCTGGCGAGGAACAGCACCTCGAGGATGTGGCTCGCCTGGTGCGTCATCGAGATCACGTAGGCGCCGAAGGCCCGCGGGCTGATTTCGCGCTTGAGCGCCGCCATCGTGCGCAGCACCGCGAGGATTTCCTGCGTGCTCCCGGACAGCGCGTCGCAGTACAGCAGCGGCGTGCCGCCGTGCGCGAGCATTTCGCCGAGCACGCGGCAGCGTGCGTCCTCGTCGAGCGCGGCGTAGTCGGGCAGGTTCGGCGCCTTCGCGAACAGCTCGGCGACCGCCTCGGTGTGGCGGGTCGATTCCTGGCGGATGTCGAGCTCGGCGAGGAAGAAGCCGAAGGTCTCGGCCTGGCGGATCAGATCCTTGAGCTCGGCCTCGGCCAGATTGGCGTCGCCGTGGCCGATCAGCGAATCGCGGATCGCGGTCAGGTCGGCGAGGAACTCGGCTTCCGAGGCGTAGGCGCCCGGCGCGCCGGGGTCGGGCTCGCCCTCGAGCAGCGCCGTCAGGCGCCGTTGCTGGGCCTCGAGCCGCCAGCCCATCAGGTACAGCTTGCGCCGGTAGGGCTCCTGCGCGAAGCGCTTGGGGTTGTGGCGGAAGGCTTCGGCGGCGATGTCGGCGTCCGCCGCCAGGCGCCGGCTGAAGGCGAGCGAGGGCTGCACCAGCGACGAGGAATGTGTCAGCAACTGCGACAGCACCCCGAGCTGGCGCAGGTATTCGCGCAGCACGGTGCGCGACTGGCGCCACACCGCGCGGCGCGTGACCGCGTGGGTGACGAAGGGGTTGCCGTCGCGGTCGCCGCCGATCCACGAACCGAAGCGGATGAAGCTCGGCACCGCCAGCACGCGGCTGCCGCCGACGTCGCCGTAGGCGGTGTCGATCGCGCGCTCGAGGTTGCGGTAGATGCGTGGCACCGCCTGGAACAGCGTCTCGCGGAAGTAGAACAGGCCGTGCTTGACCTCGTCCTCGACCTGCGGCTTGTTGACGCGCACCTCGTCGGTCTTCCACAGGATCTGGATCTGGTTCAGCAGCTGGCGCTCGATCGCCGCGCGCTGGAAGTCGCCGAGGTAGGGGTCGTTCAGGCGCTTGGCGAGCAGGAAGATGCGCCGCTGCCCCTCGAGCAGCGTGCGGCGCTTGGCCTCGGTCGGGTGGGCGGTGAACACCGGCTGGAAGCGCAGCGCGTTCAGCAGCATCTGCAATTGTTCAGCGCTCAGCCCCTGCGCGCGCAGCTCGCGCAGCGTGTCGTCGAACGAGCCGTACCACAGGCGCTCGCCGCGGTCGACCTGGCGGCGGCGGTCCTGGTGCGCCCAGTCTTCCTCGGCGATGTTGGCGAGCAGGAAGTAGTTACTGAACGCGCGCAGCACGTGCGTCAGCGTCTGCGGGTCGAGCGTCTCGATCAGGCGCATCAGCTCGTGGCGGCGCGCGGGGTTCTCCTGCTGGCGCAGCTCGATGAAGCCCTTGCGCAGGGTTTCCACCGTCTCGAGCACTTGCGGGCTCTCCTGCTCGGCCAGTACCCGGCCCAGCAGCTTGCCGAACAGCTTGACGCGGGCGCGCAGGTCCTTGTCGTCGTTCTCGTGGGCTTGCATCGCGGTGATCCGCCTGTGGTGTGCGAAGGCTGCAAGCGCTCGATCATATTCGCGCGTCCCGCGCGGGGTCCAGCGGACCCGACGACGGTATTGAGCGAAACCACCGCGATCTGCGGCGATGTAGCGGCGATGTAGCGGCCAGGCGAGCTGTCGGCGAGCATCGGGAGAAGCCTGTTCCGATCCTCCTGCTGCCGGACCGTACCCGGTGTGATGGGGATGAAATCGGCTAGGCTATGAGCCTTCTCGAGTCGGGACATTGGCCTATGCGTACCCGCATCGAGCTCGATGATGCCTTGCTCGCCCAGGTGCAAAAACTCGGGCGCTTCCCGACCAGGAGGGCGGCCGTCAACGCCGCGTTGGCGGAGTACGCCAATTTGCTCAAGCGCAGGGAACTCCTGGCTCTGCGCGGCGAGGCGGCCTGGGAGGGCGATCTCGACCGTCTGCGGCGGCGGCGCGACGAGGCGGGGACGTGATCACGGACTGAGGCTCAGACCGACCGCCTCGTCGCCTGCTCGGCCAGCGCCCAGGCCACGTGCTCGCGCACCAGCGCCGAAGGGTGGTCGCGGCGCGCCTCGAGCGCGCGCACGGCTTCAGGCGACCACGGCGCGTTGCCGAGCGCGACCGCGACGTTGCGCAGCCAGCGTTCGTGGTTCAGCCGGCGCAGCGCCGTGCCCTCGGTCCGCGCCAGCCAGGTCGCTTCGTCCCAGCCGAACAGCTCGACCAGCGTGGCGGCGTCGAGGCCGTGACGGGGCAGGAAGTCGGCTTCGGGGCTGGGTGTCGCGAAGCGGTTCCACGGGCACACCAGCTGGCAGTCGTCGCAGCCGTAGATGCGGTTGCCGATCGCGCGGCGCAGCTCGAGCGGGATCGCCCCGCGCAGCTCGATGGTGAGGTACGAGATGCAGCGGCGCGCATCGACCACGTAGGGCTCGACGATCGCGCGCGTCGGGCAGATATCGATGCAGCGCGTGCAGCGCCCGCAATGCGCCTCGACCGGCGCATCGGCCGGCAGCGGCAGGTCGACCAGCATCTCGCCGAGGAAGAACCACGAGCCGTCGCGCGCCAGCAGGTTCGAATGCTTGCCGACCCAGCCCAGCCCGGCCAGCGCCGCGAGCGGCTTTTCCATCACCGGCGCCGAGTCGGCGAACACGCGGTAGCCGAACGGCCCCGTTTCGGCGGCGATGCGATCGGCCAGCTTCTGCAGGCGCTTGCGCACGACCTTGTGGTAGTCGCGCCCCAGCGCGTAGCGCGACACGTAACCGAGGCCACCGTCCTCGAGCACGGCCCACGGCTCGCGTGCCTGCTGCGGCCAGTAGTCGAGCCGCGCCGAGACCACCCGCAGCGTGCCCGGCACCAGCTCGGCCGGGCGGGCGCGCCGGGTGCCGTGGCTCGCCATGTAGTCGAGCTCGCCGTGGCAGCCGCGCGCCAGCCACTCGAACAGCCGTGCCTCGGCCGCGCCCAGCGCCGGCTCGGCGATGCCGATCGCCGTGAAGCCGAGCTCGCGGCCCCAGGTCTTGATGCGGGCGGCCAGCGCGGCGTAATCGGGGGGACTCATCGGCGGCGCGGAACTTGGCGGGGACGGGTGGAGCGGCTATTTTGCCGCAAATCGAGCCGGAGACGCCCGTGATCGTCAACGAGATCCTGCCCGCGACGCTGTACCGCGCCGCCACCGTGCGCGCGCTCGACCATGCCGCGATCACCGAGTACGGCATCCCCGGCTATACGCTGATGTGCCGTGCCGCCGAAGCCTGCCTCGCGGCGCTGCGCCGCCGCTGGCCGGCGGCGCAGCGCATCGTCGTGCTGTGCGGCGGCGGCAACAACGGCGGCGACGGCTACGCGATCGCGCGGCTGGCGCACGCCGCGGGGCTGGAGGTGCGCGTCGCGGCGCTGGTCGAACCCGAGCGGCTCGCCGGCGATGCCGCGCAGGCCTGGCACGACGCCGCCGCCGCCGGGGTGCCGATCGCGGCGGTGAGCACGAAGCGCCAGGAAGACGCCGACGTCGTCGTCGACGCGATGCTCGGCATCGGCCTCGAACGCCCGCTCGAAGGCGCGTTCCGCGAGGCGGTCGAGGTGCTCGACGCGATGCACGCCACCGGGGTCGGCGTGCTCGCGGTCGACATCCCCTCGGGGCTGCACGCCGATACCGGCAGCGTGCTCGGCGCCGCGGTCGAGGCCGACCTGACCGTCAGCTTCATCGGCCTCAAATGCGGGCTGTTCACCGGCCAGGCGCCGGCGCACGTCGGCCGCGTGCACTTCGCCGACCTCGGCGTTCCGGCCGAGATCTACGCCCACGCGCCGGTCGCGGCGCTGCGCTACATCGCCGACGACGCGCCGCTGTGGCTCGCGCCGCGCAAGCGCACCCGGCACAAGGGGCACCACGGCCACGTGCTGGTGATCGGCGGCGATCTGGGCATGGGCGGTGCGGCGCGGCTCGCCGCCGAAGCCGCCGCGCGCGTCGGCGCCGGGCTGGTCAGCGTCGCCACGCGCGCAGCGAACGCGCCGCTGCAGGCCGCGGCGCGTCCCGAACTGATGTTCCGCGGCGTCGAGGAGGCGGGCGCGCTCGAGCCGCTGCT
>JBDHRG010000238.1:0-5343 GCA_039807445.1 Candidatus Competibacteraceae bacterium
CGCCGCCGATCAGCCCGATATTGCGCAGGGAAGCAGGGCTCATGACTTTTCTCCCAGCAGCCCCGAGGGTCGGGTGAGCAGCACGACCAGCATCAGGAAGAAGGGGATGGTTCCGGCGACCGCCGAGACCTTCAGCGACAGCAGGCCGCCGACCCCGCGTGCCCAGTCACCGAGTCCGACCAGATCGAGCGCGTCAGCGGCACTCACGTCGATGCCGACCGAGAACGAACTGAGCAGACCGATCATCAGCGACGCGAGCAGCGCGCCTTCGAGCGAGCCCAGACCGCCGACCACGACGACCACGAACACCATCACGCCGAGCTCGTGCGCCATGTTCGGATTGGTGGTGTAGAAGGCGCCGGCCACGGCGCCGGCAAGCCCCGCCAGCGCCGAGCCCACCCCGAACACCGTCATGAACACCTTGGGCACGTTGTGGCCGAGCGCACCGACCATCTCGGGTCGGTACACGGCCGCACGCACGATGATGCCGACGCGGGTACGCGCCAGCAGCAGCCAGATCAGCACGAACATCGCGATCGCGATCGAACCCATGAACACGCGGTAGAAGGGGTAATCGGTGCCGAACACCGTGAAGGCGGCGAACTGCAGATCGGCCGGCACGCGGTAGTCGGTCGGGAAGTTGCCGTAGAACAGCTTGACCAGTTCCTCGATGATGAAGGCGAGGCCGAAGGTCAGCAGCAGCTCGTGGGCGTGGCCATGACGGTGTACGCGGCGCAGCAGGAAGCGCTCGACGGCGATGCCGATGGCACCCACCAGCAGCGGCGCCAGCACGATGCCTGGCCAGAAGCCGACCGCCTTGGTCAGCGAGTAGGCCAGGTAGGCACCGATCATGTAGAACGAGGCGTGGGCGAAATTCAGCACGCCCATCATGCCGAAGACGAGCGTCAGGCCGGCCGATACCATGAACAGCAGCAGGCCGTAGACGAGCCCGTTGAGGGTCGAAACGAGCAGGAACTCCATGAGGTCCTCCCGAGCTGGAACAACGGCGGTCGTGCGGGCGACCGTCCCTCGTGAGGGGCGCGGGCCGCTACATCGGCCCGCGCAGCTTCAGTCCGGGCGCTGCATGCGGCAGCTGGACTGCACCGGATTGACGACGCTCTCGCCGCTGAACACCTTCACCGGCTTGAAGCCCATGTCGGTGCCGTCGATCTTGTAGACGGCGTCCTTGCTGACCTGGGATACGACGATCGGCAGCTCGGCCTGATGATCAGCGGCGCGGATGGTGAGCGGGCCGAGATCGGTCTCGATGCGCGTCGTTTCCAGCGCCTTGGCGATGGCGGTGGCGTCGATGCGACCGTCCGCGCCGGGTTTGACCGACTTCAGCGCCTCGGCGAGGAAGGCCATCGCGTTGACCGTCTGCGGCTCGGTGTAGACCGGCGCGTGGCCGGTCTTCCGTGCGTAGTCTTCGACGAAGCGCTTGCCGGCATCGCCGGCGGCTTCGGCGTTGTAGGGATGGGCGACGTAGTGGCCGAGCGCGACCGCACCGGCATTGGCGAGGTTGCCGACCTGGTCGAGAAAGGTGGTGCCGAAACGCACCTTGAGCCCGGCATCGGCGCTCGCCTTCATCAGCAGCAGCAGATCGTTGGACCAGTTGCCGGTGATGACGGTGTCGACGTTGGCAGCCTTGATCTTGGCGACGTAGGGCGCGAAGTCCTGGATCTTGTTGACGTCGTGCAGGACCTTCTCGACCACCGTGTAGCCGCCGATCGGGGCCATCTCGGTGATCGCGCGCTCCATGTCCTGACCCCAGGAGTAGTTCTGGTTGATCGAGTACACGCGCTTGCCGAGATCGCCGGTCGCTTTCATCGCTTCGACCAGCGGCTTGACGCGCATCGGGGCATTGCTGGTGAAGCGGAAGTGGTAGAAGTGGCACTTCTCGCCGGTGAGTTCGAGCGCCTCGCCACCGGCATTGAGATACAGCACTTCCTTGCCGCGGTTGCGCAGGTTGTGCTTGCGCACGTCTTCGGTGATCTGCCCGGCGATGGCCGATGACGAACCCTGGATGATGATGTGCGCACCATCGTTGATCGCCGCCTTGACCTTGTCGGAGGCGCCGACAGGACCGCCCTGGTTGTCGTACTCAAGGACCTGGATCGGCTCGCCGTTGAAGCCGCCGGCAGTGTTGATGCGCTCGATGCCATAGCGCGCGGCGCTGACGAACAGCTTGCCGGTCGAGGCCTGCGGCCCGGAGAGCGTCTCGACCAGCGCGATCTTCAGGGGGGCGGCGACAGCCGGGTCCGCCAGAGCGAGGGACAGGGCGGTGCCGAGCAGGCTCGGCTTGAGAATCGGTTGCATGCCTTCTTTCCTCCACGGGGCGCCACCGCCGGTCGCCGGCAGGGCACAGGGTCTTTGCCGTGCGGGTTCGTGGCCGGACCTGGGCGGGATGCGTGCGCGATGGGCTCGGTGCTCGAGAACACCGTTCCATGCGCACCCCTCCTGCCGGTGGTCCGGTGGCCTGCGGAGTCGTCGCGGCCGAACCCGGTTTTCACGTTTCATCTGCGGCAACCGGCCGATGGACCGTTCGTCCGCGAGAGCGCGTGCTATAGTTTTTATCAGCTTGTCTGACAAGCTGATGATGCGAAACGTAACCGAACGATTCGCTGCCGTCAAGCCGGACGCGGTCCGCGCCCAGGGACATGACTTGTGGAGGAGAAACCGATGACGAGCAGAGTGGCCGCGAGGCCGGGAAAGACCTTGCAGGAAGATGCGGCGGGCTTCTTCGAGCGGGAGGCTCGGATCAGCCAGCCGCGCAACCTGCCCGAGGAGATCGCACGGGAGATCGGTGCCGCGATCGACGGCGGCGAACTGAAGCCCGGCGAGCGCCTGCCCACCGAAAGGGCGCTCTGCGAGCGCTACGGCGTCAGCCGCGCGGTGGTGCGCGAGGCGATCTCGCGACTGCGCAGCGACGGCCGCATCGTCACGCACCAGGGCAAGGGCATCTTCGTCAGTGAGGCGGGCAGCCGCAGCTCGTTCCGCATCACGGTGCAAGGCCTCGGTGACGATCTCGAGCTGGCCCAGATCCTGGAGTTCCTGAGCGCCGTCGAGTGTGCGGCGACGCGGCTCGCGGCCGAGCGACGTACCGAGGAAGACCTGGAGCGCATCGGTACGGCGCTGGACGCCATGCGCTCGGCGCTCGGGGCCGGCGAGCTCGGCGCCGAGGAGGACTTCCGCTTTCATCAGGCGATCGTCGACGCCACGCGCAATCCGCACTTCCAGACCTTCAGCGCCTACCTGGAGGTGCAGATCCGCAGACTGATCCGCGAGACGCGCACGAACACCTCGCGCTTCGCCGGACTCGCCGACAAGGTGCAGGGCGAGCACCAGGCCATCTTCGAGGCCATCGCCGCGCGCGACCCCGTGCGCGCCGGAGTCGCCGCCGAGACCCATCTGCGCAATGCGGCGGCGCGCCTGAAGCTCTATCGCGACGCCGAGGATTGAGTCCGCGCCGGACCCGTCCGAAGTCAGCGCTGTCCGAGTTCCAGGAAGGTCGCCATCAGCTCCACCTGGGCGTCGAGCATGTGGCGCCCGTGGTGGACAGGGAGGCCGCGTCGCGCGGCTTCGGCGAGCAACGGCGTGGTGACGGGCTTCATGATCACCTCGGCCACCAGCGTTCCCGGCGATGAGCCTTCGAGGTCGAACGGCAATGGATCGCCGGGCCGCAGCCCCAGCGAGGTCGCGTTCACCGCCAGTTCGTGTCCCGCGGGATCCGGCGAGCCCAGCACGAGACTCGTTCCCGGATAGGCCCGAGCCAGGCGCTGCAGCAACTCTTCCGCCTTGGCGGGCGTGCGGTTGTACACCGTCAGTGCAGCGACTCCAGCCTCGCACAGCGCGAAGGCGATCGCATTCGCGGCGCCACCGGCGCCGGCCAGGAAGGCGCGCTTGCCGTGCGGCTCGTTCCCGGTCCGGCGCAAGCCCTCGACGAAGCCGACGCCGTCGAAGTTCGCGCCGATCAGCTTGCCGTCGACGGTGCGGCGAATCGTGTTGACGGCGCCGACCTGGCGCGCCGCCTCGGTCAACTCGTCGCAGAGCGGCACGACTGCGGCCTTGTGCGGCACCGTGACGATCACCCCACCGAGATTGCGCAGTGTGCGCAGCGCGCCGATCTGCACCGCCAGGTCCTGCGCCCCGACGTGCAGCGGAACGAGCACGGCGTCGAGCCCGCGTTCCGCGAACCAGGCGTTGAACACTTCGGGCGTGCGCACGTGTTCGACGGGGTCGGCGAGGATGCCGAACAGGCGGGTGGTGCCGGAGATCGGTTTCATGGCGTGCTCTTCCTTCCGGTGGTGGTCATGGGGGCCACGATGTCGCCTTCGTGCTCGAGATCGGTCGGGCCAGGAACATGGTCTGAATAAATATTAAGCTTCTAATCAGCTTGTCTGACAAGTTGATTTTCCCTAACCTGATTCCGTGCGGCTCTTCGAGCCCGCCCACCCGACCACCAGAGGTAAAGACGAGATGATCGATTTCACCGACAAGGTCCTGGTAATGACCGGGGCCAACGGCGGCATCACGCGTGCGGTCGCCGAAGCGTTCCACCAGCTCGGCGCCTCGATGTTGCTGACCGACCTCGACGGCGCGGCGCTCGAGGCCTTCGCCCGCGAACTCGATCCCCGCGGCGAGCGGGTGGTCGCGGCCCGGGTCGACGCGGGCAGCTCGGCCGATTGTGATGCCGCCGTGGCGCTGTGCCGCGAGCGTTTCGGCCATGCCGACTTCCTCGTCACCGGTGCGGGCCTGTACGTCGATCAGCTCGTCGAGAGCATGAGCGACGAGCAGTGGCGCAAGAGCATCGCCGTCAACCTCGACGGGACGTTCTACATCTGCCGCGCGCTGATCCCGCTGCTGCGCGATGGCGGGGCCATCGTCAACATCGCTTCGATGGCGGGGCATCGCGGCAGCTACATGCACACCGCCTACGCTGCGGCCAAGGGGGCGGTGCTGACCTTCAGCCGCAGCCTGGCACTCGAGGTGGCGCCGCGCATCCGCGTCAACGCCGTATCGCCGGGGCTGATCGACACTCCGATGATCCGTCCGCTGCTGGCCGCCCGTGGCGAGCAACTGCTCGAAGCCACGCCGCTGAAGCGCCTCGGACGCTCGGAGGAAGTCGCCCGCGTGATCGCCTTCCTGTGCAGTGACTGGGCGAGCTTCATGACCGGCGAGACGGTGCACGTCAATGGCGGTCTGTACATGGCGAGCTGAGTCGCCATCGATCCGGGAGATCGAAA
Organism: Candidatus Competibacteraceae bacterium; assembly: GCA_039807445.1. Taxonomy (GTDB): domain Bacteria; phylum Pseudomonadota; class Gammaproteobacteria; order Competibacterales; family Competibacteraceae; genus JBDHRG01. Next base: position 5,244 of record JBDHRG010000238.1, read on the forward strand.
GCATGCAACTGAAAGACAGCAATCTGTTGCGCCAGCAGGGCTACCTCGGCGGCGAGTGGGTCGACGCCGATTCGGGCGCCACGCTCGCCGTCACCGACCC
>JBDHRG010000239.1:0-5342 GCA_039807445.1 Candidatus Competibacteraceae bacterium
CGCCCATGATGCCCAGGCCGATGAAACCGATGTTCATGGTGATCTTCCTTTCGGTTGGCCGTGGTCAGTAGGCGCCCGGGCTCGCGGCCGCCGGAGCCGCACGCATCGTCGCGAGGAGCTGTTGCGCCGCGGCGGCCATCAGCCGCGCGTCGGAGCTGATGGTGACGAAGTCGAAGCCTTTCGCGATGCGCGCGAGCGCGCCCGCGGGTGCGCCGTTGTGCACGCCGGCGTATAGGCCATGCGCCTTGGCGCGTTCGAGGATGTGGTCGATCGCCTGGGCGACCTTCGGATCGACGTCGTCGAAAGCCGGTTTGCAACCGAGCGCGAGCGACAGGTCCGACGGCCCGATGTAGATCGCGTCGAGCCCTTCGACCGACATGATCGCATCGAGGTTGTCGAGCGCCTGCGCGGTTTCGATCATCGCGAAGGTCACGATGGTGTCGTCGGCATGCTGCGGATAGTCGGCGCCGCCGTACAGCAGCGCGCGCACCGGGCCGAAGCTGCGCGTGCCGCGCGGCGCGTAATGGGTGTAGGCCACCAGCTTCTGCGCGTCCTCGCGCGTGTTGACCATCGGGCAGATCACGCCGTAGGCGCCGGCGTCGAGGCTCTTCATGATGATGCCGGGTTCGAGCCAGGGTACGCGCACGACCGGCACGGTCGGCGTGGTCGAGATCGCCTGCAGCATCGTCACCATCGTCTGGTAGTCGACGACGCCGTGTTGCAAGTCGATCGTCAGGCTGTCCCAGCCCTGATGCGCCATCGTCTCGGCGGAAAAGCCGCTGGGGATCGCCAGCCAGCCGTTGACGGCGGCCTGTCGGTTCTTCCACAGCGTGCGCAGACGGTTTTCTCTCATCGTGATGTCTCCGTAACGTTTCAGCGCACCATGCAGGGCCGCTTGGGGTCGAACGTCCAGTTCGGGATCAGGTACTGCATCGCGACCGCGTCGTCGCGTGCGCCGAGCCCGTGCTGCTGGTAAAGCTGGTGCGCCTTCTCGACCTCGGCCATGTCGAGTTCGATACCCAGGCCCGGCTTGTCCGGCACCTGCACGTGACCGTCGACGATCTGCAGCGGCTCCTGGGTCAGGCGCTGGCCGTCCTGCCAGATCCAGTGCGTGTCGATCGCGGTCACGCGACCCGGCGCCGCCGCGCCGACATGGGTGAACATCGCCAGCGACACGTCGAAGTGGTTGTTCGAGTGCGAGCCCCAGGTCAGGCCCCAGTCGCGGCAGGTCTGCGCGACGCGCACCGAGCCGGCCATGGTCCAGAAATGCGGGTCGGCCAGCGGAATGTCGACCGACTGCAGCGACAAGGCATGCACCATCTGCCGCCAGTCGGTGGCGATCATGTTGGTCGCGGTCGGCAGGCCGGTGGCGCGGCGGAACTCGGCCATCACTTCGCGGCCCGAGAAGCCCTCTTCGGCGCCGCAGGGGTCTTCGGCATAGGCGACGACGCCGTGCAGGTCGCGCATCAGGCGGATCGCGTCGCGCAGCAGCCAGCCGCCGTTCGGGTCGAGCGTCACGCGCGCCTGCGGGAAGCGCTCGTGCAGCGCGGTCACCGCCTCGACCTCGGCCTCGCCGGCGAGCACGCCGCCCTTGAGCTTGAAGTCGTTGAAGCCGTAACGCTCGCGCGCGGCTTCGGCGAGCCTGACCACCGCCTCGGGCGTCAGCGCGGCTTCGTGGCGCAGGCGGAACCAGGCGTTGTCGGCCTCGGGGTCGGCCACGTAAGGCAGGTCGGTCCTGGTGCGATCGCCGATGAAGAACAGGTAGCCGAGCATCTCGACCGCATCGCGCTGCTGGCCCTCGCCGAGCAGCGCGGCCACCGGCACGCCCAGGTGCTGGCCGAGCAGGTCGAGCAACGCGCTCTCGACTGCGGTGACGGCATGGATCGTCGTGCGCAGGTCGAAGGTCTGCAGGCCGCGGCCGCCGGCGTCGCGGTCGGCGAACTGGCGCTGCATGCGCTGCAGCACCCGCTGGATGTCGCCGAGGCTCTGGCCCATCACCAGTTCGGCGGCGTCTTCGAGCGTGGCGCGGATCTTCTCGCCGCCCGGCACTTCGCCGACGCCGCTGCGCCCGGCGCTGTCGGTGAGGATCACGAGATTACGGGTGAAGAAGGGGCCGTGCGCGCCGCTCAAGTTCAGCAGCATGCTGTCGCGGCCGGCGACGGGGATGACCCGCATCCCGGTGACGACCGGGGCATCGGAGCGGACTGCGGTGGTGTTCGTGGTGCTCATGGCGTATTTCCGGATCAAGGAGGTTCAGTATCGACGCGCTCGAGGCACGGGGCGTGCGCCGGGCCGGCGAGCCCGAGCTCATCAGGGGGAGCGGTGTCGATCGGAGCGGCCGGGCCGCTGCTCGGGCGGTGTGAAATCGATGGTCACGAAACCGCCGCCCTGGTAGCGCTGCGCGATCGGATCGAGCGGGTTCGGCTGCTTCAGAATCTCTTCGGCATAGTCTTCGGCGTTCTGACGCGGCCGGTAGCCGAGGCGCTCGGCGCCGGCATTGCTCCAGTAGCTGCGCGTGTTGTCCGAGACACCCCAGATGACGAGGAAGCCGATGTCGGGCACGGTGATGCACTGCGTGACGAACTGCAGCAGGTCCTCGTGGCCGAACCAGGTGCTCAGGTGGCGGAACTCGAGCGGCTTGTCGAGACAGGAGCCGATGCGCACGCAGATGCTCTCGATGCCGTGCTTGTCCCAGTACATGCGGGCGAGCGCCTCGCCCCAGGCCTTGCTCAAGCCGTAGAAGCCGTCAGGACGCAGTGCGCAGTCCAGGCCGAGCTGCTCCTCGACCGGGTACATGCCGATGGCGTGATTCGAGCTGGCGAAGACGATTCGCCGCACGCCGTGCCGGCGCGCGCCCTCGTAGACCTCGACCAGCGCGCGCAGGTTGTTGTCGATGATCTCGGGCAGCGGGCGCTCGACGCTGGTCCCGGCCAGGTGGATCAGCACGTCGACCCCCGCCAGCAGGCGGTCGACCACGGCCGGATCGCGCAGATCGCCGTGCATCACGTCCTCGCCGGGCACGAGCGGCGTCAGTGGGCGCGAGCCGCCGGCGGAGCGCAGGTCCACGCCGCGCTCGAGCAGCGTGGCGCGCAGGAAGCTCCCCATCTGACCGCCTGCACCGGTCAATGCGACTTTGGTCATGACATCTACCCCTTGAAAAGCGCCGTCGGCGTGCCCGCCACGCCGGGCTCCAGCCTGAACAGTCCGCCGGCGAGCGGCGTGCGCGCCAGTACCTCGGCCGGCACCCCCTCGCGCAGCGAGGTGACGTAGAGCGTCTTCAGATCGGGACCGCCGAAGCAGGGCATCGTCGGATGCGTGACCGGCAGTTCGACGTACTCGATCAACTCGCCCGAGGGGCTGAAGCGGTTGATCCGCCCCGCGCCGATGCCGCAGCTCCAGTAGCAGCCCTCCACGTCGACGGCGGCACCGTCGGGCCTGCCCCACTCGGCTTGCATCGCCACGAACATCTGGCGCGGCCCGATAGCGCCGGTTTCGGGCTCGTAGTCGTAGCGGTAGATGGCCGCCGCGCGCGAGTCGGAGTGGTACAGCGTGCGGCCATCGGGGCTCCAGGCCAGCCCGTTCGAAACCCGGACCTCGCCGGCCATCCGCGTGCAGCGGTGATCGGGATCGAGCCGGTAGAGCGCCCCGACCGGCTCCTTTTCCGGGCGATCGTCCATCGTCCCGGCCCAGAACCGGCCCTCGGGCGAGACCTTGCCGTCGTTGAGCCGGTTGGTCGGCCTGTCGGGCTCCGGGTGGTGCAGGAAGGTCAGCACCCCCGTGTCGGGATCGAACAGATGGAAGCCGGTGCGCAGCGCGACGACCAGCCCCCCCTGTTCGCGCAGTCCGATGCTGCCGACGACGGCGGGCAGTTCCCAGACCCGGTGGGCACCGGTGCCGGCCTCCCAGCGGTGGACCCTCGCTGCGAGGATATCCACCCAGTAGAGCGCCACCTCGCGCGCCGACCACACCGGCGACTCGCCGAGCGCGTTGCCGACATCGAGCACGCACTCGACCGGGACATCCAGATGCTTCGCCATGCTGATTCTCCGAACTCGAAGGTTCCGGCGCATCCGCGTCAACCCATCAGCAGCCGGGGCAGCCACAGCGAAAACGCCGGCACGTAGGTCACCAGCAGCAGGGCTGCGATCAGCGCCGCGTAGAAGGGGAGGATCGTGCGCATCACGCTGCCGACCGAGACGCCGCCGATCGCGCAGCCGATGAACTGGGTCGTGCCCACCGGCGGCGTGTTCAGCCCCAGCGCGCAGTTGAGCAGGATCACGATGCCGAACTGCACCGGGTCCATGCCGTAATGCACCGCGATCGGCAGGAAGATCGGCGTGCAGATCAGGATCGTCGCCGCCATGTCCATGAACGTGCCGAGCACGAACAGGATCAGGTTGATCAGCAGGAAGATCACCCACGGATTCGACGACACCTGGCCGAGCACCTGCCCGGTGAACTCGGCGACTTCGTACAGCCCCATCAGGTACTGGAACATCGCCGACACGCCGATCAGCAGCAGCACGACGCCGGTGGTCTTGACCGCCTTCGCCGCCGCCGTCATGAAATGCTCCCAGCTCATCGTGCGGTAGATGAAGAAGGTCAGCACGATGGTGTAGGCCACGGCCACCGAGGCGGATTCGGTCGCGGTGAACACGCCGGACAGGATCCCCGCGAGGATGATCAGAACGATCAGCAGCCCGGGCGCCGCCGCAGCGAGTGCGCGCAACGCCGCATCCCAGCCCGGGAAGGTGCCGGCCGGGTAGCCGCGCTTGACGGCGACCACGTAGGCGGCGACCAGCATGCAGACCATCAGCAGCGCCGCCGGCAGCAGCCCGGCGGCGATCAGCGAGCCCGCCGACACGCTGCCCCCGGCCGCCAGCGAATAGATGATCATGTTGTGGCTGGTGGGCATCAGCGCACCGACCAGCGAGGCGTGGGTGGTCACGTTCACCGCGTAATCGGCGTCGTAACCCTCCTTCTTCATCATCGGGATCATCACCGCGCCCATCGCCGACACGTCGGCCACCGGCGAGCCCGAGACGCCGCCGAAGAGCGTGCAGGCGACCACGTTCGAGATGCCGAGCCCGCCGCGGATGTGCCCGACCAGGTTCTGCGCGAGGCGCACGATCTTGTCGGCGACGCCGCCGTGGAGCATCAGCTCGCCGCTGAAGATGAAGAACGGGATCGCCAGGAAGGAAAAGATGTTCATGCCCGACATCATCTGCTGGAACAGCACGCCGAGCGGCAGACCCTCGTAGAGGATGGTGCACAGCGCCGACAACCCGATCGCGAAGGCGACCGGTACGCCGAGCAGCAGCAAGGCCAGGAAGCTGAGGGAC
>JBDHRG010000240.1:0-5311 GCA_039807445.1 Candidatus Competibacteraceae bacterium
GATGGGGAACGCAGGGTTCCAGACTTGGTACAGCCGGCAGCCTCACTCCCTCCGGCAGCGAGGATCGATCGGCTGCCTCGGCCAGCTTCATGAGCTCCTGAACCTCGGCCTACGGTGTAAGTGCTCCATGAACCCCATCCTTCATTGATCCGGGCCGTGCCGGCATGCTCCGTTATCACGTTTTCACGGAGCGAGGGGATGTCGGGACGGAAGCATTACTGGTTGTCGCACCTGGCGGCCATCGAGGCCGAGGGCATTACGACCAAGGCGTATGCGCAGCGGGAGGGGTTGTCGGTGGGTGCGCTGTATCAGTGGCGCAAGCGGTTGGCGGCCGGCAGCCGACCGAGCCCTGCGCGCGCGGTCGGTGGCTTCGTTCCGGTTCGTGTGGCCTCGCGACCGACCGAGGCGATCGGCTGCACGGTGGTGCTCGAGCCGGGGCTGCGGCTCGAGTGTGCCGCGTTGCCGGGGGTGGACTGGCTGGCCGCGCTGTCGGTAGCGCTGCGTGCGCGGGCGCGCTGATGCATCCGGGCCATCGGATCGGTACGGTCTATCTGTACCGGCGGGCGATCGACTTCCGCAAATCGATCGGTGGGCTGTCGGCGCTGGTCGAGCAAGAGCTGGGGATGAACCCATTCGGCGATGCGCTGTACCTGTTCATCAACCGCCGACGGGACAAGCTCAAGGCGCTGTACTGGCACCGCAACGGATTCTGCCTGTGGTACAAGCGGCTCGAGGCCGAGCACTTTGCCTGGCCGCAACTCGATGCCGCGCAGGCAACCTGCCTGCTCACGGTGAAGGAGCTCGAGTGGCTGCTCGAGGGCTTCGCTCTGTGGGCTGCAAAGCCGCATAAAACGCTGAATTACCAATCAGTTACATAGTGATGTCGGGTATAATGGCGGCATGTTTGCGCACGCCACCGACACCCCTTCCCTTGTTGCCATCGGCGGGACGGGGGTGCCGTTTGCGGGCGTGCTGCCGGACGATCCGGTCGTGCTCAAGCACCTGCTGCAAGCGCAGCAGATGGCGTTTGCAACGCAGCGCGCGGCCGATCTACGGGCCTTTGAAGCGCAATGTGCCGAGCAACAGAAGGCCTTCGAGGCGCGCCTCCTCGAGCTCTACGAAAAGCTGCGCCTGGCGCGTCAGCGCATGTTCGGCCGCAGCAGCGAATCGCACGCCGGCCAGGGGTGGTTGTTCAACGAGGCCGAGGCGCTGCTCGAATCCGCGCCCGAAGCGAGCCAGACGGCGGCACTGCTGCCCGCAGCGGAGGCTGCGGACAGCCAATCGAAGCCGACATCGCGCGCCCGGGGCAAGCGCGGGCCGCTGCCGGCCGATCTGCCGCGCATCGCCGTCCTCCACGAGGTGCCCGAGGCCGAGCGCACGGGCGCGTGCGGTGCGCCGATGGTGGAGATCGGCGAGGACATCAGCGAGCAGTTGGACATCGTGCCGATGCAGGTGCGCGTGCGGCGCCATATCCGCAAGCGCTATGGCTGCCCGCAGGGCGACACCGCCCCGGTCAACGCACCGGCCCCCGCCCAGGTGCTGCCCAAGAGCAACGCCAGTAACGATCTGTTGGCGATGTTGCTCACCACCAAGTACGTCGATGGCTTGCCGCTGGCGCGCTTCGAGTACGTGCTGGCGCGCGCCGGCCTCATCGTGCCGCGCCAGACGCTGGCGCGCTGGGTGATCGGCGTCGCCCGGGCGTTGCAGCCGATCGTCAATCTGATGCGCGACGTGCTGCTCGAGGCGGACGTCATCCACATGGACGAGACGCCGGTGCAGGTGCTCAAGGAGCCCGGACGCTCGCCCACGAGCACGAGCCAGATGTGGGTGCAGCGCGGCGGACCGCCCGGCAGGCCGGTCGTGTTGTTCGATTACGATCCGAGCCGCGCGCAGGCGGTGCCCTTGCGTCTGCTCGAGGGCTGGCAAGGCTACCTGATGGCCGACGGACTGGAGAGCTACGGCGCCATCGCCTTCAGGGACGGCGTCACGCGCCTGGGCTGCTGGGTCCATGCGCGGCGCCGTTTCGTCGACGCCAGCAAGGTGCTGCCTGCCGGCAAGCGCGGACGCGCCCACGAAGCACTGGCCTTGATCGGCAAGCTCTACGCCATCGAGAAGGACTGCCACGAACTGAGCGCCGCCGAGCGTCTGGCACAACGCCAGCATCGCAGCCGTGCCGTGCTCGACGCGCTGCGCCGCTGGCTCGACCAGATGCTACCCACCGTGCCGCCTTCCTCGACGCTCGGCGGCGCACTGGGCTATCTGCATCGGCAGTGGCCGCGCCTGATCCGCTACATCGAGCGCGGCGATCTGCCGATCGACAACAACCCGGCCGAAAACGCCATCCGCCCCTTCGTCGTCGGCCGCAAGGCGTGGCTCTTCTCGGATACCCAGGCCGGTGCGCGGGCCAGCGCGCTCATCTACTCGCTGGTCGAAACCGCCAAGGCCAACGGCCTGGAACCGTATCTTTGGCTGCGCAACACCCTGCGGGCACTGCCCGCCGCCACCACCGTCGAACACTTCGAGGCCCTCCTGCCCTGGAATCTCAACGCTGAGCATCTGATCACAGCGTAAGGGGCGCTGGGAAGGATGGGGTTTGTGGAGCGCTTACTCGCGCACCGTGCTCTGCAGCCAGAAGAACGCGGCGATGCGGGCACCGCGTGACCGGGGCCACACGGTGCAGGCTGGTCGAGGGAGCCCCACCGCAGGCTGCTAGAATCCCGGCCGCAACGACACCGGAGGCTCCCGCGCATGGCTCGCTACCTGGTCGGCATCGACCTCGGCACCACCCACACCCTGGTCGCCTACGCCGAAGCCGGCGCGCCCGAGATCCGGGTGCTGCCGATCGAGCAGCTGGTCGCGCCCGGCGAAGTCGCCGCGCGGTCGCTGCTGCCTTCGCTGCGCTACCATCCGCTGGAGGGCGAGCTGCCGGCTGGGGACCGCACGCTGCCGTGGGGGGTGGAAGACGCCGTGCTCGGCGAGCTCGCGCGCGAGCTCGGCGCCAAGGTGCCCGGACGGCTGGTGGCGAGCGCGAAGAGCTGGCTGTCGCACGCCGGCGTCGACCGTGCGGCGGCGATCCTGCCCTGGGGTGCGGGCGAGGGTGTTGCCAGGATTTCGCCGGTCGATGCCTCGGCGTCGTACCTGGCGCACGTGCGCCAGGCGTGGAACCACGCCTTCCCGGCCCACCCGCTCGAAGACCAGGAGCTGGTGCTGACGCTGCCGGCTTCGTTCGACGAGGCGGCGCGGCTGTACACGGTCGAGGCGGCGCGCCGCGCCGGGCTGGCGCAGGCGCGCCTGGTCGAGGAGCCGCAAGCCGCGTGCTACGACTGGGTGTCGCGCCACGCCGAGGGGCTGGGCGAGCGGCTGGCCGGCGTGCGCCTGCTGCTGGTGGTCGACGTCGGCGGCGGCACCACCGACCTGACGCTGATCCGCGTCGAGGCGACCGCGAGCGGTGCGCCGCGGCTGACGCGCATCGGCGTCGGCGACCACCTGATGCTCGGCGGCGACAACATGGACCTGATGCTCGCGCACGTCGCCGAGCGGCGGCTGCTCGCCGAAGGCGGCACGCTGTCGCCCGGGCAGCTCGCGCAGCTGGTGCAGCAGTGCCGCCGCGCCAAGGAGCGCCTGCTCGCGGCCGACGCCCCGGCGGCGGCGGCGGTGACGCTGCTCGGCGGTGGCAGCCGGCTGGTCGGCGGCGCGCGCTCGACCGAACTCGGCCGCGACGAGGTGCGCGAATGGCTGGTCGAGGGCTTCTTTCCGCGCGCCGAAGCCGACGAGCGGCCGCAGGGCCGGCGCGCGGCGCTGGTCGAGCTGGGCCTGCCGTACGCCGCCGACGCCGCGATCACGCGCCACATCGCCGCCTTCCTCGCCCGCCACCAGGGCGCGGCGCGCACGGCGCTGGGTCTGGGCGAAGCCGAGGACGGCTATGCGCTGCCCGACGCGGTGCTGCTGAACGGCGGCGTGTTCCATGCCGCCGCGCTGACGGCGCGGCTGCTCGAGGTGCTCGGCGCCTGGCGCGGCGAGGCGCCGCGCGTGCTCGAGAACGCCGACCCCGAACTCGCGGTCGCGCGCGGCGCGGTCGCCTATGGCTTGGCGCGGCGCGGCCAGGGGCTGAAGATCGGCGGCGGCTCGGCGCGCAGCTACTTCCTGCGGCTCGAGGGCGAGGGCGGAACCGCGCGGCGCGGCGTGTGCCTGCTGCCGCGCGCAACCGAGGAGGGGCAGGAGCTCGCGCTCGCGGGGCGCAGCTTCGCGCTGAAGCTCGGCGCACCGGTGCAGTTCGCGCTGGCCGCGAGCGCAGCCGACGCCGGCTGGCACGCCGGCGACGTCGCCGTGCTCGCGGTCGAGGAGTTCGACGCGCTCCCCCCCGTCGCGACCGTGCTCGAGGGCAGCGGCGAAGCGCGGGTCGAACTGCTCGCGAGCTTCAGCGAAGTCGGCACGCTGGCCCTGGCCGCGCGCGAAGTCGGGGGCGGCGGCCGGCGCTGGGCGCTCGAGTTCCAGCTGCGCGGTGAGGGCGCCGAGGCGCTGCCCGCCGCACCGCGCCACCCGCGGCTGCCCGAGGCCGCCGAGCGGATCATGCGCGCCTACGGCAGCCGCGCCAAGGACGTGAGCCCGAAAGAGATCAAGGCCTTGCGCACCGACCTCGAGAAGCTGCTCGGCAAGCGCGAGGGTTGGGACACGCCGCTCGCACGCGAGCTCGCCGCCATGCTGTGGGAGGGCGCGCGCAGGCGCCGCCGCTCGGCCGACCACGAACGGCTGTGGCTGAGCTTGGCCGGCTACTGCCTGCGCCCGGGCTTCGGCTACGCGCTCGACGACTGGCGCGTCGCGCAGCTGTGGAGCCTGTACCCGCAGTACGTGCACCACGGCAAGGATGCCCAGGTCGTCGCCGAGTGGTGGACGCTGTGGCGGCGCATCAGCGGCGGCTTGTCCGCCGATGCGCAGGTGAAGCTGCTCGACGATCTGCTGCCGGCGCTGCAGCCAGCGCCGGCCAAGGGCAGCAAGCCGGGGCTCGACGACATGATCCGTCTGGCCGGCAGCCTCGAGCGCATCCCCGCGGCGCGCAAGGCCGAGCTCGGCGCCTTGCTGCTCGAACGCCTGGCGCTGAAGAGCGAGTCGGTGCAGACCTGGTGGGCGCTCGGGCGCCTCGGCGCGCGCGTGCCCTTCCACGGCAGCGCGCACGAGGTGGTGCCGCCGGCGCTGGCGCTGCCCTGGCTCGAGCGCACGCTCGCCGCCGACTGGGGCGAGGCGCAGCCGGCGGCCTTCGCCGCGGCGCTGATCGCGCGCCGCGCCGGCGACCGCGCGCGCGATCTGCCCGAAG
>JBDHRG010000241.1:0-5269 GCA_039807445.1 Candidatus Competibacteraceae bacterium
CGCCGCCAACGCGCCGGGCGGCGCGATCCCGCCGCTGCAGGCCGGCTTCTGGGACGCCTTCCCCGGCGAGCCGCCGGCCGGCGCCTGGCGCCGCGCGGCGCCGCCGCGCAGCCTGGACCGGGTCGGCCCGGCGCAGCCGGTGGTCGCGCGCTTCGACTGGGTGCCACCGGCCGATGCCGCCGAGCGGATAGCGCTGCTCGCGGTGTGCAGCCACGGCGCCGATGCGCTGCCGACCGCGACGCTACCGCTCGCGGTCGACCCGGCCGACCCGGCCGGGCTGATCGCGCTCGAGCGCCGCGCCGCGCTGCACCTGACGCCGGTGACGCCGCTCGGCAACGAGAACGTGTTCGTGCGCGAAGGCCGCGACGATACCCAGGGCCAGAGCGGCGCGGTCGCCTGGGGCGCGCGCAGCCCCGACCTCGTCGTCGTCCAGGACGCACCGGCCGACCCGCGCACCGCCTTCGCCGATCCGGGCGATCCGCGCGACGCCGACCGCGTGCGCGGCGGCGCGCTGAACCGCATCTACGTGCGCGTGCACAACCGCAGCCGGGTCGAGCTCGACGCCGAGGTCGAGGTGTTCCGTATCCCGCTGGCCACGCCGCAGCAGTCGGGCACCTGGACGCGGATCGGCGCGACGGTGACGGCGCGCGCGATCCCGCCCGGCGGCTGGGGTTTCGCCGACCCGGTCGAACTCGACCGCCCGCCCGACCCCGACCCGGACGCGGCGACGCCCTACCGCGCGGTGCTGCTCGCCGCGCTGATCCGCCGCGCCGGCGAGCCGGCTCCCGACCCCTCGGCCATCACCGACCTGGCCGGCTTCTGGCGCTTCTTCCGCGACAACGACAACGCCGCGCTGCGCGCGCTGCGCTACGAACCGTGATACGGACATCCGGGCGCGGTCCGTCGGCGTACCGGCTCTGCCACCCCGACCGAGGTCCGCGCCATGCTGCCCACCGCTGCCCTGTTCGCTTCGCTCGCGCTCGCCGCGCTGCTCGGCTTCGCCGCGCACCGCGCCGGGCTGTGCAGCGTGCGCGCCGTCGTCGAGCTGATCGACGAGCGCCGCGCCACCACGCTGCTCGCCTTCGTCGAAGCGGCGCTGTGGAGCCTCGGCCTGACGCTGGCGCTGTGGCTGGCCTGGCCGGGCAGGGTGCGCCCCGACGCGCTGTACGGCTTCACCCCGGGCGCCTGGCTGGGCGGTGCGCTGTTCGGTGTCGGCGCTGCGCTGAACCGCGGCTGCGCCTTCTCGACGCTGGTGCAGCTGGCCGAGGGGCGGTTCGCCTACGCCGCGGCGCTGCCGGGGCTGGCGCTGGGCTTGCTGCTGTGGCAGATCCACGGCATGGCGCTGACGCCGCCGATGACGATGCGCACCAGCCCCGCGCTCGACCATGCGCCCGCCTTGCTGGCCGTGCTCGGCGCCTTCGCCGCCTGGAGCGCCGTCCGCCACGCGCGCGCCTGCCGCGCGGCCGGCGGCCTGAGGCGCTGGCTGGCAGCGTCGGCCTGGGCGCCGGCACTCGCGGCGCTGGTGGTCGGGCTCACCAATGGCGTGCTGTACACGCTGCACGGCGGCTGGGCTTACACCAGCGCGATCCGGCAAGCGGTCGAGCACCTCGCCGCCCCCACCGCCCCGTCACCCTCGGCGACCGTGACACTGCTGGCGCTGGCGCTGTTCGCCGGCATGGTCGCTTCGAGCCGGCTGCGCGGCAGCCTGCGCCTGCAGCCGGGCACGCCGGACGCCTGGCTGCGTCACTTCGGTGCCGGACTGTTGATGGGGATCGGCGCGGCGATCGCCCCCGGCGGCAACGACGACCTGGTCTTGCGCACGCTGCCGCTGCTGTCGCCGCACGCGCCGGCCGCCTTCATCGCGATGCTCGCCGGCATCGCGATGGCGCTGGGGCTCGAACGCGCGCTGGAGCGCACCGCCCGGGCCCCGTAGAATGCCGGCTTTGCCCGCACCGGAGCCCGCCGCATGACTGCTTCGCCCACGCTCGCGCTCGCCTGCGAGCTGATCCGCCGCCGCTCGCTCACCCCCGAGGACGCCGGCTGCCAGGCGCTGATGATGGCGCGGCTCGAGCGGTCGGGCTTCCGCTGCGAGCGGCTGCGCTTCGGCGAGACCGAGAACTTCTGGGCTCGGCGCGGCTCGGCGGCTCCGCTGCTGGCCTTCGCCGGGCATACCGACGTGGTGCCGACCGGGCCGCGGGCGCAGTGGCACTCCGACCCGTTCGAGCCGGTGATCCGCGACGGCATGCTCTACGGGCGCGGCACCGCCGACATGAAGGGGTCGCTGGCGGCGATGGTCACCGCCTGCGAGCGCTTCGTCGCCGCGCACCCCGATCACCGCGGTTCGATCGGCTTCCTGATCACCAGCGACGAGGAAGGCCCGGCGCACGACGGCACGGTGCGGGTGGTCGAGCACCTGGGCCGGCGCGGCGAACAGATCGACTGGGCGCTGATCGGCGAGCCCTCGAGCGCACATGAGCTCGGCGACATCATCAAGAACGGTCGCCGCGGCTCGCTGCACGGCCACCTGACGCTCGCCGGCGTGCAGGGCCACGTCGCCTACCCGCACCTGGTGCGCAACCCGATCCACGCCGTCGGCGCCATCGTCACCGCGCTCGCCGACGAAGTCTGGGACCACGGCAACGCCTTCTTCCCGCCGACCTCGTTCCAGATCTCCAACATCCACGCTGGCACCGGCGCCGAGAACGTCGTGCCCGGCGAAGTCGGCGTGCACTTCAACTTCCGCTTCTCGACCGAATCGACCGTCGAGCAGCTCGAGGAGCGCGTGCGCGCCCTGGTCGACGCCGCGCTGCTGAACGAGGCGCTCAAGCACGGCCATCGCTACGACTACGCGCTGCACTGGAAGCTGTCCGGCCAGCCCTTCCTGACCGAACCCGGCGCGCTGGTCGATGCCGCGCGCGAAGCGATCCGTCGCGAGACCGGCATCGAGACGGCGCTGTCGACCAGCGGCGGTACCTCGGACGGGCGCTTCATCGCGCCGACCGGCGCGCAGGTGATCGAGCTCGGCCCGGTCAACGCCACCATCCACAAGATCGACGAGTGCGTGAAGGTCGACGACCTCGACGCGCTGTCGCGGATCTACGCGGCCATCCTCGTGCGGCTCCTGGCGCGATGAGCGCCTTCGATCCCGAGCTGATCGCGCTGCTCGCCGGCGTCGCCTTCACCGCCGGCTTCGTCGACGCGATCGCCGGCGGCGGTGGGCTGTTGACCGTGCCGGCGCTGCTGTCGGTCGGCGTGCCGCCGCACGTGCTGCTCGGCACCAACAAGCTCTCGAGCACCTTCGGCAGCGCCACCGCCGCGTTCACCTTCGTGCGCAAGGGCTTGTTCCAGCCGCGGCTCTGGCAAGCGGCGACGGCTTCGGTGGTGGTCGGCTCGACCGCGGGGGCGCTGATCACGCGGCTGTTCAGCGCCGCGGCGCTGAAAGCCATCCTGCCGCTGGCGGTGCTCGGCGCCTCGCTGTACCTGGTGTGGCCGCGGCGCAAGCCGGCGACGCGGCACGAGCCGGGCTTCCGCCCCTCGCGCAGGGCCAAGGCGGTCGCGGGCGGCGCGATCGGCTTCTACGACGGCTTCATCGGCCCCGGCACCGGCGCGTTCTGGATGGCGGTGGCGCTGAAGTACTTCCGCCAGGACATCGTCCACGCCGCCGGCACCGCGCGCTTCATGAACTTCGTCAGCAACGCCTGCGCGCTGGCCGCCTTCGTCGCGCTCGGCCAGGTCGACTGGGCGTTGGGGCTGAGCATGGGGCTGGCGCTGATGGTCGGCGCCTGGCTCGGCGCGCACAGCGCGATCCGCTTCGGCAGCCCCTTGATCCGGCCGATGTTCATCGCCGTGGTGCTGGCGATGGTCGCGCGGCTGCTGTGGCAGCAGCTGGCGGGATGATCGGGCTCCGAGGCGTCTGCGCGAGACCGAAACAGACCCGTCACGAAGGCCATCGGCTTCAGGTCTTGCTGCTTGCGCCGAGCCTGTCGACGACCTCACCCGCGGTGACGATGGCGATGCCACGATGGCTGCCGATGGGCAGCAGATGCTTGCGGTCCCCGGTGACGATCAACTCGGCGCGCGCCGCGACGGCGGTGGCGATCACGTGATCGTCATCGGCGTCGCCGGCTACCACACGCGGCACGGTGGCCGGCGTCACCAAAGACACAAGCGCCGCGTACTGTGCGACCAGCACCTCGATGCTGGTGCCGAAAACCCGGATGCGAGCGGCGAACTTCGCATAGCCCAGCGTCTGCGCCAACTCGTCGAGCAGCGCCGGGCTACTGAAAAGTTCAACGGCTTCGCCCTCGATGGCCAACTCGATCAAACGCCGAGGCGGCCCGCTCCACAGCAGACCGGCGACCACGACATTCGTATCGAGCACCAGCCGCAGCGGCCGATGCGCTGAACCCGCCATCAACTCGCCCCGCGCAGGCGCCGCTCGGCGCGCACCTTGCGCACCTCCTCGACGATCGCCTGCTCGATCTCGGGGGTGAGTTCTTCGGCCGGCATGCGCTGCCACATCGCTTGCAGCACACCGCCCGCACGGCGGCGCAGTTGCTCGCGCAGCATCGCCTCCATCGCCTCGGCCGAGAGCAAGCCCGCACTGGCCGCCTTCTGCGCCAACTCGTCTGGCAAGGTGATTTGTACGGTGGTCATCGTCGGTGCCTCGCGTGTTCGATCCTCAGTTGTTCGAACTGCCGATCATTCGCTTGATGATGGCGCAACCCCTCAAGGTAGCCTTGATCTCCGAAATGGTTTTCCAAAAAACCATATACGCCCCCGACCTCCCGGCGACAAGCGCCACGCCGAGCAGGTCGAGGCGGCGATCAAGGCCTCGGCGCCGCATCACGCCAACAACACCCTCCAGGACGTCAGCTACGTATCGAACACGTAGGCGGTGGTGGCGCCGGCGGCGGCCTTGGCGCTGCGGTTGCCGAACGGGTCGTAGGTGTGGCTCTCGAGCAGCGCGTTGCTGGCGCCGTCGCGCACCTCGGTCAGGCGATCGAGCGCGTCATAGCCGTAGCAGCGGACAGCGCCCGGGTGGCCATCATCTCGGCGCGCGAGGCCACTCGCAACGAGCGCCGACAGCACGAGAACGAACCGCGATGACTGCCGCGATCAGCGGCTAACTTTCATGCAGGGATTGGCCAGCACCCCTGATGATGAAAGAAACTGGGTGTGCTGGCGCTCAAGGGCTGAGGTCGCGAAAACCTTTGATGGTTAGGGACCGCGAAAGCTAACTCGACCCGCCGCCATTCACTCGTACCCC
>JBDHRG010000242.1:0-5269 GCA_039807445.1 Candidatus Competibacteraceae bacterium
GGGCCGAACTGTGGGTCGGGCTGGTCGTGCCGGGCTTCGATACTGCAAGGCAGCAGCAGACGGCCGAGCTGCTGCGTTGGCTGGCACCGATGGTGGTGCTGTTCGGGGTCGGCAGCTTGCTGCAATCGGTGGCGCATGCGCACCAGCGCTTCTTGCTGCCGGCGCTGATCCCGTTCCTCAACAACACCGTGATCATCGCTTTCCTGCTGCTCGTGGTGCCGGCGGTCGGGATCACCGGACTGGCGCAGGGGACGCTTGCGGCAGCCGCGCTGTGGCTGCTGCTGGTGCCGGCGGTGCGGCGCTTGCTGCCCGCGGCGAGCGCGTACGTGCCGCATGGCGCGCTGCGCGAGCTGGCCGCGGCGATGCTTCCGCTGGTGGTGCTGCTGGTCGCCGACCAGCTCAGTGCGCTGGTGCAGAAGGCGCTGGTTTCGGACTTGGCCGCGGGCAGCATCGCGGTGCTGAATTACGCTGCGCGGCTCGAAGGTCTGCCAGTCGGCATCTTCGCGGCGGCGATCGCTGCCGTGTTCTTTCCGGCACTGGTCGAGGCATTGTCGCGCAACGACCGCGCGACCACGCTCGAGCGCTTCCGCATCGGGCTCGGGGCGGTGTTCTTCTTCGCGGTGCCAGCGACCGTATTCCTGATGCTGGAGTCGCGGCTAGTGGTGCGCGTGTTGTTCGAGCGGGGCGCCTTCGATGCCGACGCCACGGCGCGCGCGGCCGAAGCCCTGTATTACTACGCGCTGGGGCTCGCACCGCAGAGCCTGATCGTGTTCGTCAACCGTCTCTACTTCGCCGCGGGTGACACGCGCACACCGATGAAGATAGGCGTATTGTCCGCCGCGCTGCACGTAGTGTTCTGCTGGGGCCTAGTCGAAATTTTCGGCTATCTCGGCATCGCGATGGGTACCACGGTCTACGCGCTGGTTTATGCCGTGCTGCTGTGCGTCGGCCTGCGGCGGATCTTGCCAGTACCTGCAGGGCTTTGGTGGTCCTGCGCCTGGCGCGCCGTGTTCGCTGGAGCGGCGATGGCGATGCTCTATCAGGCGTGGGGTGTCGCGGAGACGATTCCCGGGCTGTTGCTCGCGCTCGGCGCGGGTGGCACCGTCTATCTCGCAGTGGCCTGGCTGCTGCGCGATCCGGTGCTGTCTACGGGGACGTCGGGTGCCGCGCGAACCTGAGCAATGCAATTCCAGAAGGGGTCAACCATGACCGAATGCCTCAAGTGCGTCACCGTGGTCGGCGCACGCCCGCAGTTCATCAAGGCGGCGGTGGTGTCGCGGCAGATCCTCGCGCGCGACGACATCCGCGAAGTGCTGGTGCATACCGGCCAGCACTACGACAGCAACATGTCCGACGTCTTCTTCGAAGAGATGGACATCCCCAAGCCCGACTACCACCTCGGCGTCGGCTCGGGCACCCACGGTGCCCAGACCGGGCAGATGCTCGCGGCGATCGAGCGAGTGCTGCTCGCGGAGCAGCCCAACTGGCTGCTGATCTACGGCGACACCAACTCGACGCTCGCCGGCGCCGTCGCGGCGTGCAAGCTGCACATTCCGGTAGCGCACGTCGAGGCCGGGCTGCGCTCCTTCAATCGCCGCATGCCGGAAGAGATGAACCGCGTGCTGGCCGACCACGCGTCCGAACTCCTGTTCGCACCGACCGAGACCGCGGTCGCCAATCTGGCACGCGAGGGCATCGTCGGCGACCAAGTGATCAACGTCGGCGACGTGATGTACGACGCCGCGCTGTTCTACGGCGAGAAGGCGCTATACGGCAGCCGCATCCTCGAGCAGCTCGAACTGGAAGCCGGCGCATACATCCTGTCGACGGTGCACCGCGCCGAGAACACCGACGATCCGGCGCGCCTGCGCGTGATCCTCGAGGGGCTGGCCGCCGTCGCGCGCGAAGTTCCGGTGATCCTGCCGCTGCATCCACGCACCCGCGCCACGCTGACCCGCCTCGGGCTGGATGGCGAGGCGGCGCGGCGCATCCGCATCGTCGACCCGGTCGGCTACCTCGACATGGTGATGCTGGAGAAGCATGCGCGCCTGGTGGTCACGGACTCGGGCGGCGTGCAGAAAGAGGCATTCTTCCATGGGGTGCCGTGCGTCACGCTGCGCGACGAAACCGAGTGGGTCGAACTGGTCGAACTGGGCTGGAATCGCCTGCTGCCGCCGCTGCCGGGTGGCGAGCTCGCCCCGGCGATCCTCGCCGCGCTGGGCACGCGCGGTGGCGAGGCGCGGCCCTACGGCGACGGTCGCGCCGCTGACAGAATCGTCGAACGGTTGCTGGCGGGGAGTGGCCGAGCGTGATGCCAGAAAGCGCAGCCCAGGCCACGACGCAGCGCCTGGATATCGTGTTCATCGCCCATTTTGCCGGATCGCCGCAACACGGCATGGTCTATGGGCACTACTACTTGGCGCGCGAGTGGGTGAGGCTCGGGCATCGCGTGACCATCGTCGCCGCCGGGCGTGCGCATACCCGGCATCGCCAGCCCGAGCTCCGTGGACGCATCACTGAGGAGATCATCGACGGCATCCGCTACCTGTGGGTGCGCACACCGGACTACTCGCCGGCCGGGCGCCTTGGGCGCGTGGCGAATCTCTTGAGCTTCGTCGCCCAGACTTGGCTCCGCCCGCTGCCGATCGGACGTGCCGATCTGGTGATCTGCTCCTCGCATTGCCCGTTCGCGATCCATCCGGCACGGCGGCTCGCGCGGCGGACGCGGGCGCGACTGGTGTTCGAGGTGCGCGATCTCTGGCCCCTGACCCTGATCGAACTCGGTGGCGCGGGTCCGCGGCATCCGTTCATCAGGGCGATGCAGTGGTCGGAGGACTATGCCTACCGCCATGCTGAGCGGATCGTGTCAGTGTTGATCGCGGCGCGCGATTACATGGTCGAGCACGGCATGGCGGCGGAAAAGTTCCGCTTCGTGCCGAACGGCGTCGATCTCGGCGAGCGGATAGGGCGCGAGCCGCTGCCGGCGGCGCATCGCGAGACGCTCGAGCGCTTGCGTACCGAGGGTCGTTTCCTCGTCGGCTACGCGGGCCGGGTCGGTCTGGCCAACGCGCTGCATTCGCTGATCGATGCCGTGGCGCGGTGTGGCGCTGACGACGTCCAAGCGGTCATCCTCGGCGAGGGTTCGCATTTGCCGGAGTTGCGGGCCCAAGCCGAACGGTTGGGGATCGGTGATCGCGTCACCTTCCTCGGATCGGTGGGGAAGGCCCAGGTCGACGACTTCCTGAGCCGTATGGATGCCGTCTACATCGGCTTGCAGAGTCAGCCGCTGTTCCGTTTCGGCGTCAGTCCGACCAAGCTCAACGACTACATGCTCGCAGCCAAGCCGATCCTGTACGCGATCGACGCGCCCGGGGACGTGGTCGCCGAGAGTGGTGCCGGAATCAGCTGTCGTGCTGAGGATGCCGACGCGATCGCCGCGGGGATTCTCGAAGTGCGCAAGCTGAGCCACCAGGAGCGCGAGGCGATGGGGCGCCGCGGTCTCGAATGGATCACCGCCAACCGCGACTACGCGGTGCTGGCCGAGCGGTTCCTCGCCGACGTGCTCGATGAGCCGGTCCCGGCCGGTCGGGAGGTGCGATGAAGACGGTGCTCGTCACCGGTGCAAGCGGCTTCGTCGGTACAGAGGTTTGCCGGATGCTGTTCGAGTGCGGCTGGCAGGTTCGGGCTTCGCTGCGAAGTGCGCGTGAGTTGCCCGCAGGCGTCGACCCGGTCTTGGTTGGGGACATCGGTCCGGACACCGTCTGGAGCCCGGCGCTGGCCGGTGTCGATGCCATCGTGCATCTGGCGGCGCGCGTGCACATCATGCGCGAAACGGCAAGCGATCCGCTGCTCGAGTTCAGGCGTGTCAATACGGCCGGCACTGAGCGCCTCGCCGCCGAGGCCGTGAAGGCCGGTGTGCGCCGGCTGGTCTGCGTCAGTACCGTCAAGGTTAACGGCGAAGCGACCACCGGCCGGCCATTCACCGAAGACGACGCGCCGGCGCCTGAGGATCCGTACGGGGTGTCGAAGCACGAGGCCGAACTCGCCCTGCAGCGCGTCGCCGCGAACACCGGGCTCGAGGTGGTCGTCGTGCGGCCGCCGTTGGTCTACGGCGCCGGCGTCGGCGGTAACCTGCGCAGGATCCTGCGCGCGGTCCATGCGGGCCTGCCGCTGCCGTTTGGCGCTATCGACAACCGACGCAGTCTGGTCGGTGTTTCGAACCTGGCCGATCTGATCCGGGTCTGCCTCGAGCATCCGGCGGCGGCCGGGCAGACGTTCCTGGTGTCCGACGGACGCGACCTGGCGACCTCCGAGCTGGTGCGTCTGCTGGCGGGTGGACTCGGCCGAGCGGCGCGGCTGAGGTCGGTGCCCATGCCGCTGATCCGGGTGCTCGGAGCGTGCCTCGGGCGACGGGCCGAGGTCGAGCGCTTGTGCGGCTCGCTGCAGGTCAGTCCCGAAAAGGCGCAGCGGCTGCTCGGTTGGGAGGCGCCCGTACCCGTCGAGGAGGGATTGCGGCGTACCGCGGAGTGGTTCACGCGGAGCGCCGGGAGATGAGTGGCATGGGCATCGACGCCTTGGTTCTGATCGCAGTATTCGCTGCCGCCTGGGCAGGGACGTTGGGTTTGCGCCGATACGCGTTGTCGCGGCAAATCCTCGACGTCCCGAACGCACGCAGCTCGCATACCCGGCCCACCCCGCGCGGCGGTGGCGTTGCGATCGTCGTGAGCTTTCTGGCCGGGCTCGCGCTGCTCCACCTGCTCGGACGCGTCGACGCGTCGCTGTTCGCGGCGCTCATCGTGGGCGGTGCGCTGATCGCGCTGGTCGGTTTCTGGGACGATCACGCCTCGCTGCCGGCACGGGTGCGCATCGTGTTCCACTTCGCCGCCGCCGCATGGGCGCTGTACTGCCTCGGTGGCTGGCCCAGGCTGGATCTAGGCTTCGCGGTGATCGAATGGGGCGTCTGGGGTTACCTGGTCGGCACGATCGCCCTCGTCTGGCTGCTGAACCTCTACAACTTCATGGACGGCATCGACGGGATCGCGGCTTCGGAGGCTGTGTTCGTCGCCGGCGGCGGCACGCTGCTGCTCTGGCTTGCCGGTGCGTCGCCACTGGCGCCCCTGATGCTCGCCGCGAGCAGCCTGGGTTTCGCGGTACTGAACTGGCCTCCGGCGAAGATCTTCATGGGCGACGCGGGCAGCGGTTTTCTCGGCTACGTGCTGGGGGTGCTCGCCCTGCACGCGAGCGCGACCGGAAACACGGCGCTGTGGCC
>JBDHRG010000243.1:0-5248 GCA_039807445.1 Candidatus Competibacteraceae bacterium
GCCGGCGAGCTGGATCGCGCCGCCGAACAGCAGCAGCTTCTCGGTCAGCGTGGTCTTGCCGGCGTCGGGGTGGGAGACGATGGCGAAGGTACGCCGCCGGTTCATCTCCTGCAGGAATTCGCTCATGGTCGGCTCTGCGGTGCTCGCGGGCACGGTGGGTCCGGTAAAGCCGCGTAGTCTACACCAGCGCGCCAGCGGCTTTCAGCCGCCGAGCCCGCGGTTCCGATGAGCGCCGACCTGGTGCAAACTCTCTGCGCCCTCCCACATCGCATCACCGGACTGATGACCCCGACCGACACCCCCGACCGCGGCCGCCGCCGCCTGCTGCTCGGCCTCGCCGGACTGCCGCTGCTGGCGCTGGGTGAAAGCGCACTGGCCGCCCAGCCCAGGCAGGCGGCCAGGCCTGCGCCGAAACCCGCGGCCCGAACCGCACCCGCGCCGCGTCCCCGGACTGTCACGAAGTCCGCGCCCGAGGCTGCCCGCCGCCAGGCGGCAGCACCCGCGCGTCCGGCGCTGCCGTTGCCGGCGCTGAACACGCGCGTGCAGCAGCGGCTGACCGAGCTGCGCGCCCGCGGGCTGCTCGGTCGTAACGAGGCCAGCGCCTGGCTGGTGCAGGAGCTGCGCTCGGGGCAGCAATTGCTGGCGATCAACTCGACCGCCGCGCTGCAGGCAGCGAGCATGATCAAACCCTTCGTCGCCGCAGCTTTCCTCAGCCAGGTCCAGGCCGGCCGTCACGCTTACACGCCGCAGCGGCGCGTGCAGATGGAAGCGATGATCGTCCACAGCGACAACGACGCGACCAACGCCTTGATGCGCCTGGTCGGCGGCCCGACGCAGGTGCAGGCCGAGCTGCGCCGACTGGCCCCGGACGTGTTTCGCCAGACCGCGGTGCTCGAGTACATCCCCGCCGGCGGCCGCACCTACCGCAACCGTGCCTCGGCGCAGGATTACGCGCGCTTCCTCGCTGCGCTGTGGGCGCGGCGGCTGCCGCACTCGGACGAGCTGCTGCGCGTGATGGCGATCCCGAACCGCGACCGCCTCTACGACGGCGCCGAAGGCGTGACACGCGGCACCGCGGTCTACGACAAGACCGGCACCACCGCGCGGCTGTGCGGCGACATGGGCATCCTGGTGGCACGCTGCCGCGACGGCCGCCAGTTGCCCTACGCCATCGTCGGCATCGTCCAGAGCCCGGTGTCGGTCAAGAACTACGGCAACTGGATGCTCGCGCGCGGCAACGTGATCCGCGAGATCTCGAGCGTCGTGTACCAGGAGCTGCGCAAGACGCACGGGCTGGTCTGAATAATGGGTGAGCAGGAATGGGGAATGAGGGATGAGGGACGGGTGTGTCTTCCTCATTACTCATCCCCCATACCTCATTGCCCGCAGCCCCCATCACCCATCCCTCATCCCCCGGCGAGCTTCTGCGCGAAGTTGACCAGCATCGCCGCGGTCGCGCCCCAGATGTTGCGCTCCTGGTAAGGCAGCACGTAGAACTGGCGCTCGCGCCCCTGGAACACGCGCCGCCGGCGCTCGTGGTTGCGCGGGTCGAGCACGAAGCCGAGCGGCACCTCGAAGGCCTCGGCGACTTCGAACGGGTCGAGGCGCAGCGCGAACGGCGGCCTCACCAGGGCGACCACCGGCGTGACCAGGAAGCCAGTGACGGTCTGGTACAGGTCGAGATAGCCGACCACCTCGATGTGGCGGCGCGCGAGCCCGATCTCTTCCTCGGCTTCGCGCAGTGCCGTGTCGACCGGCGTCGCGTCGTCCGGCTCGGCACCGCCGCCGGGAAAGCTGACCTGCCCCGGGTGGTGCGCAAGGTGCTCGGTGCGCTGCGTCAGCAGCACGGTCGGTCCCGCAGCCCGCAGCACCACTGGCACCAGCACCGAGGCCGGACGCAAGACTCCGGCCTCATCGCGCGGCACGCCGGCGACGGCGAAGTCGCCGGTCAGCGCGCGCGGGTCGGGCGCCGGGTTGACTCGCGCGCGGATCAGGTCGGACAGGCGGTCGGGGTACATGGACCCATTGTCGCCCAAAGCGGCGCCGCTGGGCAGGGACGTGACAGCGTTTCACGGCTTTGCGATGTGCTGTCGTGTCACGCCGGACGAACAGCATCGCTGCCGTCGTGCAGGGCCGATCCCCCCCTCGACTGCGCCACGCCCCCGGAGCGGACTACCGCCCGGCCAGCCAGTCGTCGATCAGCCAGCGGGCGATGCTCATCGGCGCGGGCAGGCCGGGCAGGTGCGCGGGGTCGAACCAGCCGGCGTCGACGATCTCGATGCCGTCGATGCGGATGTCGCCGCCGGCCCAGTCGGCGTCGAAGGCGATCATCAGCGAGTGCGGGAAAGGCCAGGACTGGCTGGCGAGGTAGCGCAGGTTCACCACCTCGAGCCCGACCTCTTCGCGCACTTCGCGCCGCACCGTCTGCTCGAGCGCTTCGCCGACGTCGACGAACCCGGCCAGCACCGAAAACACCCCCGGCAGGAAGCGCGGCGAACGCGCCAGCAGGATGCGGCCGTCGTCGCGCGTGATACGCACCATGATCGCCGGCGACACCCGCGGGTACTGGCGCAGACCGCAGCCCGGACAGCCGCGCGAACGCTCGTCGGAGCGGCGTTCGGTCGGCGTGCCGCAGCGGCCGCAGAAGCGGCTGTCGCGGTCCCAACTCAGGATCTGCGCCGCCTGCGACGCCACACCGTGCAGCGCCTCGTCGAAACCGCCCCACAGCGCGCGCAGGCCGACGAGTTCGGTGCCGGGAGGCAGCGGCTCGGCGGCCTCGAGGTCGACCGCGCGGCAGGGTATCCCACCGAGCCTGCCGAGCGGCAGCGCGGTGCGCGGTGCCAGTTGCGGGTATGGCCAGGCCGCAGCGAACGGCAGCGCACCCTCGGCTTGCAGCACCAGCAGGCGGTCGCCGGCGAAGCCGAACCACCAGCCGGGTTCGGCACCGTCGTCGGTAAAGGCAGGCTGGAAAGCTTCGGGGAGCAGCAGCATGATCAGGTACGAGGCACGAGGAGCGAGGTTCGAGTATCCATCCTACTCGCTCCTCGCTCCTCGTGCCTCACCCCTCACAGCTCCGTCAGCCTCCCCCGCTCGGTCTCCAGCCCCAGGTGGCGTTTGACCCGGCGCAGCGCCGCCTCGAGGTCGGGTTCGAGCAGCAGCTTGCCCGGGACTTCGACGATGCCGGCCTTGGCCAGCGCGCGCGCCGGCTGGCCGCGCACGCCAGCGAGTGCCACGCACACGCCGTCGGCGTGCAGGCGGCGGATCGCCGCATCGAGCGAGGCCAGCCCGGTCAGGTCGATCACCGGCACGCCGTCGAGGTCGAGGATCACCGCCCGGCAGTGATCGTCGATCCGGTGCAGCGCGCTCATCGCCTTCTCGGCGGCGCCGAAGAACAGCGGTCCGGCAACCTCGAACAGCCGCACCGAGGTCGGCAGGGGCTCGATCAGCGCCGGGTGTTCGGTGCCATACAGCGTGCTGCCGGCGAACTCGGCCATGCGCCGCATGAACAGCAGCGCCGCCAGCACCACGCCAGCCGCCACCGCGACCACCATGTCGAAGACCACCGTCAGTCCGAAGCATGCGACCAGGACCGCCGCGTCGCTGCGCGGCGCGATCTTCAGCAGCCGCAGGCAATGACCGAACTCGCCCATGTTCCACGCCACCAGCAGCAGCAGCGCCGCGAGCGACGCCATCGGCAGCCGGCCGAGCAGCGGCGCCAGCGCCAGCAGCACCAGCAGGATGAAACCGGCGTGGATCACCGCCGCCAACGGCGAGCGCGCTCCGGCGCGGATGTTGGTCGCGGTGCGCGCCAGCGCACCGGTCGCGGCGATGCCGCCGAAGAAGGGCGCGACGAGGTTGCCGAACCCCTGACCGACCAGTTCGGCATCGGGGTCGTGCTTGGTGCCGGTCATGCCGTCGGCGACCACGGCACACAGCAGCGACTCGATCGCGCCGAGCAACGCGATCGCGAACGCCGGCCCCAGCAGCTCCTGCACCACGCCGAGCGACAGCCCGAGCGGCGCGCCGTTCGCGTCCGCCAGGCTCCACGGCAGCACCGGCTGCGGCAGCAGCGGCGGGATGCCGGCGAAGGTCCGACCGTCGACGACGTAGCTGAAGCGCGAGGCGATGGTCGCGACCTCGAAGCCCTCGACGCTCGCCGACAGCCCGACCGCCGTCAGGGTGCCAAGCGCGAGCGCGGCCAGGTGCTGCGGGATCGGCGTCTTCAGCCGCGGCCACAGGATCAGGACCACCAGCGTCAGCGCGCCGATCGCGAGGTCGGGCACGTGCAGCGCCGGCAGCTTCGCGGCGATCAGCGCCATGCGCTCGAAGAAGGCATCGGGCTGGTGCTCGATCGGCAGGCCGAAGAAGTCGCGCAGCTGCAGCGTCGCGATCACCACACCGATGCCGGCGGTGAAGCCGCTGGTCACCGGATGCGGGATGAACTGGATCAGCTTGCCCATCCGGGCGAAGCCCATCGCCAGCAGCATCAGCCCCGCCATCAGGCTGGCGGTGACCAGCCCGCCGATGCCGTGTTTCAGCGCGATCGGGTGCAGGATCACGATGAAGGCCGCGGTCGGTCCCGAGACGCTGAAGCGCGCCCCGCCGGCGAGCGCGATCAGCGCGCCTGCAACCACCGCGGTGTACAGCCCGAACTGCGGCGGCACGCCGCTGCCGATCGCCAGCGCCATCGCCAGCGGCACCGCGACGATGCCGACGGTGAGCCCGGCGAGCAGGTCGGCGCGCAAGTCGCGCCCCGTGTAGCCCGCGCGCCAGGTTTCGCGCAGTGCAGTGGCGAATGACCACCGTTCCCTCGTATCCGTGCCTGCGTGCATCTCCCTCCCCTTTGGCAGCCCGGTGGGCCCCGAATTTAACCACGCCGCAACCGGTTGCCGGAACCATGACCCGGCCGTACAGAAACCGCGGCCCGCAGCGCCGGTTGTCACGGACAGTTTCCAACGATCACCGCGGGCAGTTCCCCCGGCGGCCCGACCATGACTAGACTGATGGGCAGCCGTGCCGCGGTTCCCCACCGTGGCGGGCGACAACGACAACAAGCTGCCGGACTCTCCCCCGCCGGCGACAATGCGACACACCGAGACCGGAGGTAATCGATGGACAAGCTGAAAAGCTGTGCGGCCAGCGCCGCCCTGCTCACCCTCGCCGTGGCTGCGGCCGGTACCGCGCACGCCGGCCCGACCTTCGAGGCGGTCAAGAAGAAGGGCTTCGTCCAGTGCGGCGTCAGCGACGG
>JBDHRG010000244.1:0-5201 GCA_039807445.1 Candidatus Competibacteraceae bacterium
AGGCGCGAGGCGCGAGGCGCGAGGCGCGAGGCGCGAGGCGCGAGGCGCGGCGAGAATCTCGTCTTCACTCGCTCCTCGCAACTCGCGCCTCGTCCCTGCCTCAAAGCCAGCCGGCGCGTTTGAGCTTGCTGTGGAGCGCCACGCAGATCGCGCCGACGGCCAGCATCAGCGTCGGATAGGCCCAGTGCAGCTTCAGCTCGGGCATGAAATCGAAGTTCATGCCGTAGATGCTGAACGCCATCGTCGGCACCGCGAGGATCGCGCCCCAGCCGGCGAGCTTCTTGGTGACATCGCTCTGGCGGCTGGCAGCCAGCGCCAGGTTCACCAGCAGCGCGGTGCTGAGCATCTCGCGCACGCCTTCGACCGCGTCGTTGATGCGCAGCACATGATCGTACACGTCGCGGAAATAGGGCCGCACCGCCTCCGGGACCAGGCCGGCGCGGATGCCGGCGAGCCCCTTGCAGACGTCGACCAGCGGCGCGGTGGCGCGGCGGAATTCCATCAGTTCGCGCTTCAGCGCATAGATCCGACCGGTGACGTCGAGATCGGCGTCGCCGGCCTCGAGCATCTCGGTTTCCAGCTCGTCGAGCTTGTCTTCGAGTGCATCGATCACCGGAAAGTACTGGTCGACGACGAAGTCCATCAGCGCGTACAGCGCGAAACCCGGCCCCTGGCGCAGCAGATGGGGCAGCTTTTCGCAGGCTTCGCGCGCCGGGCGGTAGGTCTGCGATGCGCCGTGGCGCACCGAAACCAGGTAGTTGTCGCCGAGGAAGACGTGCGTTTCGCCGTAGTGCGTCTCGCCCTCTTCCCAGCGTGCCGTGCGCAGCACCAGGAACAGCGACTCGCCGTACGCCTCGACCTTGGGCCGCTGGTGGGCATTGCGTGCATCCTCGACCGCCAGGTCGTGCAAGCCGAACTGCGCCTGCACCTGCTTCAGCACGTCTTCGTCGGGTTCGTACAGCCCCAGCCAGACGAAAGCACCCGGCTCGTGCAATGCATCATTGATCTCGTCCAGCGCCAGCTCGCGCACTCGCCGACCGTGCGCGTACAGCGCGCACATCACGATGCCCGTCGCATCCATCCCCGCTCTCCCGTGGGCGAAACGAATCGGCGGACATCATCGCACTTCCGGGCCGTCGACCGGGAGCCGACCTACCGATCGCATACGAACTGATCCTTGACTGTACCGGTTGTGGCCTGCGATTGATGTCCGCTGCCATGACTCCAGGGGATTTCACCGCATGACCACCACCCGCGCCGGTTTCGGCCTGCTGCTGCTCGCGCTGCTGGCCACGTCGCTGAACCTGCGCGCCGGCCTGACCGCGGTCGCGCCGATCATGGAGCGCATCGGCGCCGAACTGGCGCTGTCGCGCGGCGCGGCGAGCCTGGTGACCACGCTGCCGGTGCTGTGCATGGGGCTGTTCGCGCCGCTCGCACCAGGGCTGGCGGCACGCTTCGGGCTCGAGCGCACGATCGCCGCCAGCCTGGCGCTGATCGGCGCCGCATCCATGCTGCGGCTCGCGCCCGGCAGCGTCGCGCTACTCGCGAGCGCGGTGCTGCTCGGCATCGGCATCGCCACCGCCGGCCCCTTGCTGTCGGGCTTCATCAAGCAGCGCTTCCACGGCCACATCGGCCTGGTGGTCGGGCTGTACTCGGTGGGCATGGCGCTCAGCGGCGCACTCGGCGCCGTCGGCACGCTGCCGCTGGTCGAGCGCCTCGGCGGCTGGCACGCCGCGCTCGCCGTCTGGGCGCTGCCGGCGCTGGTGTCGCTGACGCTGTGGCTGGCCATCGTGCGCCCGCTGCCGGGTAGGCCCGGCCCGGCAGCCGCCGCGCGCCTGCCCTGGCGCGAACCGCGCGCCTGGCTGCTGACGCTGTTCTTCGCGCTGCAGGCGGGGCTGTTCTACACCCTGGCCACCTGGACAGTGGCGATGTACCAGGACAGCGGCTTCGACGCGCACACGGCGAGCGCGCTGGTGTCGCTGTTCATGGTCGTCGGACTGGCCGGTGCGATCGGCTTTCCGGCGCTCGCCGGGCGGGTGCGCGACCGCCGGCCGCTGCTGGTCGCCGCGGCGCTGCTCGCGCTCGCCGGCCTGCTCGGCATGGCGCTCGCGCCGCGCAGCCTGCCGTGGCTCGCCAGCGGGCTGGCCGGCATCGGCTTGAACGGCCTGTTCTCGATGGGGCTGTCGCTGCCGCTGTACGAAACCGACGACCATCACCACGCCAGCGCCTGGACCGCGATGATGCTGTCGGCCGGCTATTGCCTGGGCGCGTTCGCGCCGGTGCTGGCCGGTGCGCTGCGCGATGTGCTCGGCGACTACCGCAGCGCCTTCCTCGGCCTGGCCGGAATCGCACTGGTACAGTTGCTGATCGTCACGCGCTTCAAGCCGCGCGACTGACCGCGAGCTCCAGGAAAAACGACGCGAAGAAGGCAACGGCGCAATCCGAGCCACTGCTTGCTTCGCGTCTGCCGCGTCGGCGTTTCGCCCGGAAGCCTATCAGTGCCAGCCCTTCTCGCGACGGCCGTGCATCGACCCCCAGCGGAAGTCGTCGAAGGTCTTCTTCTGCTCGGCGTCGAGCGCGTCGTCGAGCGTCGCCAGCGCCTGGCCGGTGGTTTTCATCTCGGCCAGCCGTTGCTCCAGCTGCTCGACGTGCGCGCGGTGGCGCTCGAGCGCGTTCATCTCGCGCATGCGCTCGCGCTGGGCCTTCCAGTCCTCGGGCCCCGGCATCGCCTTGCCCAGCGCCGCGGCATAGGCATCCCACGCTGCGCTCTGCTCGGGCTTCAGCTTCAGCGCCGCCTTCAAGGCCTCGAGGCGCTCCTGGCGGTGCTCCTGCATCATTTCCCAGCGCTTGCCGGACTCGGCGCGATCGGGATCGGCAAAGGCGACCCCGGAGGCGAGCGTGGCGCCGAGCAGCAGCGCGGCAGCGAGGCGGTTCAGCGAAGTCTTCATCACGGAGTCCTCCGTTGCGTTTCGGGACGGCCCCCATGGAGCGCCCGCCGTGTAAGCCCCCGATGGCGCGCCGCAGGCGTTTTGTAACGCCGTGTAAATCTCCGCCGCGGCTGCCGACGCCGCGGTATAAAGGCGCGCATGAACGGACAAGGCCATCTGTTGATCGTCGACGACGACCCGGCGCTGCGCGAGCTGCTCGGCGCCTACCTCGGCCAGCACGGCTACCGCGTCAGCGCGCTGCCCGACGGCAACGCCTTGCGCGAGGCGCTCGAGCGCGACCCGCCCGATCTCCTGATCCTCGACCTGATGCTGCCGGGCCGCGACGGCCTCGAACTGTGCCGCGAGGTGCGCGCACGCTCGAGCCTGCCGGTGATCATGCTGACCGCGCGCGGCGACGACACCGACCGCATCGTCGGCCTGGAGATGGGCGCCGACGACTACCTGCCCAAGCCCTTCAACCCGCGCGAACTGCTGGCGCGGGTGCGTGCGCTGCTGCGCCGTGCGCGCGCCACCCCGACCGCCGACGGTGAGCCCGGGACCGAGCCCGCCCGGCTGCGCTTTGCCGGCTGGACGCTCGACACGCTCGCGCGCCATCTGGTCGGCGCCGACGGCCTGGTCGTGCCGCTGAGCGGCGCCGAGTACCGCCTGCTGAAAGTCTTCGTCGAGCGGCCCAACCGCGTGCTGAACCGCGACCAGTTGCTCGATCTGACCCGGGGCCGCGAAGCCACGCCCTTCGACCGCAGCATCGACGTGCAGGTCAGCCGCCTGCGCCGGCGGCTCGGCGACGACCCGCGCAATCCGGCGATCATCAAGACGCTGCGCAACGAGGGCTACGTGCTCGCCTGCGCGGTGACGCGAGGCGCCTGATGCGGCGGCTTCCGCTGCCGCGCACGCTGTTCGGCCGGCTGGTGCTGCTGCTGCTCGCCGGGCTGCTGCTGACGCAGGGCCTGGCCGGCGCGCTATCGTCCGCCGAGCGCAGCCGCGCGCTGTACCGCGTGCTGGTGGTCGACGGCGGCGAGCGCATCGCCGCTGCGGTCGAACTGCTCGACGGCATGGACGAAGCCGAGCGCGAGCGGCTGCTGACCGCGCTCGATCTGCCGCCGCTGCACGTGACGCTGGGGCTGCCGTGGAGCGAGCTGCCAGCCGACGCCTCGGCCGCGGCGCAGGCGCTGGTCGAAGACTTGCGTGCGCGCTTCGCCGACGAGCGTCCGGTGACGGTCAGCTTCGCCGGGCCGCGGCGCGGGCCGGCGAGCTTCTTCGTCCAGGTCGGCTTGCGCGACGGCAGCGTGGCCAGCTTCCTGCACGTGCTGCCCGGTGAGTTCGGCCACCGGCCGACGCGGCTGCTGGTGCAGCTGGCGCTGACCGGGCTGGCCGCGGTGCTGCTCGCCGCCGCCGCGGTGCGCTGGCTGACGCGACCGCTGGCGCGGCTGGCCAGCGCCGCAGTCGAGCTGGGCGGCGACCTCGACCGCCCGCCGCTGGCCGAAACCGGCACCACCGAGGTGCGCGCCGCGGCGCGCGCCTTCAACGCGATGCAGGCGCGGCTGAAGCGTCAGCTCGAAGATCGCGCGCGGCTGCTCGCCGCGGTGTCGCACGATCTGAAGACGCCGATCACGCGGCTGCGGCTGCGCGCCGAGCTGCTGCCGGACGCCGAGGCGCGCAGCCGCTTCACCGCCGACCTCGACGACATGGAGGCGATGGTGCAGGCGACACTGGACTACATGCGCGGTGCCGACAGCACCGAAGCCGTCGCCGCGATCGACGTCGACGCGCTGCTCGAGGCGCTGGCCGACGATGCGCGCGAAGCCGGCTTCGAGGTGATCGTGCGCGGCGCGGCACACGCACCCTACCGCGGCCGGCCGCTGGCGCTGAAGCGCTGCCTGCAGAACCTGCTCGACAATGCCCTCGCCTACGGCGGTGGCGCGCCGGTCGCACTCGAGCTCGACGACGGCCCGGCGCGGCTGCGCATCCGCGTGCTCGACCGCGGCCCCGGCATCCCCGAGGCCGAGCTCGAGCGCGTGTTCGAACCCTTCGTGCGCCTCGAGGCTTCGCGCAGCCGCCACACCGGCGGCACCGGCCTGGGGCTCGGCATCGCCCGCAACCTCGCCCGCGCCCACGGCGGCGAGCTGGTGCTGCGCCGCCGCGACGGCGGCGGGCTCAAAGCCGAGCTGACGCTGCCGCGTTAACGTGAAAGAACACCTGCAAAGGGCGAGTCGCCACCTGGCGTAACGCGATGCCTGGGCGAAGGGGGAGTGG
>JBDHRG010000245.1:0-5200 GCA_039807445.1 Candidatus Competibacteraceae bacterium
GCACCTCGGTCGACCACGGCACCGCGCTCGAGCTCGCCGGCAGCGGCCGCGCCGAACCCGGCAGCCTGTTCGCCGCGGTCGAGTGCGCGCTCGATATCATCACCCGCTCGCGCGGCGGCTGACTACATCGACCCCACCCCAACCCTCGCCAGGGGAGGGGGCAGGCGAGCCTCCCCCTGACAAGGGGGAGGCAGGGAAGGGGTGATCAACGGAGGGCTCGATCGCATGACCACCTCCCACCAGGCCCGCAAGCGCTTCGGCCAGCACTTCCTGCACGACCGCGGCGTGATCCAGCGCATCGTCGACCTGGTCGATCCGCAGCTCGAAGACCACGTGATCGAAATCGGCCCCGGCCTGGGCGCGATCACCCGGCCACTGCTCGAGCGCTGCCGGCGTCTCGAGGTGATCGAGCTCGACCGCGACGTGATCCCGCACCTCGAACGCCGCTGCGAAGGGGTCGGCGAGCTGGTGATCCACCGGCAAGATGCGCTGACGGTCGACTTCGCGGCGCTGCGCTGCGACACGCGCCCGTTGCGCCTGGTCGGCAATCTGCCTTACAACATCTCGGCGCCGCTGCTGTTCCACGTACTGGCATCCGCGGAACACCTCCGCGACATGCACTTCATGCTGCAGAAGGAAGTGGTCGAGCGCATGGCTGCCGGCCCGGGCGAGCCGGACTACGGGCGCCTGTCGGTGATGCTGCAGTACCGCTGCCGCGTGATTCCGCTGTTCGAGATCGGCCCCGGCGCCTTCGACCCGCCGCCGAAGGTCGACTCGGCGGTGGTGCGGCTGGTGCCGCATGCGCAGCCGCCGGTCGAGGTGCTCGACGCGGCGCGGTTCGAAGAGCTGGTGCGGCGCGCCTTCGCCCAGCGGCGCAAGACGCTGCGCAACAACCTGCGCGGGCTGCTCGATGCGCAAGCGATCGACGCTACCGGCGTCGATCCGGGTCGCCGGCCGGAGACGCTGTCGCTCGAAGAGTTCGCGCGGCTCGCGAACCGCGTCGGCGTCCCCCCGAAGTCGTCGTCATGAGGATCGATCGGAAGATGGACCAGGAACACAATCCGCTGCGCACGCTGAACGCCGCCGGCCAGAGCGTCTGGTACGACAATATCCAGCGCTCGATGCTGACTTCGGGCGAGCTGGCCCGGCTGATCGAGCGCGACGACTTGCGCGGCATCACCTCGAATCCGTCGATCTTCGAGAAGGCGATCGCCGGCAGCCGCGACTACGACGCGCAGCTCGCCCGGGAGCTCGCCCGTGTGCCGGCGCCCTCGGCGCGCGAGCTGTTCTTCGCGCTGGCGGTCGAAGACATCCGCGCCGCCGCCGACCTGCTCGCTGCCACGCACCGCGCCAGCGATGGCGTCGACGGCATGGTCAGCCTCGAGGTTTCGCCCGACCTCGCGCACGACACCGAGGGCACGCTGCGCGAGGCGCGCGAGCTGCACGCGCGCGTCGATCGCCCGAACGTGATGATCAAGGTGCCGGCGACGCGCGCCGGCATCCCGGCGATCGAGCAGTTGACCGCCGACGGCATTCCCGTCAACGTCACGCTGCTGTTCTCGGTCGAGCGCTACCTGGAGGTGGCCGAAACCTACCTGCGCGGGCTCGAGACGCGGCTGAACAAGGGTCAGCCGGTGGCGCACGTGGTGTCGGTGGCGAGCTTCTTCGTCTCGCGCATCGACAGCGCGCTCGACCCGCTGCTGGCCGAACAGGCACCCGCGCTCGCGGGCAAGATCGCGATCGCCAACGCCAAGCGCGCCTACGCGCTGTTCCGCGAGCGCTTCGGCGGCGCGCGCTTCGCCCGGCTCGCGGCCGCCGGTGCGCGCGCGCAGCGCCTGCTATGGGCCAGCACCAGCACCAAGAACCCGGCCTACCCCGACGTGCTGTACTGCGAAGCGCTGATCGGCACGGACACGGTCAACACCCTGCCGCCGGCCACCTACGACGCCTTCCGCGACCACGGCCGCGTCGCGCCCACGCTCGCTGCGGGACTAGCGGAGGCCGAGGCGCAGCTCGCCGCGCTCGCCGCGCTGGGCATCGATCTCGCCGCCGTCACCGAGCGGCTCGAGGCCGAGGGCGTGGCGGCGTTCGAGAAATCCTTCGTCACGCTGCTCGCCGCGATCGAAGCCAAGGCCGGCGCGCTCGCCAGCTGAGGGACGGCACGATGGTCGGAGCAACCCCGCGCCACGCGATCCGCGTCACCGTGCAGACGCAGTACCTGGCGGGGCAGTCGGCGCCCGAGCAGAATCGCTACGCCTTCGCCTACACGATCACGATCGAGAACCTCGGCGAGGTAGCGGCCAAGCTGCTGACACGGCACTGGATCATCACCGACGCCAACGGCGGCGTGCAGGAGGTACGCGGCGAGGGCGTGGTCGGCGAGCAGCCCTACCTGCGCCCCGGCGAAGGCTTCCGCTACACCAGCGGCGCGGTGATCACCACCCCGGTCGGCAGCATGCAGGGCAGCTACCAGATGCTGGCCGACGACGGCGCCGAATTCGACGCCCCGATCCCGGTCTTCACGCTGGCAGTCCCGCGGACGCTGCACTGATGAGCCTGCGCACCAGCTACACCCTGCTCGCGCCCCTGTACGACGCTGCGGTCGAGGCGGCGACGCGCGGCGCGCGCAGGCGCAGCCTCGGCTGGCTGGCCGCCGACGCCGGCGAGGTGCTGCTGGTCGGCATCGGCACCGGGCTCGACATCCCCTGGCTGCCCGCCGGTCCGCGCTACACCGGCATCGACTGCACCCCGGCGATGCTCGCGCGTGCCCACGTGCGCGCCGCCGCGCGCACGGAGCTGGACCTCACGCTCGCCGAGGGCGACGCGCTGGCGCTGCCCTACCCCGATGCCAGCTTCGACGCCGTGGTGCTGCACCTGATCGTCGCCGTGGTGCCCGAGCCGGCACGGGCGCTGGCCGAGGCTGCGCGCGTGCTGCGCCCCGGCGGCCGGGCGCTGGTGCTCGACAAATTCCTGCGCCCCGGTCAACATGCTCCGTTGCGACGCATCATCAGCCCGCTCGTGGGACGCGTCGCGACCCGCACCGACGTGATCCTCGAACACTGCCTGCCAGCGCAGCTCGCAGTCGTTCGCGACGAGCCGGCGCTCGCCGGCGGCTGGTTCCGTCACGTCGTGCTGGAAAAACGGGCCTGACCTCGGGGAATCACAGACAATGGCGGTTTACGCGATCGGCGACGTCCAAGGCTGCTACGACCCGCTGCGGCGACTGCTCGACAAGCTCGGGTTCGACCCGGCGGTCGACCTGCTGTGGCTGACCGGCGACCTGGTCAACCGCGGCCCGAAGTCGGCCGAGACGGTACGCTTCGTCAAGTCGCTCGGCGACGCCGCGGTCACGGTGCTCGGCAACCACGACCTGACGCTGCTCGCGATCGCCGCCGGCCACATCAAGTCCGGCAACAAGGACACCTACCACGACGTGCTCGACGCGCCCGACGCGCACGAGCTGATCGACTGGGTGCGCCACTTGCCGCTGCTGCACCATGACCACGATCTCGGCTACACGCTGGTGCACGCCGGCCTGCCGCCGCAGTGGAATCTGCCTCAGGCGCAGGCGTGCGCCACCGAGGTCGAGGCGACGCTGCGCGGCCCCGGCTGCAACGACTTCCTCGCGCACATGTTCGGCCCCGAGCCGCACGTCTGGCGTGACGAGCTGGCCGGCATCGAGCGGCTGCGCTTCACCGTCAACGCCCTGACGCGGATGCGCTTCTGCTCGCCCGACGGCGGGCTGTCGCTCGACCAGAAGGGCGCACCGAGCAGCCAGCCGCCGGGGCTGAAGCCCTGGTTCGAGGTGCCGGGCCGGCGTTCGGCTTCGCTGAACATCGTCTGCGGCCACTGGGCCGCGCTCGGCTATTACCGCGCCCCGGGCGTGTACGCGCTCGACAGCGGCTGCATCTGGGGCCAGCACCTGACCGCGCTGCGCCTCGACGCCCCCGAGCCGCCCTGCTGCGTCGACTGCGAAGAGATGCGCAAGCACAAGAACCACGCCGACAGGGGCATCTGATGTTCTGGTGATGGGGAATGGGGAATGGGTGAAGCGGGCTTCGGGATCTTCCTCATTCCTGCTCACCCGTCACCGCTTATCCGGAGGGAACATGTACACCGCGCTGGTGCTGCTGAACACCGAGAAGGGCAAGATCAACGAAGTCGCCGAGGCGCTCGCCGACATCCCCGGCATCACCGAGGTCTATTCGCTGGCCGGGCCGCACGACCTGGCGGCGATCATCCGCGTGCCCGAGCTCGACGGCATCGCCGACGTGGTCACCGGCCACATGCTGAAGATCGACGGCATCCGCGACTCGCAGACCCACGTCGCCTTCCGCGTCCACTCGAAGCACGACCTCGAAGACATGTTCGCGATCGGCGAGGGCTGAGGCGGTGCTGAGCCTGGTCCTCGCGGTCGCGCGCAACGGCGTGATCGGCTGCGACAATGCCCTGCCCTGGCGGCTGCCGGCCGACCTCGCGCGCTTCAAGCGTCTGACGCTGGGCAAGCCGGTGGTGATGGGGCGCAAGACTTGGGAGTCGCTCCGCATTCGACCGCTGCCGGGTCGCATCAACATCGTGCTCACGCGGCAGCCGGATTACCTGGCCGAGGGGGCACGGATCGCCGCTTCGCTGGGCGCAGCCATCGAAGCCGCGGGCTTTGCGCCGGACGTGATGGTGATCGGCGGCGCCGAGATCTACCGCCAGGCACTGCCGCTGGCCTCACGCGTGTACCTGACCCGGGTCGAGGCCGAGCCCGCGGGCGACGCCTTCTTCCCGGCGCTCGACCCGGCCGAATGGCTCGAGACCGCGCGCGAGGAGTACCCGGCCGATGCACGCAACCAGCACCCTTACGCCTTTCTCGCTTACGCGCGCCGCTAGCGCTGGTGCAGCGGCACGAAGGCGCGCAGTTCGCGCTCGCCGTAGCGCAGCGTGCCGATCTTCTGCGCGAGCAGCTCGGCACCGTTGCGGTTGATGTCGAACTCGGCGAAGGCCAGCAGCCCGCGCGGATCGCCCTCGTCGCGGATTTCGACCCTGCCGACCGGGCCCAGCACCGCGAGCACGTGGCGCAGCCCCTCGGCAGTGGCGTCTCCCGGCAGGTTGGCGATGACGATGCGCATGTTCCCTCCCCATCGAAACGCAGCCCGGGCATCGGATCCGCCAAGCCTAACAGACGAGGGCGCCTGAAACGGGGCGGCCCCGG
>JBDHRG010000246.1:0-5192 GCA_039807445.1 Candidatus Competibacteraceae bacterium
TCGCCGCCGCGCTGGCCTGGGTGCTCGGCACCGGCCCCGGCACGCGCGCGGCTTTCGCGCTGGCGCAGCGCCTGGCGCCCGGCGAACTCGGCTGGCAGGCACTCGAGGGACGGCTGGCCGGGCCGCTGCGGCTCGAAGGTCTGCGCTACGTCCAGGGCGACACGCGGCTGGCGCTGGCCGAGTTCGCGCTCGACTGGTCGCCGCGCGCGCTGCTCGAAGGCCGGCTCGCGATCGGGCGCCTCGCCGCGCGCGGGATCACGCTCGCGCTGCCGGCGGCCGAGCCGGCAGCGCCGGCCGCCGGGCCCTTGCGGCTGCCCGAGATCCGCCTGCCGCTCGAGCTCGCGCTCGACGAGCTCGCGCTCGACGACCTGCGCATCGAACCCGCCGGCGCCGCACCGATCGCGATCGAACGCGCCCGCCTCAGTGCCGCCGTCACGCGCGAGGGTTTGCGCATCGACTCGGCTTCGTTCGAGCTGCCCGGCCTGCAGGCGCGCGCCTCGGGCCGCGTGGCCCCGGTCGGCGACTGGCCGCTCGCGCTCGAGCTCGGCTGGAAGCTGGCCGCATCGCCGCTCGGCCCGCTCGAAGGCCAGGCCGAGGCCCGCGGCGACCTGAAGGCGCTCGAGCTGGTGCACCGCAGCCGCGGCGCGGTCGAGAGCACGCTGCGCGCGACGCTGGACGAGGTGCTCGGCGCGCTGCGCTGGTCGGCCGAGCTCGAGCTCGCCCGCGCCGACCTCGCCGCGCTGGTGCCGGAGCTGAAGCACACGCCCGCCGCGGGGCGCGTGCGCGCGCACGGCGACCTCGAGCGCGCGACGCTCGAAGCGCTGACGCTGGCGCTCGGCGAGGCGAAGCTCCAGGCGCGGGGCGAGCTCGGGCTGCAAGCCCCGCACGTCGCGCTCGACGGCGGCTGGCAGGCCCTCGCCTGGCCGCCGGCCGCACCCGAGTACCGCAGCCCCGAGGGCCGCTTCGAGCTGAAGGGCAGCCCGGCCGACTACAGTGCCGCGCTCGACGCCAAGCTCGACAGCGCGCCGACCGGCCCGCTGCTCGCGACCGTGGTCGCGCGCGGCGGCGAAGACGCGCTCAGGCTCGAGCGCTTGCGGCTGCGCGCGCCGCAAGGCCCGCTCGCGCTCGAGGTGCAGGGCACGTACGCGCTCGTCGGGCAGCGCTTCGACGCCCGCGCGAGCTGGACGGCGCTGCGCTGGCCGCTGGTCGGCGATGCCGCGCGGGTCGAAAGCGAGCGCGGCGAGCTGCAGGCGAGCGGCACGCCGGCCGACTACGGCTTCAGCGCGGCACTCGCCGCGCGCGGCCCCGATCTGCCGGCCGGCGACTGGACGCTGGCCGGCCGCGGCGGGCTCGAGGCGGTGACGCTGGAAAAGCTCGCCGGCGCGACCCTCGACGGCAAGCTCGAAGGCCGGGCGCAGGCGCGCTGGGCACCGCGCCTCGAGTGGCGCGCCGAGCTCGCGGGCACGGCGCTGAACCCCGGCGTGCAGTGGAAGGACTGGCCGGGCAGACTCGGCTTCGCGCTCGCGACCGAGGGCGGGATCGAGGCCGAGCGCCTGTGGGCGAAGCTCGCGCTCGAGCGGCTCGAAGGCACGCTGAACCGCCAGGCGCTGTCGGGGCGCGTGCGCGCCGAGCTCGACGGCGATGCGCTGAAGCTGCCGGCGCTGACGCTGAGCCTGGGCGGCGCCAGGCTCGAAGCCGAAGGCGCACTCGAGCGCGACTGGAACGTGCGCTGGAAACTCGCCGCACCGAAGCTCGCCGAGACGCTGCCCGGCGCGCGCGGCGCGCTGTCGGGCGAAGGCCGCATCGAGGGCCCGCGCGGTGCGCCGCGGGCGAAGCTCGCGCTCGAGGGCCGCGAACTCGGCTATGCCGATGCCTCGGCCGGCCGGCTCACGCTGACCGCCGAGCTCGACGCCTCGGGCGCCGCGCGCTCGCGGCTCGCGCTGAACGCCGAGCGAATCGTCGCCGCCGGGCGACGCTTCACCCGGCTCGAGCTGCGCGGCGAGGGCACGCCCGCGCGCCACCAGGTGCGGCTGGACCTCAGCGGCGACGCGAAGCTCGCGCTGGCGCTCGACGGCGGGCTCGAGCCCCCGGGCTGGCGCGGCCGGCTGACGCGGCTGGAGCTGTCCGAGCCGACGGTGCTCGGCGACTGGAAGCTCGAGCGGCCGGCCGCGCTGGCCGCCGGCAGCGACCAGGCCGAGCTCGGGGCGCTGTGCCTGGGAAGCCGGCCGACGCGGCTGTGCCTCGAGGGCCGCTGGAGCGCCGCCGGCGGCGGCCAGGCCAAGCTCGGGCTCGCGCGGCTCGACGCCGCGCGCCTGCGCAGGCTCTTGCCGCCACAGCTCGCGATCGAAACCGAGCTCGACGCCGACGCCGAGGCGAAGCTCGCGTCCGGCGCTACGCTGCCGACGGCGCGGCTCGATGCGCGGCTGAAGCCGGGGCGGCTGCGCTACACCGGTGGCGCGGCGCCGATCGAGCTGCCGCTGTCCGGCAGGCTCGCCGCGCGCAGCGATGCGCGCACCGCCGACGCCGAGCTGAAGCTCGAGCTCGGCCGCGGCGACGGGCTGGACGCGCGCCTGCAGCTCGCCGATCCGGCCGGCGCGCAGCGGCTCGGGGGGCGCGTGCTGCTGCGCTTCGCGCAGCTCGACGCGCTGCCGGCGCTGGTGCCGGCGATCGCGAAGTCCTCGGGCAGCCTGAACGCCGACTTCGCGCTCGGCGGCAGCGCCGCCCGGCCGAGCTTCGACGGCGCGCTGAGGCTCGCCGACGCCGCACTCGAGCTGCCCGAGTTCGGGCTGCGGATCACCGAGCTCGGCTTCGCCGCGACCGGCAACCGCCGCGGCGGGCTCGAGTTCTCCGGCGGCGCGCGCTCGGGGCCCGGCCGGCTCGAGTTCTCCGGCGGCTGGCAGCCCGAGGCGGGCAAGCTGCTGCTGGCGATCCGCGGCCACGACTTCGAAGCCGCCGGCACCGAGGCGCTGCGGGTGCAGGTGTCTCCGCAGCTGGACGTCGGCCTGGCCGACGGGCGGCTGAAGATCGAGGGCGAGGTCCGGGTGCCCAAGGCGCACATCACGCCGCCGGACACCTCCTCGGGCGTCGCGCCCTCGGATGACGTGGTGCGCGTCGACCAGCCGCAATCCGAGCGCCGCGCGCCGCTCGCGGTCGAGGTGCGCGTGCGCGTGAGCCTGGGCGACGACGTGCGCGTCGAGGCCGCCGGCTTCAAGGCGGCGCTGGCCGGCAGCCTGCAGATCGAGCAGGTGCCGCCGCTCACCGCCCGCGCCTCGGGCGAGATCGGCATCAAGCAGGGCGAATACCGCATCTACGGCCAGGATCTGACGATCGAGCGCGGCCGGCTGCTGTTCAGCGGCGGCCCGGTCGACGACCCGGGGCTGGACTTGCGCGCGGTGCGCGAGATCGACGACCCCTCGGGCAACGACATCAAGGCCGGCGCAACGGTGCGCGGTAGCGTGCGCCACCCCTCGCTGAAGCTGTTCTCCGAGCCGGCGATGCCCGATTCGAGCGTGCTGTCGTACTTGGTGTTCGGCCGCGCGCCCGAGGCGCGCTCGGGCCAGGAAGGCGTGCTGCTGGCGCGCGCCGCCGCGGCGCTCGCCACCGGCGGCGGCAACACGCTGGGCAAGCAGCTGGCCGGCGGGCTCGGACTCGACGAACTGGGTCTCGACTCCTCGGGCGAAGGCGGCATCGACAACACGTCGCTGATGCTCGGCAAGTACCTGACGCCGGACCTGTACGTCAGCTACGGCGTCGGGCTGTTCGAGCCGCTGGCGACCTTCCTGGTGCGCTGGAAGCTCTCGCAGCGCCTGAGCCTGGAGTCGCGCACCAGCGGCGCCGAAACCGGCACCGATCTGCTGTACACGATCGAGCGGTAGCGAATTATACTGCCCCGCTTTGGCCCGTCCGCGGGCCCCCGCCGCACGCCCGCGAGGCCGCATGACGTTCACCGAACTCGACCTGAACGAAGCCCTGCAGCGCAGCCTGCGCGAGCAGGGTTACGCCACCCCGACCCCGATCCAGGCGCAGGCGATCCCGCCCGCGCTCGCCGGGCGCGACCTGCTCGGGTGCGCGCAGACCGGGACCGGCAAGACCGCCGCCTTCGCGCTGCCGATCCTCAACCGCCTCGCGGCCGCCCCCCGCCCGGTCAGGGCCGGGCGCAAGCCGCGCGTGCTGGTGCTGGCGCCGACGCGCGAGCTGGCGACGCAGATCGGCGAGAGCTTCGCCGCCTACGGCCGCCACCTGCACCAGCGGCACGCGGTGATCTTCGGCGGCGTCGGCCAGGAGCCGCAGAAGCAGGCGCTGCGCCACGGCGTCGACATCCTGGTCGCCACTCCGGGGCGCCTGCTCGACCTGATGGGTCAGGGCTTCGCCCACCTCGATGCGCTCGAAGTGCTGGTGCTCGACGAAGCCGACCACATGCTCGACATGGGCTTCATCCACGACGTGCGCCGCATCCTGAAGGCGGTGCCGGCGAAGCGCCAGACGCTGTTCTTCTCGGCGACCATGCCGCCCGAGATCCAGCAGCTCGCCGACGGCATCCTGCGCGACCCGGTCAAGGTCGAGGTGGCCCCGGTCGCGACCACCGCCGAGCGCGTCGACCAGTCGGTGTACCTGGTCGAGAAGGGCGACAAGCCGAGGCTGCTCGCGCACCTGCTGGCCGACCCCGCGATCAGCCGCGCGGTGGTGTTCACGCGCACCAAGCACGGTGCCAACAAGCTCGCCAAGTTCCTCAACGACAACGGCTTCACCGCCGAGCCGATCCACGGCAACAAGTCGCAGTCGGCGCGCGAGCGCGCGCTGGCCAACTTCAAGCGCGGAGAAACGCGGCTGCTGGTGGCGACCGACATCGCCGCGCGCGGCATCGACGTCGACGGCGTCACGCACGTGATCAACTTCGAACTGCCCAACGTGCCCGAGAGCTACGTCCACCGCATCGGCCGCACCGGCCGCGCGCAAGCCTCGGGCATCGCGCTGTCGTTCTGCGACCACGAGGAGCGCGCCTACCTGCGCGACATCGAGAAGCTGACGCGCCAGCAGGTGCCGCGCGCCGCGGGCTATCCCTACGCCTCGACCGTGCCGCTCGACGCCAGGCCGCCGGCCCCGACCCCGCGCGCGCAGCCGCAGGGCCGCCGCGGCCAGCCGCAGGGCGGCGGACGAGCGCAGCAGCCGCCGGCCCGCCCTAGCAGCGCCGA
>JBDHRG010000247.1:0-5168 GCA_039807445.1 Candidatus Competibacteraceae bacterium
CAAGCACCCGAAGATCAAAAGCCCACGCCGGGCACCTCGACCCGCGTGCTCCAGACCTGCGCCTCGCGCGCGGCCTGGCGGTTGTGCTCGTAGAAGTCGGGCGCCACGCACAGGAACAGCGTGCGCCCGTCGGCGCCGCCCAGCGTGCAGGCGTAAGTGCCGATGGTGCCGGTGGACACCGTCTGCAACACGCGCCCGCCTTCGGCCACGCGCAGCGCGCGGTTGCCGATGGCGTCGGACAGCCAGATTGCGCCCTCGGCGTCCAGCACGCCGCCGTCGGGCGCCGCCTTGCCGCCGGCGATGCGCTGATTGATGTCGGGGCTGTCGACCAGCGGGCCCAGCACCGCCCAGTCGCGGCGCGGACCCAGGCTGCCGTCGGCGCCGATGTCGAAGGCCGTCACCCGGTTGCCCAGGGTCTCGTTGACGATGAGCGTCTTGCCGTCGGGCGTGGGCATGACGGCGTTGGGGAAGTGCAGATCGTGCGCGACCTCGGTCGCGCGCCCGTCTGGATCGACGCGGATCAGGCTGGCGGTGCGGATCGGCGCTGCGCCCATCAGGTCGAAGCCGAAGTGGCCGACCCAGGCGCGCCCTTGCGCGTCGACCGCCATGTCGTTGCAGTGGCCGGTGGCGATCCGCGACAGGTCGGCGTGCGTGACCAGGCGGCCATCGGGCTCGCGCCGCAGCAGCTTGCGGTCAAGCATCGAGACGATGAGCAACCGGCCGTCGGGCAGCCAGCCCAGGCCCGAGGGCTGGCCGGGCACGTCGGCGATCTTCTCGACCTTGCCGTTCGGGTCGCAGGCGATCACCTGATGGGTGTAGAAGTCCGACAGCCACAGGCGGCCGTCGTGCCAGCGCGGGCCCTCGAGGAAGGAGTAGCCGGACAGCAAGGTGGTGAACTCGGGCATGTCGCGCTCCTGGACGAAGGACAGCGCATCTTAGAGGACAAGCCGCGCCGATCTTGGTCCACCGGCGCGCCGTGAGCGGGCCGCGGTGCGATGGCCGCGGTGCGCTGCGCCCAGCGCCGCCAACGGCGGCCTGCGCGACCCGCGGCCGTACGATGGCCGCCGATGAGTCCGCATCCCGATCCGCAACGCCGCCGCTGGATCCTCGCCGCGCTGATGACGACGATGATGCTCGCGGCGATGGACATCACCATCGTCTCGACCGCGATTCCGCAGATCGTCTCCGACCTCGGCGGCTTCGCGCTGTTCAGCTGGGTGTTCTCGATCTACCTGCTGGCGCAGACGGTGACGATTCCGGTCTACGGCAAGCTGGCCGACACCTTCGGGCGCAAGCCGGTGCTGGTCGCTGGCACGCTGATCTTCCTCGCCGGCTCGGCCGCTTCAGCGCTGGCGTGGAACATGGTCGCGCTGATCGTCTTTCGCGGCCTGCAGGGGCTGGGCGCCGGCTCGATCATGGCGACCGTCAACACGCTGGCCGGCGACCTGTATTCGCCGCGCGAACGCGGCCGCGTCCAGGGCTGGTTGTCGAGCGTGTGGGCGGTCGCGGCGGTCGTCGGGCCCGCGCTCGGCGGCGCCTTCGCCGAGTACGCGTCGTGGCGCTGGGTGTTCCTGATCAACCTGCCGATCGGCGCGATCGCACTCGCGCTGATCGTGCGCTTCGTCCACGAGACGCCGCCGCGGCAGCGCCATCGCATCGACTACACGGGCGCCGGCTTGCTGCTGCTGGCCGGCGCCGCGTTGATCTTCGCGCTGCTGCAAGGCGGGCGCGCCTGGCCGTGGCGGTCGGCGCCGAGCCTCGCCGCCTTCGCGCTCGCGATCGCATCTGCCTTCGCGCTCGCCGCGGTCGAGCGCCGTGCGGCCGAGCCGATCCAGCCGCGCTGGCTGTGGCGCCATCCGGTGCTCGTCGGCAGCAACCTGAGCATGATCGGCATGGGCCTGGTGATGATGGGCCCGAGCACCTACCTGCCGGTGTTCGGCCAGTCGGTCCACGGGCTCGGGGCGATCGCTGCCGGCTTCGTTCTGGCCAGCATGAGCCTGGGCTGGCCGGCCGCTTCGGCGCTATCGCCGCACCTGTACCTGCGCATCGGCTATCGCGACACGGCGCTTGCCGGCGCGGTGCTGATCGTTGGCGCGGCGGTGGGCTTTCTCGCGCTGCCGGCGGCGGCGCCGATCGGCTGGACGGTGCTCAGCCAG
Organism: Candidatus Competibacteraceae bacterium; assembly: GCA_039807445.1. Taxonomy (GTDB): domain Bacteria; phylum Pseudomonadota; class Gammaproteobacteria; order Competibacterales; family Competibacteraceae; genus JBDHRG01. The sequence goes on from JBDHRG010000247.1 coordinate 2,157, forward strand.
GTCGTGCTCGGCGCCGGCTTCGGGCTGCTGTCCACGCCGCTGCTCGTCGGTGTGCAGGACATCGTGGCCTGGCAGGGCCGCGGCGTCGTTACCGGCGCGAACATCTTCTCGCGCTACCTTGGCCAAAGCCTCGGCGCGGCGCTGTGCGGCGCGATCTTCAACCGTTCGATCGGCCAGTCGTTGGCCGGCGCACCGGCGGCGCTGCGCAGCGAGTTGCCGCGCGACATCGACGCCGTCATCCGGGATCTGCATCACCAGGCGCTGCCCGCGGCGGCCGACCAATACCTGCGCCTGGCGATCTTCGATGCGACGCATCAGGTCTACGCCGGGCTGGCGGTCGTCGCGGCGCTGACGCTGCTCGCGGTGCTGCTGATCCCGCGCCGTTTTCCGCAAAGCATCGAGGCGGCGACGGACGGCGCGGCGACGGAGCGCTGAGGCGGGCTGCGCAGCCCGGCCGCGACCCTGGCTGCGCGGGCGGGCGACCCGCTTGCAGGCCGCATACCTGCCCCGGCGTCAGGGGTGCAAAGCGTGGCGGGTCTGCGGCGCTATGATGCCCCGCAGGTCTTGCAGGCACCGCACCGGCTTCCGAGCATCGCGCGCCGCGGCCACAGAAGAGCCCTCGTGTTCAAGCGCATCGATCACATCGAACTCGTCACCGCCGACGAGGACCGCGCGCTTGGCTTCTACACCGAGGTGCTCGGCTTCAGCATTCGCTCGCGCCTGTCGGTGCCCGGTGGATTGAAGATCGTCTACCTCGACCTCGGCGGCACGACGCTCGAGCTGATGACCTGGACCGAAGCCGCGCCGGCACCGCGCGCCGAAGGCGAGCGCCTGGGCTACCGGATGATGGCGCTCGAGGTCGACGACATGCAGGCTGCGCTCGATGCGCTGAAGCACAAGGGCGTCGAGTGCACCTGGGGGCCGGTGGTTCGCCCGAGTTACGCCCGCGCCGAGATCCGCGACCCGGACGGCAACTCGATCGAGCTGCGGCAATGGATCGAGCGATGAGCCGGTAGCGGCGCGCCAGCGCCCGCCCGGCGCGTTCGACCACAGACCGATTCGACACGGACAGACGATGGACAAGCCGACCCAGATCGAACGCGCACAACGCTTTCGCGCGCTGCACGATCGCCGCAAGCCGTTGCTGCTTCCCAACGCCTGGGATGCCGGCAGCGCCCGGATGTTCGAGGACCTGGGCTTCGACGCGATCGCCACCACCAGCGGCGGCATCGCCTGGTCGCTGGGTTACGCCGACGGCGAACAGGCACCGCTGGCCGAGGTCACGGCGGCGGTGCGGCGCATCGTTCGCGTGACCTCGGTGCCGGTGAGCGTCGACTTCGAGGCCGGCTACGGCGGCTCGCCCGCCGAAGTCGCCGCCAGCGTGCGCGAGGTGATCGACGCCGGCGCGGCGGGCATCAACCTCGAGGACGGCATCGAGCACGCACGCCTGCGCGACAGTGGCGACGCGGCGCAGCGCATCGCCGCGGCGCGTGACGCGGCGCGCGAAGGCGGCGTGCCGATCGTCATCAATGCGCGCGTCGACACCTTCATGGTCGGATTCGGCGGCAGCACCGAAGAGCGCGTCGCAGAGACGCTGCGCCGCACACGCGCCTATCTCGCGGCCGGCGCCGACTGCGTCTATCCGATTGCGCTGGCCGACGCCGCGGTGATTGCCCGCCTGTGTGCGGCGCTCGATGCGCCGGTCAACGTCGGCGCCCGTGCCGGGCTGCCCGGTGTCGCCGAACTGGCGCGCCTGGGCGTGGCGCGCATCAGCACCGCGACGCGGCTGGCCGCGCTGGCTCTGTCGTGCGCGCGCGAGGCGGCGCTGCGGCTGCGCGACGAAGGCCGCTTCGATCATCTCGACGCCGCGTTCGGCTACCCGGACCTGCAGCGCCTTTTCCTGCCTTCCTGATCACCCCGAAGGACAAACCCGATGGAACAACGGTTGAGCTACCAGCAGGCATCGCCCGAAGCGTTCAAGGCGATGCTGCACACCGAGCAGCAGGTCCACAACAGCGGCCTCGAGGCATCGCTGCTCGAGCTCGTGAAGTCGCGCGCCTCGCAGATCAACGGCTGCGCCTGGTGCCTGGACATGCACACCAAGGACGCCCGCGCCCGCGGCGAGACCGAGCAGCGCCTGTACCTGCTGCCGGTGTGGCGCGAAGCGCCGTGCTACACCGAGCGCGAGCGCGCCGCGCTGGCGTGGACCGAAGCGGTGACGAACATCGCCGCGACGCACGATGTCTCGGACGAGGTCTACGCGCAGGCGCGTGCGCAGTTCGACGAGAAGGCGCTGGTCGACCTGACGCTGGCGATCATCGCCATCAACGGCTGGAACCGGATGAACGTCGCCTTTCGCACCAAGGTCGGCGACTACGTCAGCCCGCACGCGCGCTGACGCGCCGGCAGGGCGACGCCGCACCCCGGCGGCTGCAGCCGCTTGCGCTGCTGGTGTTCCGGCCAAAAAGAATCGTAAACAGCACCCCGCGAGAAGCCTAGCTACTTGGCGTGGCGATTCGGCCACATGAGGCCGAGAAGTCGAAAACGCCAGGGCGTCGGACAGGGCCAAAAGACCACGGGCTCGGAAAACACAGTCGTAAACACGGGCGTCAGACTTTACAAACAGCGGTTGGGATCTGCCCGTCAACGGAGAAGGGTACTCCTCATCCACCTCGGCGGTGATGTCTGAGACGCAGCGGTTGCTGTCGCTCGCCCGGGCGAGACGCACTCACGCTGATCGCCATAAACCTGACGTTCAGGCAAGCCGCGCAGGGCGTAGCCCGTAGCGGCTTGCCCCGCGCGGCGGCCGGTCAGAACGGGTCAGCGTCCGGTGCCGGCTTGGCCCGTCGTGCCTGCTCGCGCGCCCTGATGCGCGTCTTGGCGGTGGCGCTGGAGTGCCGGAAGCGGTAGCTCTCGTTGCCCGTCTCCACAATGCGGCAGTGGTGCGTGAGCCGGTCCAGCAGCGCGGTGGTCATCTTCGCGTCGCCGAAGACGGCGGCCCACTCGCCGAAG
>JBDHRG010000248.1:0-5152 GCA_039807445.1 Candidatus Competibacteraceae bacterium
GCTCGCTGCGGCGTGCTGGCTCGCCAGCAACGTCGCCTGGCTGGCCGAGGCGCCCCCTGCCTACGTCATCGGCGGGTGGCTCGGTTTCCTGGTACTGACGATCGCCGCCGAGCGGCTCGAGCTGTCGCGGCTCGCGCCGCGCCCGCGCCACGCCGAGCCGCTGTTCGCGGTGATCGTCGCCGTGCTGCTCGCCGGACTGGCGCTCGCCGTGGCGCCGCTCGCGGCGGCGGGCCTGCTCGGGCTCGCAGCGTGGCTGGCGCGCTACGACGTCGCGCGGCGTACCGTCCGCGGCCACGGCCTGCCGCGCTACGTCGCGGTCTGCCTGCTGTCGGGCTACGCCTGGCTCGCCGCCGGCGCGCTGCTGCTCGCCGCCGCCGGCGGCTACGGCCCCGGCCCGCTGCGCGATGCCGCGCTGCACGCGGTGCTGGTCGGCTTCGTGCTGGCGATGGTGTTCGGCCACGCGCCCATCGTGCTGCCCGCGGTCGCCGGGCTGCGCGTGCCGTACCGGCCGCGCTTCCACGTCCCGCTCGTGCTGCTGCACGCCGGCCTCGCGCAGCGCGTCGCCGGCGGCCTCGCCTCCGAGCCCGGCTGGCGCGCCGCCGGCGGTGTGCTGAATGCCGCCGCGCTCACGCTGTTCCTGCTGCTGGTCGCGGACGCCGTCATCCGCGGCCGCCGAAACGTCCACGAGAAAGGCTGAACCATGCATCATCCCGCGATCTACCACTGGGCGCCGAAGCTGCGCATCCGCGATCCCCTGGCCAGCCTGCTCGGCGCCGCCGACGACGGCGTGCTCGAGTACGGCTTCCTCGACGCCGTCAAGCTCACCGGCCACGCCTGTCCGACCGTGGCCGGCGCGTACGCGATGACGCTGCGCGCGCTCGCGGCGCTCTATCCCGACACGTTGCCCGAGCGCGGCGGCATCCGCGTCGAGTTCCGCCAGCCGCAGGATGCCGGCACCACTGGCGTGCAGGCGGCGGTCGTGCAGCTGCTGACCGGCGCTGCCGGCGAAGGCGGCTTCAAGGGGCTGGGCGGGAAGCACGCACGCCGCGGACTGCTGACCTTCGGTGCGGCGATCGCCGGCGATGCACGCTTCACGCGGCTCGACAGCGGCTGCGCGGTCGAGGTACGCATCGACCTCTCGCGCATCCCTGCGGCACCCGAAACCGCCGAGCTCCTGCCGGCGGCACTCGCCGGCAGCGACGCCGCGAAGACACAGCGCTTCCGCACGCTGTGGCAGCAGCGCGTGCGGCGCATCCTGCTCGAGGGAACCGACGCGGTGGTGGAAATCAGGCACGAGGAGCGAGGCACGAGGAGCGCGTAAAAGCGCGGACCCGCTCGCGCCTCGTACCTCAGACCAGCCAGATCAGCGTCGCCATGCGCCCGGTGGTCGGCTCGCGGCGGTAGGAATAGAAGCGCCCGGCGTCGGTGTAGGTGCATTCGCCGCCGCCGTGGACCGCGCGCACACCGAGGCGCGCGAGTTCGCACCGCGCCAGCGCGTAGAGGTCGGCGAGCCAGCGGTCGCCCCGCCCGGCCCGGAACGCTTCGGCGTGCGCTGGATCGCGGGCGAGGAAGGCGTCGCGCACCTCGGGGCCGACCTCGAAGGCATCGGGGCCGATCGCCGGCCCGAGCCAGGCGATCAGTTCGGCCGCCGGCACGCCCATGCGCGCGACCGTGGCGGCGAGCACCCCGCCGGCGAGCCCGCGCCAGCCGGCGTGCGCCGCTGCGACCACGCGGCCTGCGCGGTCGCACAGCAGCACCGGCAGGCAATCGGCGGTCATCACCACGCAGGCGTGCCCCGGCGTGCGCGCGACCGCGGCATCGGCGGCAACCGGCGCGGCGACCGCTTCGGCGACGGCGACGCCGCAGCCGTGCACCTGCTCGAGCCAGGCCGGCGCACGCGCCAGCCCCAGCGCTTCGATCAGCTGTGCGCGGTTGGTGCGCACCGCGGCCGCGTCGTCGCCGACGTGCTCGCCGAGGTTCAGCCCGGCCCAGGGGCCGCGGCTGACGCCGCCGGCGCGGGTCGTCGCGGCAGCGCGCACCGTCGCCGGTGCCGGCCAGTCGGGGGTGATCAGCTCCAGGGTTGGTGCCACCATGCCGTCTCTTCTCCGTCGTCGTCTTCGGGCGCGAGCTCGGCGTGCGCGGCGAGGTCGGTGCGCAGCGCTGCCAGCAGCCGCTCGAAGTCTTCCGGGGTTTCCGCGTCCCAGCGCAGCGTGCGGCCGCTGCCCGGGTGCACCAGGCTCAGCCGGCGCGCGTGCAGCGCCTGGCGCGGAAAGCCGCGCAGCACCTCGGCGTACGCGGCGCTGGCGCCGGGGGGCAACTTCAGCCGGCCGCCGTAGACCGGATCGCCGACCAGCGGGTAGCGCATGTACGCCATGTGCACGCGGATCTGGTGGGTGCGGCCGGTCTCGAGCTTGACACGCAGGTGCGTATGCGCACGGAAGCGCTCCTCGATGCGAAAGTGCGTGACCGCCGGCTTGCCGCCCGGCATCACGCTCATGCGCTTGCGGTCGAGCGCGTGGCGGCCGATCGGCACGTCGACCAGGCCGCCGGCGACCAGCGCGCCGGTCACCACCGCCTGGTACTCGCGCCCCATCGTCCGCGCCTGCAGCTGTCCGACCAGCGACACGTGGGCGCGCTCGCTCTTGGCCACCACCAGCAGCCCCGAGGTGTCCTTGTCGAGCCGGTGCACCAGCCCCGCACGCGGAAGCCGCGCGAGCCCGGGCGCATGGTGCAGCAGCGCGTTCAGCAGCGTGCCGTCGGGATTGCCGGCAGCCGGGTGTACCACCAGCCCGGCGGGCTTGTTGACGACCAGCAGGTCTTCGTCTTCGAAGCGGATGTCGAGCGGGATGTCTTCGGCCCGGTGCTCGACCTCCTCGGCCTTCTCCCAGCAGCCTTCGACCGCCTCGCCACCGGAGATCCTGTCGCGCGGCTTGACCGCGCGGCCGTCGAGGCGGATCAGCCCCTCCTTCAGCCACTGCTGGATGCGGGCGCGCGAATAGTCGGGCAAGAGCTCCGCGAGCGCCTGGTCGAGGCGCATCCCCGCCAGCTCGGACGGGATGGTGCAGGCAATGCGTTCAACACTGGGCATGGTCTTGCTTCACGGCGGCGGGGTATACTCGCGCGCCTGTCAACCCTCTCTGTGCATACACCGATGTCGGGAACCCACAAACGCTCGCGGCTCAACCTCGTCCTCGCCGGCCTCGTGGCCGCGGGCCTGTCGGGCTGCACGCTGCTGCCGGAGAAGATCGATCAAACCAAGGGCTGGTCCGCCGCCCAGCTCTACTCCGAAGCGAAGGACGCGCTGAACGAAGGCAATTACACGAAGGCGATCGAATACTACGACAAGCTGCAGGCACGCTACCCGTTCGGGCGCTACGCGCAGCAGGCGCAGATCGAAACGGTCTACGCATACTACAAGGATTCGGAGCCGGATTCAGCCATCGCCGCCGCGGACCGTTTCATCAAGACCTATCCGCGCCATCCGTACGTCGACTACGTCTACTACCTGCGCGGCCTGGTCAACTTCAACCGCGCGACCGGCCCGCTCGACCGCCTGATGCCGCCCGATCCGACCCGCACCGACACCAGTGCGATGCAGGAATCGTTCGGCGACTTCAATACCGTCGTGACACGCTACCCCGACAGCAAGTACGCCAAGGATGCGCGCCAGCGCATGCTGTTCCTGCGCAACAATCTCGCGAACTACGAAGTCAACGTCGCCAACTTCTATTACCAGCGTGGCGCCTACGTCGCCGCGGCCAACCGCAGCAAGTATGTGCTCGAGCACTACGCGAGTTCGCCGGCGGCGCCCGACGCGCTGGCGGTGATGACCCGCGCCTACGCGGCGATGGGCATGACCGAACTGGCGCGCGACACGCTGCGCGTGCTGCAGCGCAATGCGCCCGGCTACACGGCGCTGCCGGAGCTGTCGGAGCTGGTCGCAGGCAAGAGCTGACAGGAGCGCCGCCATGTGGGACTTCTTCGAAACCGTCAGGCACCGTCACTCGATCCGCCGCTACCAGGTCGACATGCCGATCGAGCCGGAGAAGCTCCACGCGATCCTGGAGATGGCGTGCGCCGCACCCTCGGCCGGCGACCGGCAGGCGTACCGGATCGTTGTCGTGCGCGATGCCGCCGCCCGCGGGCGCCTGGCCCGCGCCGCCGGGGAGCAGGGCTTCATCGCCGAGGCGCCGGCCTGCCTGGTGTTCTGCGCCGAGCCCGAGCGCTCGGCCGAGCGCTTCGGCGAGCGCGGCGCGCAACTGTACGCGCTGCAAGACACCACCATCGCCGCCGCCTACGCCCAGCTCGCCGTGGTCGCCGCCGGCATGGGTTCGACCTGGGTCGGCTACTTCGACGAGGCCGCGGTGCGCGAGGCGCTCGGCCTCGACCCGCTACTGAAGCCGCTGGCGCTGCTCGCCGTCGGCTACCCTGCCGAGCTGCCTGAACCCAAGCCGCGGCGGCGACTGGACGAGGTGGTCGGTTATCTCTGAGTTCCGGGTTCCGAGCACGGCACTTTCGCTCGGAATTCGATCCCCGCCACGGCGAACTACCGCCGGAAACCCGAGGTGATCGGGTAGCGGCGGTCGCGACCGAAGGCGCGCGGGGTGATGCGCACGCCGGGCGCCGCCTGGCGGCGCTTGTACTCGTTGACGATCACCAGCCGCGCGACGCGCTCGACCGTGGTACGCTCGAAGCCGGCAGCGACGATCTCGTCGACCGAGCGGTCGCGCTCAACGTAGAGCTCGAGGATCGCGTCGAGCACCTCGTACGGCGGCAGGCTGTCCTGGTCCTTCTGGTCGGCGCGCAGCTCCGCCGAGGGCGGACGGTCGATCACGCGCTGCGGGATCACCGGCGAGCAGCGGTTGCGATACTCGGCCAGCCGGTACACCAGCGTCTTCGGCACGTCCTTGACCGGCGCGAAGCCGCCGGCCATGTCGCCGTACAGCGTCGAGTAGCCGACCGCGGTTTCGCTCTTGTTGCTGGTGGTCAAGACCATCTTGCCGGTCTTGTTGGAGAACGCCATCAGCAGCACCCCGCGGGCTCGCGCCTGGAGGTTCTCCTCGGTGGTGTCGGCCGGCAGCCCCCGGAAGCGCGGTTCGAGCAGGCCGAGGAAGGCCTGGAACACCGGCTCGATCGGGATCGTGTGGTAGTC
>JBDHRG010000249.1:0-5098 GCA_039807445.1 Candidatus Competibacteraceae bacterium
CACCGGGCGCTGCTTCGACCGGGCGCTGGCGGAGATGGGCCCGACCCAGCTCAACATCCCGCGCGACTACTTCTACGGCGACATCGAGTGCGAGATCCCCACGCCCAGCCGCCTCGACCGCGGCGCCGGCGGCGAGGCGAGCCTCGAGGCCGCCGCCGAGCTGCTGGCGCGTGCCCGCTTCCCGGTGATCATCGCCGGCGGCGGGGTGGTGATGGCCGATGCGGTCGCCGAGTGCCAGGCGCTGGCCGAGCGCCTGGGCGCGCCGGTGGTCAACAGCTACCTGCACAACGACTCGTTCCCGGCCAGCCACCCGCTGTGGTGCGGGCCGCTGGGCTACCAGGGCTCGAAGGCGGCGATGAAGCTGCTCAGCCAGGCCGACGTGGTGGTGGCGCTGGGCTCGCGCCTGGGCCCGTTCGGCACGCTGCCGCAGCACGGTCTGGACTACTGGCCCAAGGAGGCCAAGATCATCCAGATCGACGCCGACCACAAGATGCTCGGGCTGGTGAAGAAGATCGCCGTCGGCATCTGCGGCGACGCCAAGGCGGCGGCCGCGGCGCTGAGCGCGCGCCTGGCCGGGCGCACGCTCGACTGCGACGCCAGCCAGGCCGAGCGCGCCGCCAAGATCGCCGCCGAGAAGGCGGCGTGGGAGCGCGAGCTCGACGCGTGGACCCACGAGCGCGACCCCTACAGCCTGGACATGATCGAGGCGGCGCGCCACGAGCGGCCGTTCTCGGGGGGCGAGTACCTGCACCCGCGCCAGGTGCTGCGCGAGCTGGAGCGGGCGATGCCCGCCGACGTGATGGTCTCCACCGACATCGGCAACATCAACTCGGTGGCCAACAGCTACCTGCGCTTCGAGCGCCCGCGCAGCTTCTTCGCGGCGATGAGCTTCGGCAACTGCGGCTACGCCTTCCCGACCATCATCGGCGCCAAGGTGGCCGCGCCGCACCGCCCGGCGGTGTCGTATGCCGGTGACGGCGCCTGGGGCATGAGCCTGATGGAGACGATGACCTGCGTGCGCCACGACATCCCGGTGACGGCGGTGGTGTTCCACAACCGCCAGTGGGGCGCGGAGAAGAAGAACCAGGTGGACTTCTACAACCGTCGCTTCGTCGCCGGCGAGCTCGACAACCAGAGCTTCGCGGCGATCGCGCGGGCGATGGGCGCCGAGGGCATCGTGGTAGACCGGCTCGAGGATGTGGGCGCGGCGCTGAAGCGCGCCATCGACCTGCAGATGAACGCCGGCAAGACCACGGTCGTCGAGATCATGTGCACGCGCGAGCTGGGCGATCCGTTCCGCCGCGACGCGCTCTCCAAGCCGGTGCGCTACCTCGACAAGTACAAGGACTTCGTCTGAGGGTTCGCCGCTGCGGCCCACTTTCCAGTGGGCCGCAGACCGGCCGCACGGCGGGGCGCGAACGTCGCTCCGCCGTTTCTCCGGAATCCCCGAATCCCGGCATCTCGGAGCGCCGTGGCCCAGCCGCCGCGGTGCGCTTCCTCGCAACGACCACGGGCCCGGCCGCGACCACGTGCGGCACGGACACAACGCATGAGCCGTGGCGTTCGAAAACCATCAAGCTCGGAGGAGCACGAGGTGATGAGCGAACCGCAGCATTCGAGCGGGCTTCAGCACAGCCTGAAGCAGCGTCACATGACGATGATCGCCCTGGGCGGCGTCATCGGCGCCGGCCTGTTCGTCGGCAGCGGCGTGGTGATCAAGTCCGCCGGCCCCGCCGCCGTCCTCTCCTTCCTGCTCACCGGCGTGCTCGTCGTGCTGGTGATGCGCATGCTCGGCGAAATGGCCGTGGCGCTGCCGACGGTCGGATCCTTCTACGAATACGCCCGCCTGGCATGGCGCGACCGGCCGGCGCTCGGCGAACTGGCCGGCTTCCTGACCGGCTGGATGTACTGGTACTTCTGGGTCATCGTGGTCGCGCTCGAGGCGGTCGCGGGGGCCGACCTGATCAAGTTCTGGCTGCCCGACGTGCCGGGCTGGATCATCAGCCTGGTGCTGCTGGTGTCGTTGACCCTGACCAACCTGATCTCGGTGAAGTCCTTCGGCGAGTTCGAGTTCTGGTTCGCCTCGATCAAGGTCGCGGCGATCGTCGTGTTCCTGTTCCTGGCGAGCCTGTACGTGCTCGGCCTGTGGCCGGAGGTCTCGGCCAACGTAGCCAACCTCACCGCGCACGGCGGCTTCGCCCCGAACGGCATCGTGCCGGTGCTGACCGGCGCGGTGGCGGCCACCGGCTTCTACTTCGGCGCCGAGATCGTCACGATCGCAGCGGCCGAGACCGCCGAGCCGGAGAAGGCCGTCGCCAAGGCGACCAACTCGGTGATCACCCGCGTGCTGGTGTTCTACGTCGGCTCGGTGCTCCTGGTCGTGTGCCTGGTGCCGTGGAACTCGACCGGCATCGCCACGCCCTATGTCAGCGCGCTCGGTACGATGGGCATCCCGGCGGCGGCGCAGATCATGAACGCGATCGTGCTGACCGCAGTGCTGTCGGCGCTGAACTCGGGGCTGTACGCCTCGTCGCGGATGCTGTTCGCGCTGACCAAGCGCGGCGACGCGCCCAAGGGGCTGGCCAAGCTGAGCCGCAACGGCGTGCCGGTGCGCGCGATCCTGTTCGGAACACTGTTCGGCTACGTCGCGGTGATCATGTCCTACGTCTCGCCCGACACGGTGTTCGCCTTCCTGGTCAACTCCTACGGCACGGTCGCGATCTTCGTCTACGTGCTGATCGCGATCTCGCAGCTGCGCCTGCGCACGCGGCTGGAGCAGGAGGACCCCGCGCGGCTGCGCGTGAAGATGTGGGCCTTCCCGTACCTGACCTATGTCGCGATCGCCGGTATGCTCGGCATCGTCGTGGCGATGGCCTTCATCCCCGACCAGCGCACGCCGCTGCTGCTGGGCGTGGTCAGCCTCGGCATCCTGCTGCTGGCCTACGGCGTGCGGATGGCCTGGAGCAAGCGGCCTGAGATCGCTACGCTCACCGCCGAGCCGCATCGCTACGAAGGGCTGTAAGGAAAGCCGTCCGGCACGCCGAGGCCGGACACCGGTTCTCCGCCAGACGCCGCGGGGTCGCGTGGATCGCCACGCGACCCCGCGGTTTGCCGCTGGAGCGTCCCTCTCGCCGCAGCCGCGCCGTCGCCGGCTCGGCCCTGCTGAAGGAGTGCAAGCGCATGCCATCCCCGATCGACGAGCGCGGCGGGCCGCGTCCGGTCCGCACCCTGCTCGGCCTGGCGGTGCTGCTGGCGGTCAGCGTCGCCCTGGCGCAGGACGGCCACCGGCACCCGCCGGCGGACCCCGGCGGGCCACCGGCGGCATTCGTCGCCAGCACCGCCAAGCCCTTCCCCGAGCTGATCGGGGACGCGATGGCGGTGATGGACGCGGGCATGCGGCGCGCGCCGATGAACGGCGACCCCGACCACGATTTCATCACGATGATGATCCCGCACCACCAGGGGGCGGTGGACATGGCCAGGGCGCTGCTGCTGTACGGCCGTGACCCCGAGCTGCGCAACCTCGCGCTCGGCATCATCGCCGAGCAGCACAACGAGATCCGGCTGATGCAGGCGTGGCTGGCCCGTCACGCCGCGCCCCGACCCTAGAACGCCTTTCGCCCTCGACCGGGAGACCAAAGCATGCACATCGGCAGACTGTCCCTGACGCCCCTGGTGCTGGCCCTGGGCACGCACCTCGCCGCCGCCGAGCCGCGGCCGCAAGACCGCGTCTACACCGCCGACCAGAACAGCAACACCGTGTCGGTGATCGACCCGGCGAACAACAAGCTCCTCGGGCAGATCCGCCTCGGCAACGCCCGGCCCGACGTGCTCTCGCCGTTGTACAAGGGCGAGCTCAACGTGCACGGCCTCGGCTTTTCGCCCGATCACCGCACGCTGATCGCCGTCTCCAACGGCTCGAACTCGGTGGCGTTCATCGACACGGCCAGCAACAGGGTCAAGGGCATCGCCTACATCGGCCGCTCGCCGCACGAAGGCTTCTTCAGCGCCGACGGCAAGGAGGTGTGGGTGGTCGTGCGCGGCGAGGACTACATCTCGGTGATCGACCCGGCGAGCTACCGCGAGACGCGCCGCATCCCGACCACGCCCGGTCCCGGCATGGTGTTGTTCCACCCCGACGGCAAGCTCGCCTTCGTCGTCTCGAGCTTCAATCCGGTGGTCGACATCGTCGACGTGGCCAGCCACCAGGTGATCAAACGGCTCGACGTGGTCAGCCCGTTCTCGCCCTTCCTGCAGTTCACGCCCGACTTCAGTGAGGTGTGGATGACGCACAAGGACGTCGGCAAGGTGACCCGTATCGACACCGCGACGCTCGAGGTCAAGGGCGCGTTCGACACCGGCTTCATCACCAACCACATCGGCTTCGCCAGGACCGCCCGGGGCACGCTGGCCTACGTCACGGTCGGAGGCGAGAACGCGGTCAAGGTGTACACGACCGACGCCCGCCCCGAACTGGTCGCCACCATCGCGGTCGGCGCGCTGCCGCACGGCATCTGGCCCTCCGACGACGGCACGCGGATGTACGTCGGCCTCGAGAACGGCGACGCGGTGGACGTGATCGACACCGCGACCGACCGGGTGATCCGGCGCATCCCGGTCGGCCAGGCGCCGCAGGCGCTGGTCTACGTCTCGAACGCGACGCCAGGCGGTGACGGCACGGCGAACCTGAGCCCGCGTGCAAGCGCCGACCCGGTCAACGTTCCACTGACGGCCGTGGCCGGCCAGGGGCGCGGCTTCGCGGTGGTGCGCGACCTGGGGCTGGTCGACGCGCTCGAGGTGTCGCTGTTCGGGCTCGAGCCGGCGACCAGCTACACGGTCTACGTCAGCGGCCACAGCACGCCGGTGGCCGCGCTCAAGACCAACGCCGCGGGGGCGGCCAGCGGCAGCGCGATCGGACCGCTGCGCGAGGTGGTGTCGGCGCTCGCCGGCAAGACCGCGGCGCCCGGCAGGATCATCGTGATGAAGGGCGACGCGGCGCCCGATGCCGACAAGGCCGTGCTGGTCGGCGGCGGCTGAGATCGCCGGCGACGTGTCGATCCTTACGCGGGCAGCCCCGCCGGCGTTGTCGGCTGGGTCG
>JBDHRG010000250.1:0-5058 GCA_039807445.1 Candidatus Competibacteraceae bacterium
GCTGGCGGCGCTGCTCGCCCTCGGCGGGCGCGGCGCGGCACTGGCGCTGGCCGGCGCGCTGCTCGCGCTGCCTTCGGTGTGGGACATCGGTGCCCGGCCGCTGCACGGCCTCGCCGCCGCAGTGCTGCCGGTGCTCGCCTACACGCTGGTGGCGCTGCCGCTGCGAAAGCGCATACGCAACTGGGATTTCGACACGCCCCGGCAAGTGCTCGCCTTCCTCGCCGCGGCGCTCGCCGCCGCGGCGCTGTCGGGCGTCGTGCTCCAGGCCGGGGGCGGCCTGCTCGATGCGCCCGGGCTGTTGCGCGGCATGGTGGCCTGGATGCTGGGCGACTTCGTCGGCAGCCTCACGGTCGCGCCGCTGCTGCTGGTGGCGGCGATCCCGCGCGCGCTGGCCTGGGCGCACGGCGAGGCCGACAGTACGCGCCCTGCGCCCGAGTCGCGCCCGCGCGCCGGCCTGTTCGGCATCGCCGCCGGCATCGCCGGCCTGGGCGCCGGCCTGTTCGGACTGCCGCTGGTGCACGGCGGCGAGGCGGCGCAACCGTACGCTGCGCTCGCGCTGCTGCTGCCGCTCGCCTGGACCGCCACGCGCCACGGTCTGGCGCATACCACGCTCGTGCTGTTCGCACTCGGGCCGACGATGGCGGCGCTGGTCGCGGCGAGCGGCCGGCAGGATCATGCCGCCGGCTACCAGGCGGTGACGATCGCGCTGGCCGCGATGGCGTTGCTGCTCGGTGGCGCGATCGAGGCGCGCGACCTGAGCCTGCGGCGCTACCGCGACGTGGCACGCCTCTCCAGCGACCTGATCTGGGAAACCGACGCCGAAGGCAGGCTGCAGACGGCCGACGGCGCACTGGCGGCGCGGCTCGGCATCCGGGCGGGCGAGAGCTGGCGCGCGCTGATCGAGGCGGCTTCCGGCGATACCGACCGGGCCCGTATCATCGCCGCGATGGGCACCCATCGGCCGTTTCTCGACGTGCCGCTGCGCTGGGCGTCGGCCAGTAGTGCCGAAGGCGACGTCCAGGCCCGCATCAGCGGCTTGCCGCTGTGGTGCGATTTCGACCGCTTCATCGGCTATCGCGGTACCGCCACCGACGTCACTGCGCGCGAACGCGCAGCCGCGCTGCTGGCGCGCTACAACGCCGAGCTCGAAGCCGAGGTCGCCGCGCGCACCATCGAGCTGCGCCGCACCAACCGCGAGCTCACCCACGGCGAGCGGCGCCTGCGCCTGCTCGCCGAAGCGGCGCCGGTCGCGCTAGCCGAAACCGACCCCGCAGGGTGCTGCCTGCGGGTCAACCCGAGCTGGTGCACACTGACCGGCCGCAACGAGGCCGAAGCGCTCGGCCACGACCTGCTCGAAGCCGTGCACCCGGACGAGCGCGCCGCGCTGGAGCACGCGCTCGCCGCGAGCCTCGCCAGCGGCGCGGACGGCTGCGCCGAGTTCCGCCTCGTGCGCCCCGACGCGAGCATCCGCTGGGTGCGCGGCGCGTGGAGCGCGCCGCGCGACGAACAGGGCAACCCGGACGGGCTGATCGTGACGCTGGTCGACCTCACCGAGCACCGGCGCGAAGCCGAGCGCATCTGGATGCTGGCGCACCACGACGCGCTGACCGGGCTGGCCAATCGCGCGCTGTTCGCCGAGCGGCTCGAACAGACGCTGGCGCTGGCGCGGCGCGAGGGGCGAATGCCGGCGGTGCTGATGTTCGATCTCGACGACTTCAAGCCGGTCAACGACCGCTTCGGTCATGCCGCCGGCGACGCGCTGCTGCGCCAGATGGCCGAGCGTCTGCGTGCCGCGCTGCGCGAGTCCGACACCGCCGCGCGCCTCGGCGGCGACGAGTTCGCGGTGCTGCTGCCCGATGCGCCCGACGCCGAGGCGGCGCGCGGCGTCGCCGCCAAGCTGCTGCAGACGCTGGTGCAGCCCTACGCGCTCGGGCGGCACCAGGCGAGGGTGTCGGCCAGCATCGGCGTCGCCCGCTACCCCGGCGACGGCGACGAGGCCGAGTCCCTGCTCGCCGCCGCCGACGCGGCGCTGTACGCCGCCAAGCGCGCCGGCAAGAACCGGGTGCACCTCGCCGACGGCGAGCGGCGCTGAGGGCTGCCGTATTGCCCGAGCCGCGCTCAGGCTCGAGGGCATTGGCGTCGGCCATCGCTCTGCGTACGTCCCGGGCTGGGCATTCAAGGCGCCAAAGTGGCTATCCCGGATCCGAGCTCGGCAGTTCCTCGATGCGATCGACGCGGTCCGGGTAGAAGGCGAGGTGATCCTTGATCGCCGCGACGGCCGGATAGGGGTTCTCGTAGGTCCAGACGGCGTTCTCGGCCACTCGGCCATCCGCCCGGATCGTGTAGTAGGCGGCGTCGCTCTTGTAGGGGCAGTGGGTCTTGTGGGCGGTCCGCTCCAGCAGCGACATGTCGGCGTCCTCGCGCGGGATGTAGTGGACCGCCGGCAGGCGCGCCTCCTCGAGCGTGAGCGCTCGGGTGGTGTCGGCGACCACCCGACCATTGAAGAGGACGCGCACGCGGTTCGGATTGGGCTCGATCGTGATCGGGTGATCGCCTGGATGATCCATCGTGGTTTCCTCTGGTTTGGGCTGTCGGCTCGATGCCTTTCGCACCGGTCCTGGCATCAGGCGTCTTTACACCGCAGGCGGATTCCTCGTTCCACGTCGAGCCGGCCGGCATCCGGCTGGCGCCGCACTACGATCTGGTCTGCATCGCGATCTACCATGGCATCCACCTCGGCCGACCGGCCGCCTGGTGCGAAGCCGAGCTGTCGATGCTGCTTGATACCCATGTCACACTGTGGGCGCTGACTGAGCCGCTGCGGCTGGTGACGCGCGACGCGACCGTGGCCCGCTACGGCGACAGCATCCTGCTGGTATAGGAAAGCACTCCTGCCCGGCGCGGCGCCATCCGGAAACCGCTGCTGCCGGGGGGATTCGATCAACTCGAGCGCTTCATCCCGCGGTGCGGCCCGCCTCTGATGCCGGGAATCCTGCGGGAAGCAGGTTGAAATACACATCATAGATGCGCATATTCATGCTCATCCCATCGAGGACACCGCCATGGATCCCAGCCTCGCCCGTGCCGATCAAGCCATCGCCCGCCACCTCGACGCGCCCAAGCGCGCGACGAACGTGTCGCTGACCGCAGCCCTGCTGGACGAAGCCAGAGCGTTGGGCATCAACGTCTCACGGGCCTGCGATCGCGGCCTGGCCCTGCAGATCGCCGATGCGCGCGCGCAGCGCTGGCTGGAGGAGAACCGCGAGGCGATCGAAGCCTCGAACGCCTACGTCGAGCAGCACGGCCTGCCGCTGGCCCGCTACAGACGCTTCTGATGGCTCGGTTCGACTTCTACGAAAGCCCGGCCGGCTCGGGATACGTGCTCGACGTGCAGGCCGACCTGATGAGCGCTCTCAATACCCGCGTGGTCGTGCCCCTGATGCCGATCGGCGAAGCGCCCTGCCCGGCCGGGCGCCTCAATCCGGTGTTCGAGATCAGCGGGGAACGCTTCGCCATGACCACGCAGTTCCTGGCCTCGATCCCGGCGTCGGAGCTGAAGAGGCGCCACGGCTCCCTGGCGCACGAGCGCGACGTCATCGTCGATGCGCTCGACATGCTCTTCAGCGGCTTCTGACCCGGTGCGCACTCCAGCGACGACATCGTGCAGGCCAGCGCTGCTCGGATGAGCGCCGCCGCAGCCGGGCAGATTCGCTCAAGCCAGTGCGTGCTCGCCAACGCCCGGCTGCAGCAGCACCCTGTCGCCCGTCACCGCCCGGCGGAACCCCTCGCTCGCCGTGCACCAGTCGAGCACGTCGACCTTGTACGGCAGCGCGGACTCGTCGAAGTCGTCGGCCAGCGCGGCGAGCGTGGCGATGCCCAGCGGCTCGCGACACGCGATCGCGAGATCGAGGTCGGACGCCGGCTTCGCGCTCCTGCGGGCACGCGAGCCGAAGGCCCACACGGTGCAAGCGGGCACGTGGCGCTGGAGGATGGCGCGGACGGTGCGCCACTCCTCGGCGCTGATGGCGATGTCGGGCAGCTCGTCGTCGGCACGCATCGGAGACTACTGCCGCGCGAGCCGCGCCTGCAGGCGAGCGAGCAGCTCGCGGGCTTCGGCCAGGAAATCGGGCACCATCGCCAGCACTTCGCGCGCCCTGGTTTCATCGTAGGTGTGGCTGGTGATGCCGCGCACCTTGCGGTAGCCCTGCCACACGTCCCAGCTCGAGCGCAAGAGCCCCTGCTCGAAGCCGGTGCGGATCAGCTCCGAGAACGACATCATGTCCACGGCCTCCGGGTTGGCGGCGGCCATCTCCAGGTAGCGCCTGAGCATCTGTGACTGAGCTCGTAGGTGAACTCGAAGCGCTGGATAACGCCGTCGCGCAGCAGCGTGCGCTCCGGACTCTCGGCGAGCTCGTCCAGCCCTTCGGCCAGTCGGCGGACGGCGCTCTGCAGCGAGCTGAGATCGAGTGCCATGGCATTTCTCCCGGAGCCGGCTGCGCGGCGGCGGACAGTTCAGGCGCCCGGCGCGAGCACCTCGAGCCCCGGCACCCGCCGGAATCCGCCGACGTTGGCGGTCAGCACCGCGCAACCGTGGCTGAGCGCGGTCGCGGCGATGATCAGGGTCGTGGGCACCGATCGGCTGTCCCTGGACCGCCAGGATGAAGGCGTTGGTGGTGTCCAGCACTAGACCCACGGATCGGCCCCCGGCGGCAGCTCGCAGCGGATGGCGTCCAGTTCGGCGCCGAAGGCTCGCGCATCCTCGCCCAGCGGCGGCAACTCGGCGAACAGTCGGTCGAGATCGGCCACGGCCACCCGTCGCCCGCCCGCCGCCGGCAGCAGGCGGGCGACGACCTGGCGGTTGCGCTCGAGCTCGAAGCTCGCCCCCTGGTAGCACACCCGGTTGAGCAGGTCCGAGAACCGCCGTGCCGCCTGCGTCACGTCGATCCGTTCCATCTCGAGATTCTCCAGAAATCGAATCATCTGATGCAGCGTATATCACGATCCTGGGCGAAGCACGGTCGCGCGCTCCATCCCGCGGTGCGGCTCTTTGGCGCAGGC
>JBDHRG010000251.1:0-5032 GCA_039807445.1 Candidatus Competibacteraceae bacterium
CCCGCGGCCATGCGCATGTCCAGCGCGATGCGAAGATGATCGACGGCCCCCCTGAAGCGTCGCGCCAGTCCCAGTTCCAGGGCCGAGACGAAGCTCAGCAGCGCCTCCTGGGTATCGGCAAAGCCCACCTCCGGCAGAAAGATCCGAATCCCCTCGCTGGCGAACTCGCGGTAGAGGAACACGCACTGCTGCGCGCTCGCCTCGGGAGTCTTGCGGCGGGAGCACCAGGGTGCATGGTTGCGGTACAGCTCTTCGGCCTTGCGCTTGCGCTGGATCGTGCCGCACTCGGGGCAGATGCCGAAGCCGGGGCGGTTCATCTCGGCGCCGGCAATCGTCATCGGTGACGCATCCGGCGATTGCTCGCCGAAGTTCACCTCCCGGAACGTCACCCGGTCGAGGAACTCGAAGCCGAACGAAAATTCGGCTCTGTCGATGACGTAGGCCTGACGCACGGCATCCGGCGGGCTGTCCACCAGGGCCTGGCGCACGTAGAAGCCGCGCTGACGCTCGTCCGAATCGTCGGCGATGCGGCTCTCCCGATCCAGGGTGCGGGCGAACACGGTGGTCAGCCTCAGCATCTCCCGCACCCGTCCGCTGTCGCGCCACAGGGTGTCGCCGCAGCGCGGACAAGTGGAGTGCTGGTCGCCCGAGGACAGCGGTTCGGCATAGGCGCATTGCCGGCAGAAGCGCCAGGCCTCGGGCTTGATCCTGGAGACGTCGACCTGGTTCACCACCACCCGCCGCCCCTCGGCGTAGAAGGTGTTGTTCGGGGCCAGCTCGGTGATGGCCGAGGCGCCGGGGCGTTCGTACTCGAAGGTCAGGGGGTCGAGGGCGCCGCCGCCCGACTTGGCCTCGCGCACGATGATCGAGCGCAGCAGGACGCCCTGCTCCGGGAAGGCGTAATTGGGCAGCAGCCCCTCGTCGGTCAGCACATTGAGCGTGGCCTTGCCTTCGATGCTGCCGATCAGGCGCGCCAGTGCCGCGCGCTCCTGCATCAGGCGCGTGAGCTCCTGCGTCTGTTCGTCGCCGCGCACGGCCAGCGCCTGGAGCTTCTCGATCTCCTTGACGGTGCGTTCGCGCTGGCGCTTGATTTCCGCGACATCGTTGGCGATGCCCTGGAGCCTGTCGACGATCTTCCAGGGCAGCGAGCCGGGCTCCTCGCTGCTGCCGTCGATGAACCGGGTCAGCCATGCCTGCGTGCCCTGGCTCAAGGGGTTGTGCGCGCCCCGATCGAACAGGTGCACGAACCGATCCAGCAGCTGCGCCCGATGCCGGTCCACATGAGCCAGCCACGGATAGGGAAACTTGGTCGTCGCCCGATTGTTGACGGCGCTGAACACCGCGCGGATTTCCGCCGGAATCTGGGCGGCACGCCCCGACTCGCGGACCCAGCAATCCAGCGTGAAGGCGGTCAGCTGGCGTTCCAGCACGGCGGACGCATTGAGGAACACCCCCGGCGCCTGCACGCTGCCCGCGATCATCGTTCTGGGGGCATGCCAGAAATACAGATCGTGCGGCTTGCTGGTCGCCATGGTCACCAGCAGGGCGTTGCCGGTGCTGCGTCCGGCCCGGCCGGCGCGCTGGATGTAGTTGGCCTGCTGCGGCGGCACCGAGCACAGCAGCGTGCACGACAGGTCGCCGATATCGATCCCCATCTCCAGCGTCGGCGTGGCCGACAGCACGTTGATGCCACCGGGCCGCTCGCGGTCGGACTTGAAGCTGCGCTCCACCCGTTCGCGGGTTTCGCGCGGCAGCAGGCCGGTATGCTCGTGCGCCGCCACGCGCTGGATGTCGGCATGCAGATACAGCTTGCGATAGAAGTCGCCCCAGTCGCCATCGGCCTCCAGCCGGCCCTGGCAATCGGAGCGCCGGCAGGGCTGGTTGCCGAGCGCTTCGTCCGGCGCCGACAGCACTTCGCCGTGACAGCCCGTGCAGCGCCATTTGCGCCCGCCCGGCGTCACCGCGAAGGCCGCGGGCTCGAGCCCCCACACGCGAATGTCGCTTTTCCCGTCCGCCTGTTCGTATCCGGCCAGGCCGGCGTGGGCCAGTGCCTCCAGCGCCAGCCGGTAAAGCGGCAGGACCAGGGCGTCCGCGCCCCGGGCGAGGTCATGCAGCGCCGGCAGCGCCTTGAACGCCCAGGCGCGAAACACCCGCGCATGGCTCGCGCCTATGCTCACGCAGCGCTGGTGCTCCGGCAGCGTGACGAAGCGCGGCGGCCGAGGGCCGGAGAGCATCTTTTCCTGGCTCGGATTCCTCCTGTACACCCACGGGCGGCAGCCCGTGCGGGCATAAGACGCCAGGCCGGGATCACGCCAGGCGCCTGCGCGCTGCATCTCGGCCAGCAGGCCGCGCAGGAACACCGCGGCATCCATGGCCGTGGTGCCCGCGAGCTGATCGATCTGCTCGCGCACGCGGGGCAGCAGCCACTCGACGGCGCGAGCCAGCGCCTGCGCCGCAGCAGCGACACTGGCCGTGCCGGTGGCGACCAGCGTGCGGCCGACATGGGCGTCCTGGCCGAACTCGGCGTTGATGACCCAAGGCAGGATCTGGGCCAGCAGCCTCGGCAGGTCACTGCCGTCGGGGAGCGCGCCGTCGGTCATCAGCGCCTCGTAATCGTGCAGCCAGTGCAACTGGGGCGGCAGGAAGTTGGCAATGTAATGACCGTCTCCCTGCGCGGTGCGCCAGCGCCGCTCGAAGGCCTGCGGCAGCTCGGCCAGGGTCAGCGACCGGCCAGCCTCGGCGGCGGCGGCGATCACCTGGGCCAATGCCGGGCGCAGGTTCAGGCGCCAGGTGCGCGCCGCGAGAAAGCCGGCGCGGTGAGCGGCGTCCTGCACCGAATCGGAGAACGCGATCAGCTTTTTGTCCGGGTTGAAGCGCGTCGCGAACAGCTGGCCCACCAGCACCGCGGCCAGGCTGGCGGCCTGCGAGCCCACGATGGTCAGCGTCTCGCGCCCGCCGCAGTAGGGGCAGTCGTGGTGCGACCGGGTGAATCTGGCGCCGTTGCGGGTGGCTTCCTCGAGGTTGGCGGTCATGTCCACCGGCAGCAGGGCATCGTGGCCGCAGTGCGGGCAACCCTGCTGTGCAAGCTGGTGCAAGGCGCCGCACTGCGGGCATACCTGCTTGCGCTCGAACACGCGCGGGTCGGCGCCTTCGGCGGCCGGGAACAGGAAGCGCGTGGACACGTCCTCGGCGAAGAAGGCGCCGTAGAACGCACGCAGATCGTGGGTCAGCTGATCGGGGCTGGTCTTTTGCAAGGTGGCGCCCCAGCCGGTGGCGTGGCAGTCGCGGCAGTGGATCACCGGCAGGTGCACCTGGCCCTGATCGGCCTTGCCCAGGTCATCGTGATGTTTCAGCACCGGGCTCGCGTCCAGCCGCGCCACCATGCGGCGCAGCTCGCGCAGCCAGATCTCCACCTTCACCTGCAGGAAGAAATCCTGATGCCCCGGCTTGCGCGCATGGGCCACCAGCGCCAGCAGGCTGGACAGCCACAGCAGGGCGAAGCGCGCGTCCGCGCAGGCCGGCAGGCGCCGGTGCAGCAGCGCCAGCAGATCGTCCAGCAGCACCGATTTCGGACCGAGGCGCTCCAGGTCGCGCAGCAGGTTCTGGAACGCGAAGTGGCACTTCAGGCGCTCGCCCAGCTCGCAGCGCCAGGCGAAATCCCGCACCTGCTCGGTCGTGCACGGCACGCCCAGCCACAGCGGCGCCTGCGCGGCCAGATAGGCGTCGAGATCGTCGTATCGCTCCGGGGCCAGAGCCGGTACGTCGGCCGGCTGTGGGCTCTGGGTGTATTCCACGACCGAGTCGGCCAGGTAGTCGCCCACCGAAATGCGGTCCTCGCCGATGACCGCCTCGGCATCCAGTGCCTCGCCGAACACATCGCCGGCAAAGCCCAGCAGGTCGTCGACGCCGTCGTCGCCCAGGGTGGCGGAAGTGCCCACGCACACCAGCTGGCCCGGCGGCGAGTCCAGCCGCCCCTTCAGGCGGCGGATCAGGCAGGCCAGGTCCGTGCCCTGCGCGCCATCGAAGGTGTGCAACTCGTCCACCACCAGATAGCGCAAGGTATCCGGCTGCTGCTGCGCCCACAGCGGCGCGTCGAGGGCGCGGATCAGCAGGAAATCCAGCATCTTGTAGTTGGTGAGCAGGATGTCCGGCGGATCGCTGCGCAGCACGTTGCGGTCGGTGATCACCGAATGGCTGCCGTCGGGCAGTTGCGCCACGATCGGCGACTCCACCGCCGGCGCATCGCCCACGTACAGGCCCGCGCGAATGCCCGACAGCGCGGCGGTCCTGACGATCTCCTTCGCTACGCGCCCGGCCTGGTCGCTGGCCAGCGCGTTCATCGGGTAGAGGATGATGGCCTTGATGCCGCGCCGCCCCAGCGCCTGCTGCGTGCGGCAGTGCTCGAGAACGGGGTAGAGGAAACACTCGGTCTTGCCCGAGCCGGTGCCGGTGGCCACCAGGGTGGACCGCGCCTCCTCGCCCGAAAGCCGGGCGAAAGCGCGAGCCTGGTGCGCGTGCGGCACGAAGCCCGCCGGCAGCCAGGCAAACGGCGGCTGGCCCCGGGTTTCCTGCTTCCTGAACGGCAGCGGCACCGTCAGATAGGGGCCTTTGAACACGTTGTCGCGCTCGGCCAGGAACCGCTCCAGCAGGCCGACGAAGCCCGGCGTGGTGGACGGGAAGGCGGTGCGCAGAAAGTCGGCAACGCCCCGGGTGAGTTGCTGGGCGACGATCAGGGGTTGCATGCGACGGCTGTCTCTCTTCCTTGTCAGGACAATGGCCCAACAGCCTGTTGGACGATTTGCGGATCGGGCCAGGCTTCGCCGAAGGCGCGCATGTACATCGGGTCGGCGCGGGAGAAGCCTTCAATTCGGTCGGCCAGGTGGCGTAATCATGGGGAACCGGGGTGCTCATGTCGATGCGCTCCTTTGCTCGAAATGCGCCCAGGCGCTGCGGTAGTCCGCCTCGCGGTCGGCCAGCGCGAAGGGGGCGACGTACTGGATGACGCGCCGCACCGGGCCGCCGGGCAGGGTGT
>JBDHRG010000252.1:0-5009 GCA_039807445.1 Candidatus Competibacteraceae bacterium
ACTCATTCAAGCAAGCGCCGCGTCGACCAGCTCGATCCAGTGCCTGACCGGCTTGTCGGTGCCGCCCTGCAGGTGCGCCAGGCAGCCGATGTTGGCGGTGGCGATCGCGTCGGGATGGCCGGTGGCCAGCGCCGCGAGCTTGTTGTCGCGCAACCGCAGCGACAGCTCGGGCTGGGTGATCGAATAGGTGCCGGCCGAGCCGCAACACAGGTGCGCATCGGGCACCGCGCTCAGCTCGAAGCCCAGCCGCTTCAGCAGCGCCTCGGCCCGGCCGCCGAGCTTCAGCGCGTGCTGCAGCGTGCACGGGCAGTGGAAGGCGAGCCGGCCGGCGGGCCTGGCGGCGAGCCGCGACAGGTCTTCGCCCTCGAGCACTTCGACCAGGTCTTTGGCCAGCGCCGAAACCCTGGCCGCCTTCGCGGCGTAGGCCGGATCGTCGCGCAGCAGGTGGCCGTACTCGCTGACGAAGGCGCCGCAGCCCGAGGCGGTGACGACGATCGCCTCGACGCCCCGCTCGATCGCCGGCCACCAGGCGTCGATCAGCCGCCGCGCGAAATCCAGCCCCTCGGCTTGCGCATCGAGGTGGAAGCTGACCGCGCCGCAGCACCCTGCCCGCGGCGCCGCCTCGAGCGCGATGCCGAGGCGGTCGAGCACGCGCGCCGCTGCGGCATTGATGCCAGGGGCGATGCCGGGCTGCACGCAGCCGTCGAGCACCAGCATCCGCCGGGCGTGCATCGCGCGCGGCCAGGCGCCGGCGTCGCGGCGCTCGGGCACCTTGGCGGCGAGCGCCGCCGGCAGCACGCCCTTGACCGCCCGCCCGAGCCCCAGCAGCGGCTCGAACCGCCGCCGGTACGGCAGCACCTAGCGCAGCGCCCAGCGCAGCGCCTTCTGCGCCGGCGGCCGGCCGACCTGCTCGTCGACCACCGCGCGGCCGATGTCGGCGAGCCGGTGGTAATCGACGCCCGAGGGGCAGGTGGTTTCGCATGAGCGGCAGGTCAGACAGCGGTCGAGGTGGAGCTGGGTGCGCGCGGTCGGCGCGTGTCCCTCGAGCACCTGCTTGATCAGGTAGATGCGCCCGCGCGGCCCGTCGAGCTCGTCGCCGAGCAGCTGGTAGGTCGGGCAGGTCGCGGTGCAGAAACCGCAGTGCACGCACTTGCGCAGGATCGCGTCGGCTTCGCGCCCCGCAGCGGTGTCCTTGATGAAATCGGCGAGATGGGTCTGCATGGCTGGCTCGGGCTCACAGATCGGCGTACAGGCGTCCGGGGTTGAACACCCGCTGCGGGTCGAAGGCGCGCTTGAGCTCGCGGTGCACGCGCATCAGCGCGGGCGCGAGCGGCTGGAACACCTCGCCGGCGCGCCCGCCGCCGCGGAAGCACGCGGCGTGGCCGCCGGCTGCCCGCGCTGCGGCGAACACCGTCTCCGGCGCCGCCTCGCCGCGCCACCAGCGCTGCGCTCCGCCCCACTCGAGCAGCCACGTCCCGCCGGGCAGCGCCGGCTGCTGCGCGGCCGGCGGCAGCGACAGCCGCCACAGCGGCGCCAGGCCATCGAAGAAGGCATCGGTCTGCTCGCGCAGCCCGGCCCAGAAGGCCCCGGCCGCCTCGCCGTCGAGGCGCTCGCCGCCGAGGGTTTCGGCGGCGACGCGCACCGCCGCCGCCGCGCCCGACAGGCGGATACAGGCGCGCCCGTCGACCCAGGCCGTCGCCGACAGCGGCAAGGGCTGCCCGGCCCAGCGGTTGAAGACCTCGACCGCTTCGAGCAGCGGGCGCGGCTGCACCAGCGTCAGCTCGGCCTGCGGCACGGGCAGCACCTTCAGCGACAGCTCGAGCAGCACGCCGAAGGCGCCGAGCGCGCCCGCCTGCAGCCGCGACACGTCGTAGCCGGCGACGTTCTTCATCACCTGCCCGCCGAAGCGAAGCACCTCGCCCTTGCCGTTCAAGAGCTTCGCGCCGAGCACGAAGTCGCGCACCGAGCCGGCGTAGGGCCGGCGCGGCCCCGACAGCCCGGCAGCGACCATGCCGCCGACGGTCCCCGGGCCGAAGCGCGGCGGTTCACAGCCGAGCATCTGCCCGCGCGCGGCTAGCGCCGCCTCGAGCTCGGCCAGCGGCGTGCCGCCGCGCGCGGTCACCACCAGCTCGGTCGGCTCGTAGCTGACGATGCCGCGGTGGCCACCGACTTCGAGCGGCTCGCCGGCGGCTTCACGGCCATAGAAGTCCTTGCTGCCGCCGCCGCGGATCGCCAGCGACCGGCCTGCCGCCGCGGCGGCCCTGACCGCTTCGGCCAGGGATTGACTGATGTCGTCACTCATTCGCGTTTTGTTCATCCCAGGTGATGAGGAATGGGCGATCAGCGATGGGGCAGGAACGACACGGCGGTTTGCAGCCACCCATTCCTCATCACCGCTCACTCATCGCTCCGCAATCTCAGAATCGCTCCAGCTCCGGGAACGGCAGCTGCCCTCGACTGACGCGCATCGCACCGTATTCGGCGCAGCGTGCCAGCGTCGGGATCGCCTTGCCCGGATTCAGCAGCCGGCCGGGGTCGAAGGCGGCCTTGAGCGCGTGGAACTGCGCGATCTCGGCCGCACCGAACTGCGCACACATCTGGTTGATCTTCTCGACGCCGACGCCGTGCTCGCCGGTGATCGCGCCGCCGACCTCGACGCACAGCTCGAGGATGGCTCCGCCGAGCGCTTCGGCGACCTCGAGCTCGCCCGGCTTGTTGGCGTCGAACAGGATCAGCGGATGCAGGTTGCCGTCGCCGGCGTGGAACACGTTGACCACCGCCAGACCGTGCTGGCGCGACAGCGCCTCGATGCCGTTCAGCACCTTCGGCAGCTCCTTGCGCGGGATGGTGCCGTCCATGCAGTAGTAGTCGGGCGCCAGCCGCCCCACCGCCGGGAACGCCGCCTTGCGCCCGGCCCAGAACAGCAGCCGCTCGCGCTCGTCGCGCGACACGCGCAGCTCGGTGGCGCCGGCATCGGCGAGCAGCGCCTGCACCTGCGCGATCTGCTCGGCGACTTCCTCGGCCGTGCCGTCGAGCTCGCACAGCAGGATCGCCTCGGCGTCGACCGGATAGCCGGCGTGCAGGAAGTCTTCGGCGGCGCGGATCACGCCCTTGTCCATCATCTCCAGTCCGCCGGGGATGATGCCCTCGGCGATGATGCGCCCGACCGCGGCGCCGGCGACGTCGACGCGGTCGAACGCCGCCAGGATCACTTGCGCAACCTGCGGCTTGGGCAGCAGCTTGACCGTGACTTCGACGATCACGCCGAGCATGCCCTCCGAACCGGTGAGCAGCGCCAGCAGGTCGAAGCCGGGGGCGTCGAGCGCGGCGCTGCCGAGCGTCAGCCGCTCGCCGTCCATCGTCACCAGCTCGAGCCCCAGGATGTTGTGCACCGTCAGCCCGTACTTCAGGCAGTGCACGCCGCCGGCGTTCTCGGCGACGTTGCCGCCGATGGTGCAGGCGATCTGCGACGAGGGGTCGGGCGCGTAGTACAGTCCGAGCCCGTCGACCGCCTGCGAGATCGCCAGGTTGCGCACGCCCGGCTGCACGCGTGCGATGCGGTTGGCCGGATCGACCTCGAGGATGCGGTTGAACTTGGCCAGGCTCAGCAGCACGCCGCCCTCGACCGGCAGGGCGCCGCCCGACAGGCTGGTGCCGGCGCCGCGCGCGACCACCGGCACGCCGCGCGCCTTGCAGGTGCGCAAGACGTGCTGCACCTGCTCGACCGTCTCGGGCAACACCACCAGCAGCGGCAGCTTGCGGTAGGCGGCCAGACCGTCGCACTCGTAGGGGCGCAGGTCTTCGGCCTCGAACAGGATCAGGTGCCCGGGCATTCCGCGAGCCAGCTCGGCCCGCAGCGCAGCGCTGTCCGTCATTGGTCTTACCTCTCTACAGCCCGCCACAAAAGTGATGATCGCCTTTTTATTTCAGTCAAATTAGAGTCTTATGCCATACATTGCAACCAACCCGGAAGTGGATTTCAAGAAATGGTCAATTAGTAATACCAATACTAAATATCCGATCACTCCTAGTCCCGTATCGTGAAACACTCGTAAAATTTCAGCTCCGAGTGTGGAATTATTTTGTGCGCTGCAATACAATCCGTTTTCATGATACAGAATGCCGTTTCTATCCAAGAAAACACTGAGGCTCTCGGGACACCCATGGTCACGAACGCCACGTCCTCGATCCAGGTCATCGACCGCCTCTCCCGGCTGCTCGATGCGATCGCCGCGAGCAATGCGCCAGTGAGCCTGAAGGTGTTGTCGGCCGAAACCGGCCTGCACCCTTCGACCGCCTTCCGCATCCTGGCCTCGCTGACCGAGCACGGCTTCGTCGAGCGCAGTTCATCGGGGCACTACCGCCTCGGCGTCAAGCTGCTGCAACTCGGCAGCCGCGTGCAGGGTCGGCTCGACATCCGCCGCGAGGCGCGGCCGATCATGGAGTGGCTGCGCAACGAGACCGGCGAGACGGTGAACCTGATCGTGCGCGAGGGCGACGAGGTGGTGTACGTCGAGCGCGTCACGCCGAACCGCATGATGCGCGTCGAGCAGGCGATCGGCGGCCGCGCGCCGCTGCACGTGACCGCGGTCGGCAAGCTGTTCCTCGCCGAGGGCGGTGCCGAAGCCTGTCTCGAGTACGCCGCGCGCACCGGGCTGCCGTCGGCGACGCCGTACTCGATCACCGACCCGACCTCGCTGTGGCGCGCGGTCAAGGGCACCGTGACCGACGGCTACGCGCTCGACGACCAAGAGGCCGAGCTCGGCGTCGGCTGCTTCGGCGTGCCGATCCGCGACAGCACCAACCACATCATCGCCGGCATCTCAGTGTCCGCCCCGTTCGAGCGGCGCAAGGATGCCTGGATCCCGATCATCAAGCAGGCCGGCGAAAAGCTGTCGCAGCGGCTGGGTTTCCACCCCGAGAACCGCTGAGCCGACATTCCGCACGTCCCGAGCTGAAGTCGAGGCATATGACGGGTAAGGTAGCGGCGACATCCTCGAGCAAGGGAA
>JBDHRG010000022.1:0-28610 GCA_039807445.1 Candidatus Competibacteraceae bacterium
CAATATCGCCTACAACCTGGTCAAGATGGTCACCGACGCGGTTGCGGTCGGGCCGATGCTGATGGGGCTGAACCAGCGGGCGCACGTGCTGACCAACGCCGCGACCGTGCGGCGCATCGTCAACGTGACCGCAGTGGCCGTGACCGGCGCGCAGCTGTACGAAGCGAGCCGATAAGCGAAGGCACGAGGTGCGAGCAAAGGCAGGTATCCTCGCCTGCCTCGTGCCTCGTGCCTCGTGCCTCGTGCCTCGTGCCTCGTGCCTCGTGCCTCGTGCCTCGTGCCTCGTGCCTCGTGCCTCAGCCCGGGTGGTGCAGCGCCTGCTCGATCTCGGCGAAGGTGGTCGGGCGCTCGGAGGGGCTGATGTTGAGGCCGAGCTGGGTGCCGATCTGCGACAGCGAAAAGATGCCGCGGATCGCATCCTTGCCGCTGTCTTCGTCGCGGTCGATCACCAGCGCGTGCTGGCGACCGGCGTCGCGCAGCGTGGCGATGATGTCGCCGACCGAGGCGCGCAGCACGTCTTCGATGCGCAACACTTCCAGCTTCGGCTGGATCGTCATGATGTCGCGCACGACCAGATCCTCGAATTTGTCGCCGGTCTTCTCGAGGATCTTCATCGGTTTCTCGCCCTGGATGTCGCGGCTGGTGACCACACCGCGTACCGTGCCGTCGGGATCGACGACCAGCAGCATGCGCACGCCGCCCTTGACCATGCGCTCGAGCGCCATCGTCAGCGGCGTCGACAAGGACACCATCACCGCGCTGACCTGGCGCAGATCGGTCATCACATCGACCGCGGGGCCGTCCTGCGTGACGCGATCGGGCAAGTGCTGGCGCGGGCGGAAATAGCTGGCGCCGTAATCCATGGCGTGGAATGTCAGGGCATGGTACTGCTTGTCCATCGGGGGGTCTCCTGCGGGGCATCACAACGCCTTAACGGATAGACGCCGCCGCTCCCCCTTGCAAACGCCGGCATCGATCCGCTTGGGGGCCGGAGCCGTGGAGCGGCTGCCGCGTACCGCGGGCATCAGGGTTTCGTCCGTCCCGATCGCGCCGGCGCCCGCCGGCGCTGCGGTTTCAGGATGGCATCGGACCAGCGCACCACGGCGCGCACGCGCGGCGTCAGCAAGCCCCAGGCCTGGTCGCGCGTCACCCAGCGGTATTCGCTGTGCTCGGGCCGCCCCAGCTCGGGGCTGATCGGCAGCTCGACGTGTGCGCCCGGCGTTTCGGCGATGTAGTAGCGCGCGACCTTGAGCCCGTGGTTGTAGGGCGGGGTTTCCTTCCAGACCTTGCCCCAGCGGAAGCGCAGCTCGGTGATCGCGGTTTCTTCGCGCACTTCGCGGATCGCCGCTTCGAGCGGACTCTCGCCCGCCTCGCACATGCCCTTGGGGAAGTCCCAGTAGTTGAAGGCGCGCAGCAACAGGTAGCGCCACCCGCCTTCGTCGGCGCGGTGCAGCACGATGACGCCGCACGACAGGATCTTCGGCGGCGTCATGCGTTCTCCGCGTGGTACGGCCGGCTCAGCGCGTGCACCGCGTCGACGAAGGCGTGCGCGTGCTCGGGGGCCACGTGCGGGTGGATGCCGTGGCCGAGGTTGAAGACGTGGCCCGAACCCGGGCCGAAGGCCGCGAGCACCTTGGCGACCTCGTCGCGGATCGTCGCCGGCGGCGCGTACAGCACCGCAGGGTCGAGGTTGCCCTGCAGCGCGACGCGCGCACCGACGCGCGCGCGCGCCGCGCCGAGGTCGGTGGTCCAGTCCACGCCGAGCGCATCGGCGCCGGTGTCGGCCATCACCTCGAGCCACTGGCCGCCGCCCTTGGTGAACAGGATCACCGGCACGCGCCGGCCCTCGGCTTCGCGCGTCAGCCCCGCGACGATGCGTGCCATGTAGGCGAGCGAGAATTGGCGATAGGCGGTCGGGGAGAGCAGGCCGCCCCAGGTGTCGAACACCATCACCGCCTGCGCGCCGGCGGCGATCTGTGCGTTCAGGTAGGCGGTGACCGCTGCGGTGACGACGTCGAGCACGCGGTGCAACAGCGCCGGCTCGCCGTACAGCATGCCCTTGATCTTGGCGTACTCCTTGCTTGAGCTGCCCTCGACCATGTAGGTCGCCAGCGTCCACGGGCTGCCGGCGAAGCCGATCAGCGGCACGCGGCCACCGAGAGCGCGGCGGATCGTGCGCACCGCGTCCATCACGTAGCGCAACTCGCCCTCGGGGTCGGGCACGAACAGCCGGGCTGCGTCGGCGGCGGTGCGCACCGGGTGCGCGAAGCGCGGCCCCTCGCCCTCGCCGAACGACAGGCCGAGCCCCATCGCGTCGGGTACGGTCAGGATGTCGGAGAACAGGATCGCGGCGTCGAGCGGGAAGCGCTCGAGCGGCTGCAGTGTGACCTCGCAGGCCAGCTCGGGCGAGCGGCACAGGTCCATGAAGCTGCCGGCGCGCGCGCGCGTGGTGCGGTACTCGGGCAGGTAGCGCCCGGCCTGGCGCATCATCCATACGGGGGTGACGTCGACCGGCTGGCGGAGCAGGGCACGGAGGAAGCGGTCGTTCTGCAGCGGGGTCATGCGGAAGCCTCATGTCGCGTCGGGGCGCGCGACAAAGCCGCCATTATGCCCGTTCGGACCGGGGGCGGCATGCTGCACCTGCGCAAAAACGGTGGCCCGCCGCCTCTTCACCTCCACCCTGACCCTCCCCCGTCGAAGGGGAGGGAACCGGACAGCGGGTACGGGTCGGCCTGGGTTCACACCTCGAGGTAGTCGAGGATGCCCTTGGCCGCTTCGCGGCCCTCGAACACCGCGGTGACCACCAGGTCGGAGCCGCGCACCATGTCGCCGCCGGCGAAGACGCGCGGGTTGTCGGTCTGGAACTGCAGCGCGTCGCCGGGCGGGCGCACCTTGATGCGGCCGCGTTCGTCGGTGGCGATGCCGAAGGGCTCGAACCAGGGCTGCGGGTTCGGACGGAAGCCGAAGGCGATCAGCACGCGGTCGGCCGGGATGACCTCTTCCGAGCCCGGCACCACTTCGGGCGAGCGGCGGCCGCGCGCATCGGGCGCGCCCAGACGCGTGGTGACGACCTTGACCCCTTCGACCCGCCCGTCGCCGACGATCTCGACCGGCTGGCGGTTCCACAGGAACTGCACGCCTTCTTCCCGGGCGTTGGCGACTTCGCGCTTCGAGCCCGGCATGTTGGCTTCGTCGCGGCGGTAGGCGCAAGTGACCGAAGTCGCGCCCTGGCGGATCGAGGTGCGCACGCAATCCATCGCGGTGTCGCCGCCGCCGAGCACCACGACGCGGCTTCCTCGCATGTCGATGAAGTCGGCGGCCGACTTCTCGTAGCCGAGCAGGCGGTTGGCGTTCGAGACCAGGAAGGGCAGCGCATCGAAGACACCCGGCAGGTCCTCGCCCGGGAAGCCGCCCTTCATGTACGTGTAGGTCCCCATGCCGAGGAACACCGCGTCGTGCTCTTCGAGCAACTGCTGGAACGGGATGTCACGGCCAACCTCGACGCCGAGCACGAACCTGACGCCCATGCCTTCCATGATCTCGCGCCGGGTCTGGATGACCTCCTTCTCGAGCTTGAACGGCGGAATGCCGAAGGTCAGTAGGCCACCGATCTGCGGGTGGCGGTCGTAGACCACCGGCGTGACGCCGTTGCGCGCCAGGATGTCGGCGCAGCCGAGCCCGGCCGGACCGGCGCCGACGATCGCGACGCGCTTGCCGGTCGGTACCACCTTGGACATGTCAGGGCGCCAGCCGAGCTTCAGCGCCTCGTCGGTGATGTACTTCTCGATGGCGCCGATCGTGACCGCGCCGAAGCCGTCGTTGAGCGTGCACGCGCCTTCGCACAGGCGGTCCTGCGGGCAGACGCGGCCGCAGACTTCGGGCAGCGAGTTGGTCTTGTGCGACAGCTCGGCAGCTTCGAGCAGGTTGCCTTCGTTGATCAGCTGCAGCCAGTTCGGGATGTAGTTGTGCACCGGGCACTTCCACGAGCAGTACGGGTTGCCGCAGTGCAGGCAACGGCCGGCCTGGGTCGCGGCGGCCTGGTTGTCGAACTGGCCGTAGATCTCCTTGAACTCGTGGCGGCGGATCTCGGCCGGCACCTTGGCCGGATCCTGGCGGCCGACGTCGATGAACAGCAGGGGCTTGGCTTTGGACATGGCTGGACCGGTTGTTCGTTAGGTTCGAGGAGCGAGGCACGAGGTGCGAGGGACGAGGTGCTTTTGCTCGCACCTCGGACCTCGCACCTCGAGCCTGGGCTTACGCCGCCGCGCGCAGCGTGTCGATCAGCGTGGCCAGGTCGGCCGCCTTGGGCTTGACCAGCCAGAACTTCGCCGCGTAGTGGCGGAAGTCGTCGAGGATGGCCTGGCCCCAGCGGCTGCCGGTTTCGGTCACGAACTCTTCGAGCAGGCCACGCAGGTAGTGGCGGTGCGGCTCCATCATTTCGGTGACGATGCGGTGGATGTCGATCAGCTCGTGGTTGTAGCGGTCGACGAAGCTGTTGTCCTCGTCGAGCACGAAGGCGAAACCGCCGGTCATGCCGGCGCCGAAGTTGACACCGGTCCTGCCGAGCACGGCGACGACGCCGCCGGTCATGTACTCGCAGCCGTGGTCGCCGACGCCCTCGACGACGGCGTAGGCGCCCGAGTTGCGCACCGCGAAGCGCTCGCCGGCCAGACCGGCGGCGAACAGCTTGCCGCCGGTCGCGCCGTACAGGCAGGTGTTGCCGATGATCGTCGTCTCATGCGACGCGTACCCTGCCCGCTGCGGCGGGTAGATCACCAGCTTGCCGCCGGCCATGCCCTTGCCGACGTAATCGTTGGCGTCGCCTTCGAGCACCAGGTTCAGCCCTGCGGCGTTCCAGACGCCGAAGCTCTGGCCGGCGGTACCTTCGAGCCTGAGCGTGATCGGGCGTTCGGCCATGCCGTAGTCGCCCCAGCGCCGGGTGATCTCGCCCGACAGGCGCGCGCCGATCGAACGCTGGGTGTTGTCGACGCGGTAGGCGAACTCGCCGCCGCTCCTGGCCTCGATCGCCGGCAGCGCGTCGCGCACCATGGTCTCGGCGAGCTCGGCCTTGTCGAAGGGGGCGTTGTGCGGAGCGATGCAGAACTGCGGCTGGTCGGCCGCGACGCCGCCGCTCGCGAGCAGCGGGCTCAGGTCGAGCCGCGCGTGCTTGGCCGTGCTGCCCTCGAGGATCTCGAGCAGCTCGGTGCGGCCGATCAGGTCTTCGAAGCGGGTCACGCCGAGGCTGGCCATGATCTCGCGCACGTCGCGGGCGATGAAGCGGAAGTAGTTGATGACCTTCTCGACCGTGCCCTTGTAGTGGTTCAGGCGCAGCACGTTGTTCTGCGTCGCCACACCGGTGGCGCAGTTGTTGAGGTGGCAGATGCGCAGGAACTTGCAGCCCATCGCGATCATCGGCCCGGTGCCGAAGCCGAAGCTTTCGGCGCCGAGGATCGCCGCCTTGACCACGTCGAGGCCGGTCTTCAGCCCGCCGTCGGTCTGCAGCCGCACCTTGTCGCGAAGGTTGTTGCGGCGCAGCGTCTGGTGCGCCTCGGTCAGGCCCAGTTCCCAGGGCGAGCCGGCGTACTTGACCGAGGTCAGCGGGCTGGCGCCGGTGCCGCCGTCGTAGCCCGAGATCGTGATCAGGTCGGCGTAGGCCTTGGCCACGCCGGCGGCGATGGTGCCGACGCCGGCTTCGGCGACCAGCTTGACCGACACCAGCGCCTGCGGGTTGACCTGCTTGAGGTCGAAGATCAGCTGCGCCAGGTCTTCGATCGAGTAGATGTCGTGGTGCGGCGGCGGCGAGATCAGCGCCACGCCCGGGCGCGAAAAGCGCAGCCGGGCGATGGTCGGGTCGACCTTGTCGCCGGGCAGCTGGCCGCCCTCGCCGGGTTTGGCGCCCTGCGCGATCTTGATCTGCAGCACCTCGGCGCTGGTCAGGTAGGCCGGGGTCACGCCGAAGCGGCCCGAGGCGACCTGCTTGATCTTCGACACCTTGACCGTGCCGTAGCGCGCCGGGTCTTCGCCGCCTTCGCCCGAGTTCGAGCGCCCGCCGAGGCGGTTCATCGCCTCGGCCAGGGTTTCGTGCGCCTCGGGCGACAGCGCGCCGAGCGACATGCCGGCCGAGTCGAAGCGCACGAGGATGCTCGCCTCGGACTCGACCGCCTCGACCGGAACCGGGCTGAAACCCTCGCTCCTGAGCCGCAGCAGGTCGCGCAACATCGCCACCGGGCGGTCGTTGACGTGCTGCGCGTAGGCTTGCCAGTCGGCGTAGTCGCCTGAGGCGACCGCCCGCTGCAGCGCCTGCACCACGTCGGGGTTGTAGGCGTGGTATTCGCCGCCGGAGACGTACTTCAGCAGCCCGCCCTGCTCGCGGCCGGCACGCGCTCGCCAGGCCTTCGTCGCCAGCTCGCGCGCGTCGGCCTCGAGCTCGACGAAACCGGCACCCTGGATGCGGCTCGCGGTGTTGGTGAAGCACAGCCCGACGATCTCGTCGTGCAGGCCGACGATCTCGAACAGCTGCGCGCCGCGGTAGCTGTTGATGGTGCTGATGCCCATCTTCGAGATGATCTTGTACAGGCCCTTGTTGATGCCCTTGCGGTAGTGCTCGGCCAGCCTGGCGGTGTCTTTCTGGCTGGCGATCTCGCCGGTGCGGACCAGGTCGTTGATGACCTCGAAGGCCAGGTACGGATACACCAGCGAAGCGCCGAAGCCGATCAGCACCGCGAAATGATGCGGGTCGCGCGCGGTCGCGGTCTCGACCACGATGTTGGCGTTGCAGCGCAGACCCTCGCGCGTCAGGCGCTGGTGCACCGCGCCGACCGCGAGCGCGGCGTGGGCGGGGAGCTTGCCGCGCGCGATCGCGCGGTCCGACAGTACCAGCAGCACCGAGCCGGCGCGCACCGCGGTGACCGCCTCGTCGGCGATGCGGCGGATCGCGGCGTGCAGCCCTTCGGCGAGCGGGTAGTTCAGGTCGATCACGTGGTGCGCGAAGCGCAGACCGCCGAGGCTCATCAGCGCGCGGAACTTGCCCTCCGACAGCACCGGCGAGCTGACCACCAGCCGCGACGACAACTCTTCGCTCTCGACGAACATGTTGCCTTCGGCGCCGAGGCAGCCCTCGAGCGACATCACGATCGCTTCGCGCAGCGGGTCGATCGGCGGGTTGGTGACCTGCGCGAACTGCTGGCGGAAGTAGTCGTACGGCGAACGCGCCTGGCTGGAGAGCACCGCGAACGGCGTGTCGTCGCCCATCGAGCCGACCGCCTCCTGCGCCGACTCGGCCAGCACGCGCAGCACCTGGTCGCGCTCTTCGAAGCTGACCTGGAACAGCTTCTCGTAGACGGCGAGCGCATCGGGCTCCAGCGGATCCGAGGTCGCGTAGTCGGTCTTGAACACCGACTTCAGGTAGTGCGTGTTCTTCTGCAGCCACTTGCGGTAGGGCTGGCGCGACTTCAGCAGCGCGTCGACGTCGGCCGGCGCGAGCAGTTCGCCGCTTGCGGTGTCGACCGCCAGCATTTCACCGGGCTTGACGCGGCCCTTGGCGACCACGTCCCCGGGGGCGTAGTCGTAGACGCCGATCTCCGAGGCGATCGTCATGTGGCGGTCGCGGGTGATCACCCAGCGCGCCGGGCGCAGGCCGTTGCGGTCGAGCGTGCACGCGGCGTAGCGGCCGTCGGTCAGCACGATGCCGGCGGGGCCGTCCCAGGGCTCCATGTGCATCGAGTTGTATTCGTAGAAGGCGCGCAGGTCGGGGTCCATGTTGTCGATGTTCTGCCAGGCCGGTGGCACCAGCAGGCGCATCGCGCGGAACACGTCCATGCCGCCGGCGAGCAGCACCTCGAGCATGTTGTCGAGACTCGACGAATCCGAGCCCGTCATGTTGACCATCGGCCGCAGATCCTGCATGTCGAACAGCGGCGACTTGAACGTGTAGCCGCGCGCCAGCGCCCAGTTGCGGTTGCCGCGGATGGTGTTGATCTCGCCGTTGTGGGCGAGGAAGCGGAACGGCTGCGCCAGGCGCCACTGCGGCGTGGTGTTGGTCGAGAAGCGCTGGTGGAACAGGCAGATCGAGGCTTCGAGTCGTGGGTCCTGCAAGTCGCGGTACAGCACCGGCAGCGCCGCCGGCATCACCAGACCCTTGTAGCCGATCGTGTGGCACGACAGCGACACGACGTAGAACGCCTGGTCGGTATCCATCAGGATGCGCGAGGTGCGCCGCCGCGCGACCAAGAGGCGGCGCTCGAACTCGGCGTCGCTGATGTCCGCGGGGGCGTTGACGAAGATCTGCTCGAAGCGCGGCAGCGTCTTCAGCGCCTCTTCGCCGCAGCAGCCGGTGTCGGTCGGGACGCTGCGCCAGCCGGCGACCGCGAGGCTTTCGCGGACGAGTTCGGCTTCGAGCGTTTCGCGCGCGGTGCGCGCGGCGGCCGCGTCCTGGCTCAGGAACACGATGCCGGCGGCATACAGCGCGCCGAGCCCGAGCCCCGCTTCGGCGGCGACCGCGCGCAGGAAGCCGTCGGGCTTCTTCATCAGCAGGCCGCAGCCGTCGCCGGACTTGCCGTCGGCGGCGACCGCGCCGCGGTGGGTGAGGCGAGCGAGCGCGGCGATCGAAGTCTTCACCAGCCAGTGGCTGGGCTTGTCGTCCATCTGCGCGATCAGGCCGAAACCGCAGTTGTCGTGTTCGAATTCGGGGCGGTATAGCCCTTCGGAAGCTTGCATCGCTCGCATCTCGTCTCGTGCCCTTGGGGTAGAGCTGAAAAAGCGGCCCATGCGGACCGCTCGGTACCTGGAAACCGCGCCCGGCCTCTCTGTCCGGGTGGCGGCGGGTCGGTCAGTATATGTTCGGGAAAAACGGCGAGTAAACAAAAAATGACGCCAAGCACACGATTTTCCTTGACTTTCGAAAATGTCTTTGCAGGTGTCCGGTGGGTGCAAAAGCGTTTGCGGCGATGCACGGGATCGCGTGCAAGGCTGCCGATGCAAATGCGATTGGCACGACGGCTCCGCGGGCTCTGCGAGCAGAGCGGCGATTGACCCGAACCGTGGCCGGGTGGATCTCCGCTCAGCGCGCCCCGAGCGCGCGCAACTGGCCGACGCTGCGCACCCAGGGCTTGTCGGCATGGAAGGCATCGGGCAGGGCGTCGAGCGCGGCTTGTGCGCGCCGGCGGTCGGGATAGGGGCCGAGCGCGAGGATGTACCAGCGGCGGCCCTGGTCGGCCAGGTGCACGATCAGCGGCAGAAGGCGTCGAGCGTGGCACGCAGCCGTTCGGGCGGGGTGTCGCTGCGGATCACGCCGCGGCCGAGGCGCTCGAGCAGGATCAGGTTCAGCTTGCCGGCCTTGGCCTTCTTGTCGACCGCCATCAGCCGCAGGAAGTCGTCGGTCGACAGGCCCGCGGGTGCGGCCACCGGCAGCCGTGCGCGCTCGAACAGCCGTGCGACGCGCTCGACTTCGGCTGCCGTCAGCCAGCCGAGCCGTGCCGACAGGTCGAGCGCCATCACGGTGCCGACGGCGACCGCTTCGCCGTGCAGCCAGGTGCCGTAGCCGGTGCCGGTCTCGATCGCGTGGCCGAAGGTGTGGCCGAGGTTCAGCAGCGCGCGCTCGCCGCTCTCGCGCTCGTCGCGGCCGACGATCTCGGCCTTGATCGCGCACGAGCGCGCGATCGCGTGCGTCAGCGCTCCCGGGTCGCGTGCGAGCAGCGCCTCGAGCGCGGTCTCGAGCCAGGCGAGGAAGCCGGTGTCGCGGATCAGCCCGTACTTGATCACTTCGGCCAGGCCGGCCGACAGCTCGCGCTCGGGCAGCGTGGCCAGCGTATCGGTGTCGATCACCACGCAGCGCGGCTGGTGGAAGGCGCCGATCATGTTCTTGCCGAGCGTGTGGTTGACGCCGGTCTTGCCGCCGATCGAAGAGTCGACCTGCGCCAGCAGCGTGGTCGGCATCTGCACGAAGTGCACGCCGCGCTGGTAGCAGGCGGCGGCGAAGCCGGCTATGTCGCCGATCACGCCGCCGCCGAGCGCGAGCAGCGTGCAATGGCGGTCGAAGCGCTGCTCGAGCAGCGCATCGAAGATGCGGTTCAGGACGTCGAGCGTCTTGTGGCGCTCGCCGTCGGGCAGCACCACGGCCTCGACCCTGAGCCCCGCGAGCGCGCGCCGCGAGCGCTCGAGGTACAGCGGGGCGACGGTGTCGTTGCTGACCACCATCACCTGTTCGCCCGGGATGTGCAGGCGCCAGAGCTCGGCGCGCTCGAGCAGGCCGGCGCCGATGAAGATCGGGTAGCTGCGTTCGCCGAGGTCGACGGTCAGGGTCTGCATCGCGGTTTCCTGGCGGTTTCGGGAACAGGGGGCGGATCAGGCCGAGGCGAGCCGGCGCAGCCGCGCGAGCAGCGTCTGCGCGACGCGCTTGCCGGTCTGGCCGTCGGTGGGGACGACCAGGTCGGCGATCTCGCGGTACAGCGGGTCGCGCAGCGCCAGCAGCGTCGCGAGGCGCTCGCGCGGGTTCGCCGTCTGCAGCAGCGGGCGGTTGGTGTCGTGCGCAGTGCGGCGCAGCTGTTCGTCGACCGAGGCCGCGAGGTAGATCACCAGGCCGCGCTCGGCCAGGAGGCGACGGTTGTCGGGGTCGAGCACCGAGCCGCCGCCGGTGGCGAGCACCAGTCCGCCGTCGCGCGCCGAAAGCTCGGTGATCATCGCCTTTTCGCGGGCGCGGAAGCCGGCCTCGCCCTCTTTCTCGAAGATCAGGGGGATGGAAGCGCCGGTGCGCGCCTCGATCTCCTTGTCGCTGTCGACGAACGGGCGCTCGAGCGCCTGTGCGAGCAGGCGGCCGATCGTGGAC
Organism: Candidatus Competibacteraceae bacterium; assembly: GCA_039807445.1. Lineage (GTDB taxonomy): Bacteria > Pseudomonadota > Gammaproteobacteria > Competibacterales > Competibacteraceae > JBDHRG01. The sequence continues at coordinate 10,823 of JBDHRG010000022.1, forward strand.
TTGCCGGCTCCCATCGGGCCGACCAGGAACAGCTTGTGCGGGCGGGTCAACATCTCGTCGAGGCGCGTCGTACGGCCGCCCGGCAGGCGCGCGGGCAGCGGGCGCTCAGCGTACCACGACTTTGTCGTCGACGATCTGCGGTGTCACGAAGATCAGCAGTTCGAGCTTCTTGTTGCTGTTGATCGTGCGCGAAAACAGCCGGCCGATCACCGGCAGGTCGCCGAGCAGCGGCACCTTGTCGACGTTGTCGCGCGTCAGCTGCTCGAACACGCCGCCGAGCACCACGGTCTCGCCGTTGCGCACCAGCACCTGGGTGTTGATTTCGCGCTTGTCGAGCACTGGCTGCCCTTGCACGCGCTGGCCGGAGTCCTCGTTCTTGGTGATCTTGAGGTCCATGATGATGTTCTTGTCGGGCGTGATCTGCGGTGTCACCGTCAGCTCGAGCAGCGCATCCTTGAACGAAATGTTCTGCGTGGTCGCGCCGCCGACGTTCGACACCGCGGTGTAGGGGATCTCGCGACCCTGCTTGATCGAGGCTTCCTTGCGGTCGGCGGTCAGGACGCGCGGGTTGGACAGGATCTCGCCGCGGCCCTCGGCTTGCAGCGCCGACAGCTCGAGGTCGATCAGGTAGTTGCTGCCGAGGATCGCGATGCCGAGCACGCCGGCCGGACCCGTGGGGTCGGTGACCGGCAGGTTGACGCCGAGGCGCTGGTTCAGCGGCACCGAGTTCAGGTCGCCCGGGCCGCGGCCGCTGGTGTTGCCGGCGTCGGCGCCCTCGATCGTGCCGGCGATGCCGGTGTTGGTGTTGGGGCCACCGATCACCGCGAGTCCGCCGAAGCGCACGCCGAGTTCCTTGCTGAAGTCGTCGTTGGCGATCACGACGCGCGAATCGATCATCACCTGGCGCACCGGCACGTCGAGCTTCGTCACCAGCGCGCGGATGTCGCCGAGGCGCTCGGGCAGGTCGTTGATCAACAGCGTGTTGGTGCGATCGTCGACGCTGACTTGGCCGCGCTCGGACAACAGCGACACCTGGCCGGTGGCTGCCCCGCCGGCTTCACCGCCGCGCGACTTCAGCAGCCTGGCGAGGTCGGCGGCCTTGGCGTAGTTGACCTGGATCAGCTCCGAGCGCAGCGGCACCAGCTCGGTCGACTGCTTGCGCGCCTCGAGCTCGAGCTTTTCGCGCTGCGCGATCTCGGCGGTCGGCGCGACGTAGATGACGTTGCCGCTGCGCCGCTGCGTCAGCCCCTTGGTCTGGGTGATGATCTCGAGCGCCTGGTCCCAGGGCACGTTCTTCAGGCGCAGCGTGATGCGGCCGGTGACGCTGTCGCTGACGACGATGTTGAGGCCGGTGAAGTCGGCGATGATCTGCAGCACCGCACGCACTTCGATGTCCTGGAAGTTCAGCGACAGCAGCTCGCCTTGGTAAACCCTGGGCGCTGCCGCTGCCGCGCTCGGTGCGGCGGCCGCCGGTGCGCGCGCAGCCGCCTTCGGCGGCTCGGCGGTGGCGTCGAGCGTCAGCAGCACGCTGTCGCCCTCGGCCGTCACGGTGTAGGGCAGCATGCGCGCGAGGTTGACCAGCGCGCGGGTGCGGCCATCGGCCTCGACCACGCTGATGCGCTCGACGCCGCCGGTGTTGACGTCTTGCCGCCGCGCAGCCAGGCCGCTGCGCGTGCCGGGAAAGTCGAGCACGATGCGCGGCGGCTGGTTCACCGAGAACCAGGCCGGGGTGACGCCCTGCGACAGATGGAAGCGCAGCTGCGTGCGGTTGTCGGGCAGGCGACCGACGTCGACGGCGTTCAGCACGGCGTCTTCGGCCCGCGCGCCGCCTGCTGCCGCCAGCAGCAGGCCGAGCAGGCACCAGGCCAGTCCGCCCAGGTTCCGGATCGGCTTCATCAGTTCCGCTCCCCGTGCGCCTTCGTGTTGATTGGGTCTTGGTTGTCGTCGGGCCGTCATTCGGCGAGCTTCAGCGCGTTGCGCCGCTCGAGCCAGCCCCCGCTGCCGTCGGGCACGATCTCGACCAGCTCGAGGCGGTCGGGCTCGATCGCGACCACGCGGCCATAGTCGCTGCCGAGGTGATTGCCGGGGCGCACCGTCAGCACCTGGCCGTCGGGCGCCTGCACCAGCGCCCAGCGCCCGCCGCGCTCGAGCGTGCCGACCATCTTCAGCGAGCCCAGATTGTACTTTTCGAGCTCTTCGCGCGGACGCGCGACGTCGGGGCGCACATCGCTCTTCGGCGGCTCGGGCGTGCGCACGAAGGCGGCGACCGCGAACGGCGACTTGACGTCCTGCGCCGAGTAGGGAGCAGGCGTGTAGCTCTGGACCGGCGGCAGCGGATCGAGCGGCTTGCCCGAGGCGGTGGCCTTGGTGGTGGCGACGAATTCGCGCAGATCGCCGTCGTCGCGCTCGGCGCAACCGGCCAGCGGTGCGCACGCCAGACCCAGCACCACCAGGCGGCGCAGGGCCCTCATCGGTGCGACGCTCCGGTCGCGACACTCGGCTCGTCTTCGAGGTAGCGGTAGGTCTGCAGCGTCGCCTCGATCGTCAGCGGCTCGGCCGACTCGCGATTGACGTCCTTGACCGCCTGCCCGCTCAGCGTCACCGACTCGAGGGTGACGATGCGCGCCAGTGCCGCGACACTGCCGAGGAAGGCGCCGAACTGGTGGTAGTTGCCCTGCGCCTTCAGCAGGATCGGCTTGGCGGCGTAGAACTCGCGCGGGATCTCGTCGAGCGGCTTGAACTGCTGGAACACCAGGCCGTTGGCGCGGCCGAGGTTGGAAATGTCTTCGAGCAGCGAGGGCATCTCGGTGCGCGTCGGCAGCTGCTTCAGCAGCTGCGCCAGGCGCGCCTCGAGTTCGTGCAGTTGCGCGCGGTGGGCATCGATGTTGGCGACCACGCGCTGTTTGGCGGCGAACTCGGCGCGCAGTTCGGTTTCGGTGCGGCGTTCGGCGTCGAGCGCGTCGAGCCGCGCGCTGAGGTCGAAATGGTAGCCCAGTCCGGCGACCGCGGCGGCCAGCGCCGCCATCGTCAGCGTCTTCGCCAGCCGCGACCATTCGCCGCCTTGGCCGAGGTCGAGGTTCCAGTCGCGCAGCGCCATCAGCGGTTCTCCGGCCCGGGCGGGCGCGTCACGCCCAGCTCGAACCAGCTGACCGGCACGCCGTTGACGTTGCGCCGCTCGATCAGCCGCAGCGCCGGATCGCCGAAGCTCGGCGAAGCGGCGAGCCGGCGCATGAAGTCCGACACCACGTGGTTCGATTGCGCGGTGCCGCTCAGCATGAATTCGTTGCCGCCGGCCTTGATGCCGGCCAGATACAGCGGCTCGGGCGCGAGCCGCGCCAGTTCGTCGAAAGCCTTGACCATCAGCGGCCGGCTCGCCTGCAGCCCCTGGATGACGTCGAACCGGATCAGCAGCTTCGCCTTGGCCTGTTCGAGCTGCTTGATCTCGGCAGCGATCGCCTTCAGGTGCTCGATCTCGTCGCGCAGGTACTGGTTGCGCGCGTGCTGGGCAGCGATATGCGCCTCGATCTGCCAGTGGACGGCAGCCACGCCGAGCGCACCGAGCAGCACCGCGCCGAGCATCAGACCGACGAATTCGCGCTGCCGTTGCCGGCGCCGGGCTTCGCGCCAGGGAAGGAGGTTGATCCGCGCCATCGTCAGTCGAAACTCCGCAAGGCCAGACCGCAGGCTACCACGAAGCGTGCCGCCTGCCGCGACAGCTCGCCGTGGCGCATCGCCGGTGCGCTGTCGAGCGCCGGCAGCAAGCCGGCGGTCAGCCACGGATTGCCGGCTGCGTGACGGTTGGCGAGCCGCAGTCGCGGCGCGGCGAGCATGCCGTCGAAGGGGTTGGCGATCACGCTCGGCACCTGCAGCGCCGTGCCGACCGCGCGGGCCAGCCCCGGCATCAGCGCGCCGCCGCCGCTCAGGATCACGTGCTCGACCCCGGCGTGGTGGCTCGACGAATAGAAGAACTGCAGCATCTGCGCGATCTGGCCGGCGATCGTGGTGCGGTAGCGCAGTGCCACCTCGGCTGCCTCCCGCGGCTCGAGCGGCGCCGCCTCGCGCGCTTGGCCGGTTTCGCGACGGCTGTCGGTGATCGCCTGCGTCAGCAGGTTGCCACCGAAGGCCTGCTCGCGCGGGGCATGGATCACGTGTCCGTGCTGGAGCACGTACAGCGTCGAGTGCGTCGCGCCGAGGTCGATCAGCGCGTAGCGGGCATCGTCGCCGTGCTGCGGCAGCGCGTTGGCGAGCACGCGAAAGGCGCTCTCGACGGCGTAGGTTTCGACATCGACGATCGCCGCCGCGAGCCCGGCTTCCTCCAGCGCTTCGGTGCGCAGATCGACGTTTTCGCGGCGCGAGGCGACCAGCAGCACTTCCTGGCGGCTCGGGTCGGCGCGTGCGCGGCCGAGCAGTTCGAACTCGAGGTAGACCTCTTCGAGCGGGAAAGGAATGTACTGCGCCGCCTCGAGCGTCAGCGTGGCTTCGATGTCGCGCTCGTTCAGCTCGGCCGGCAGCGACACGGTGCGCGTGATCACGCTGGTCGCCGGTACCGCGACCACCGCTTCGCTCAGCCGCGTGCCCGATTCCTTGACGGCGCGGCGGACCGCCGCGGCGACGGCGACGAGGTCGTTCGGGTTGCGGTTTTCCATCGCACCGGCCGGGATGGGCTCGATCGCGCACGCTTCGATCTGGTAGCGCTGGCCGGCGCGGCTCAGCTCGACCAGCTTGACCGAGGCAGCACTCAGGTCGATTCCCAGGTATCGGCTTTTCCTGTTGAATAACGTCAAGCTGCGTTCCTTCTGCGCATCGCCCGCCGCGCCCGAGCATAGCCCAGCGGCTCGACCACTGCATAGGCGATGCCAGAGGCTTGAGGAGGGTTGACGAATGGCGGGACGAAGCCGCGAAGACGTGCGTCGGCGCACGCTGCTGGCGCAGGAGTGCGCACGGATCATGGCCGAGGAAGGCATCCGCGACTTCCTCGGCGCCAAGCGCAAGGCCGCGCAGCGGCTCGGCGTCGATAGCCGCAGCGCGATGCCGAACAACGTCGAGATCGAGGCGGCGCTGCGCGAGTACCAGCGCCTGTTCCACGGCGACCGTCAGCCGCAGCGGCTGCAGCGGCTGCGCGAAACCGCGCTCGAGGCGATGCGCTTCTTCGCACGCTTCCGCCCGCGGCTGGTTGGCCCGGTGCTGGCCGGCACCGCCGGACCCGCGGCCACGGTCGACCTGCACCTGTTCGCCGACACGCCCGAAGACGTCGCGCTGTTCCTGATGGGGAGCGAGATCCCGTTCGAGTCGGGCGAGCGCCGCTTCCGGCTCGGCAGCGGCGAGCACGCGAGCTATCCGAGCTATGCCTTCGTCGCCGGTGAGGCGGCCGTCGGCTTGACCGTGTTCCCGCCCGAGGCCGAGCGCGAGGCGCCGCGCAGCCCGGTCGACGGCCGGCCGATGCACCGCGCCGGGCTGCGCGAAGTCGAGGCGCTGCTTCGCAGTGATGAGGGCGCGGGAATGGGGAATGGGGTGTGAGACGTAGGAGCGTGAAGCGTGAAGCGTGGTGGTCTGGCAGTGTTCCCGTTCACGCTTCACGTCTAACGCCTCACGTCTCGCACCCCATTCCTCATCCCCGCTCACCCATTCCCGAGCAGACCGGGCATTCGGGATCGCGCGCCAGACGCGACACGCGCAGCCGCGCGCGCAAGGCGTCGTAGCGCAGCAGCCGCCCGGCGAGCGGCTCGCCGAAGCCGGCGGCGAGCTTCAGCGCTTCGACCGCCTGCAGGCTGCCGATCACGCCGACCAGCGGCGCGGCGACGCCGGTCTGCGTGCAGGTTTCGGCGATTTCGTCGACATCGGGGTACAGGCAGCGGTAGCACGGCCCGCCCGGGGCGAACACCGCGACCTGGCCGTCCCAGCGGATCGCCGAGCCCGACACCAGCGGCTTGCCGGCGGCGAAGCACGCCTGGTTCAGCGCGAAGCGCGTGGCGAAGTTGTCGCAGCAGTCGAGCACCACGTCGGCAACCGCGACCGCGGCGCACAGGGCGTCGCCCTCGAGCGCGTGCGCGAGCGTCGCGACCGCGACCCGCGGGTTCAGCGCCCGCAGCCGTTCGGCCGCCGACTCGACCTTGGGGCGGCCGAGGTCGGTGTGTGCGTGTGCGATCTGGCGCTGCAGGTTGGAGAGGTCGACGCGGTCGAAGTCGACCAGCGTCAGCCGGCCGAGGCCGGCGGCGGCGAGGTACATCACCGCCGGCGAACCCAGCCCGCCGAGGCCGAGCACCAGCGCGTGCGCTGCGGCGAGCCGCGCCTGACCCTCGACGCCGAGCTCGGGCAGCAGGATCTGGCGACTGTAGCGCAGCAGGTCCTGATCGTCGAAGTCGATCGCCATCGCGTCTGCCTTCACCCCGGCCACCGGCCCAGGCTGACCCGCGGCCGGCCCCCGTAGTCGTGGCGGCACTCGACGTCGACGAAGCCGGCGGCGCGCAAGAGCTGCGGCACCGCTTCGCCCTGGTCGTAGCCGTGCTCGAGCAGCAGCCAGCCGCCGGAGCTCAGGTGCGCGGGCGCCTGCGCGACGATGCGGCGGATGTCGTCCAGCCCCTCGGGTCCCGCCAGCAGCGCCGAGCGCGGCTCGAAGCGCGCGTCGCCCGAGCGCGGGTGCGGATCGGCCTCGGGGATGTACGGCGGGTTGCTCGCGATCAGATCGAGTGCCGCCGGCAGCGGCGTGCACCAGTCGCCGGCGATGCACTCGACGTTGGCGAGTCCGAGCCGCGCGGCGTTGGCGCTGGCCACGGCCAGTGCGCCGGGGCTGTTGTCGACCGCCCAGACGTGCGCCCGCGGCCGCTCGGTGGCGATCGCCAGCGCGATCGCGCCGCTGCCGGTGCCGAGGTCGGCGACGCGCAGCGGCGCATCGGCCGGCAGGCGCCCGAGCGCCAGCTCGACCAGCAGTTCGGTTTCGGGGCGCGGGATCAGCGTGTCCGGGCTGACGACGAGCGCGAGCGACCAGAATTCGCGCGTGCCGGTGATGTAGGCGACCGGTTCGCCGGCGACGCGGCGCGCGAGCCAGGCCTCGAAGCGCGCGGCTTCGGCAGGCGCGGGCACGCGCTCGGGCCAGGCGCGCAGGAAGCTTCGCGGCTTGCCGAGCACCGCGGCGAGCAGCACTTCGGCATCGAGCCTGGGCGAGCCGCTGACCGCCGCCAGCCGTGCGGCCGCCTCGGCGAGCAGCGCCGCGATGCCGGGCGTTTCCTCACCCCCCACGGCGGCGCTCATTCGGCCAGCGCCGCGAGCTGGTCGGCCTGGTATTCGTGGATCAGCGGCTCGATCATCGGATCGAGCGCACCGGCGAGGATTGCGTCGAGCTTGTACAGCGTCAGGTTGATGCGGTGGTCGGTGACGCGGCCCTGCGGGAAGTTGTAGGTGCGGATGCGCTCGGAGCGGTCGCCCGAGCCGACCTGCAGCCGGCGGCTCTCGGCCTGCGTGGCGGCGCGCCTGTCGCGTTCGGCGGCGTCGAGCTTGGCGGCGAGCAGCGCCATCGCCCGGGCGCGGTTCTTGTGCTGCGAGCGCTCGTCCTGACACTCGACGACGATGCCCGAGGGCAGGTGGGTGATGCGGATCGCCGATTCGGTCTTGTTGACGTGCTGACCGCCGGCGCCCGAGGCGCGGTAGGTGTCGACCTTCAGCTCCGCGGGGTTGATCACCACCGCCTCGAGCTCGTCGGGTTCGGGCAGGATCGCGACGGTCGCCGCCGAGGTGTGGATGCGCCCCTGCGACTCGGTCGCCGGTACGCGCTGCACGCGGTGCGCGCCCGACTCGAACTTCAGCCGCGAATAGGCACCGCGGCCGATCACGCGCGCGATCGCTTCCTTGTAGCCGCCGTGCTCGCCGGGCGATTCGCTCAGCAGCTCGACCTGCCAGCCGCGGCCCTCGGCGTAGCGCGTGTACATGCGCAGCAGGTCGCCGGCGAAGATCGCCGCCTCGTCGCCGCCGGTGCCGGCGCGGACTTCGAGGAAGATGTTGGCCTGGTCGTGCGGGTCGGACGGCAGCAGCGCGAGCGCCAGCTCGCGCTCGGCGGCGTCGGCCCGCGCCGCGAGCGTCGCCAGCTCGTCTTCGGCGAGCGCGCGCAAGTCGGGGTCGGCTTCGCGTGCCATCTCGCGCGCGCCGGCGATGTCGTCGAGCAGGCGGCGGTAGCTGCGGAAGCCGGCGGCGAGCGGTTCGAGCTGCGCGTACTCTTGCGACAGCGCGCGGAAGCGCTCGGTGTCGGCGATGACTTCGGGCTCGGCGAGCAGCGCGGCGACTTCTTCGTGGCGCTCGCAGAGCTGCTCGAGTTTGGCGCGGATCGAGGCTTTCATCGGGGCTCGGGGTCGTGCTCCAGCTTGTACATCTGCGCGATCAGCGCCACCCGATCGTCGCGGCCGAGCTGGCCGGCTTCGCGCAGCGCCGCGCTCGGCGCGTGGATCAGCTTGTTGGTCAGCGTGTTGGCGAGCTGGGCCAGCACCTGCTCGGGGTCGCGGCCCTGTGCGAGTTGGGCGCGAGCGCGCCCGAGCAGCTCGTCGCGTGCGGCTTCGGCCTGGCGGCGCAAGTCGCGGATCAGTGCGGTGCTCTGCTGGCCGCGCAGCCAGGCCATGAAGTGCGCGGCTTGCGCCTCGATGATCTCTTCGGCTTGCAGCGCCGCTTCGCGCCGCGAACGCAGGTTTTCCTCGATGATCTCGTGCAGGTCGTCGACGGTGTACAGATATACGTCGTCGAGTTCGGCCACCGCCGCATCGATGTCGCGCGGCACGGCGATGTCGACCATCAGCATCGGGCGATGGCGGCGGCGTTTCAGCGCCGCCTTGACGTGCGCGCGCAACAGCAGCGGTGTCGGGCTCGCGGTCGAGGCGATCACGATGTCGGCTTCGTGCAGGTGCTGTTCGATCTCGGTCAGGCCGATCGCGTAGCCGCCGATGGCTTCGGCCAGCGCGTGCGCGCGCTCGAGCGTGCGGTTGGCGATCACGATGCGGCCGATGCCCTGCTCCTTCAGGTGGCGCGCGACCAGCTCGATCGTCTCGCCGGCGCCGAGCAGCAGCGCCGTCTGGCCGCCGAGCCCGGCGAAGATCTGCTTCGCCAGCGACACCGCGGCGAAGGCCACCGAGACCGGGCTCGCACCGATGCTGGTGTCGGTGCGTACCTGTTTGGCGACGGCGAAGGTGTGCTGGAACAGGCGCTCGAGCGGGGGGTCGAGCGTGCCGGCGGCGCAGGCGAACTGGTAGGCATCCTTGACCTGGCCGAGGATCTGCGGCTCGCCGAGCACCAGCGAATCGAGCCCTGAGGCGACGCGCAGGACGTGCTTGACCGCGTCGAGCTCGGGGTGGACGTACAGGTACGGGCTGAGCTCGGTCGGCGGGATCGCGTGGTAGCGGCCCAGCCATTCGAGCACCGCGCGGTGGTCCGAGGGCTCGACGCCGCAGTACACCTCGGTGCGGTTGCAGGTCGACAGGATCGCGGCGGCGCGCGCGGCCCCGTCCGAGACGAGATCGCGCAGCGCCTGCTGGATGCGCTCGGGGGCGAAGGCCAGGCGCTCGCGCACGCCGACCGGTGCCGTCTTGTGATTGATGCCTATCGCCAGCAGGGGCATGATACGGAGCCGCAGTCCAAAGCGCGCAGATTCTGCGGGATCGCCGCCTGCCGAGGCAAGCCGCCATGCCGGCGTCGCGGCTATGATCCGGATAGGCCCGCTGCGGCTGGAGATGGTTCCCCGATGAAAGCCCTGATAACGGCCCTCGCGATAACGGCCCTCGCGCTCGCCCTGCCCGTCGTCCGCGCCGAAACCGCGCCGGACGATCTCTATTACCGGATCATGCTCGGTGAGATCGCCGAGAAGCGCGGCCGCCTCGACGTCGCGCTGGCGCAGTACCAGGCGGCGGCGCTGGCGAGCGCCGACCCGCGTGTCGCCGAGCGCGCCTTCGCGCTGGCGCTGCTGGCGGGCAAGCCCGGCGAGGGGCTGGTCGCGGCCAGGCGCTGGCGCGAGCTCGCCCCCGACAGCCGCGACGCGCGCCAGGCGCTGGCGCTGGCGCTGGTCGACCACGGCGAACTCGAGACGGCGCTGCCCGAACTCGAGGCGCTGCGGACCGCCTTCGCCGAGCAGGACCGCCAGCAGGGGTTCGCCGCGATCGCGGCGCTGCTCGGCCAGGCCGGCGACAAGGCCGCCGCGTACCGCGCGCTCGGTGCGCTGCGCGCGCGCCACCCCGAGGTGGTGCAAGCCTACTATTACGAGGCCGGCGCCGCGCTGGCCGCCGGCGAGCGCACCGTGGCCGTGGCGCTGCTCGAGCAGGCGACCCGCACCGATCCGCGCTGGGCGCCGGCGCACCTGATGCGCGCGCGGCTGCTGACCGAAGCCGGGGCGCTCGAGCGTGCGCTCGAGGGGCTGGCGCAAGCGCTCGAGACGATGCCCAGGGATGTACAGCTGCGCATGGCCTACGCACGCGTGCTCGCCGGCGCCGGCAGGCTCGCCGAAGCCGGCCGCCAGTTCGACCGGCTCGCGCGCGACAACCCCAAGGATGCCGAAGCGCGGCTCGCGCTCGGGGAACTGGCGCTCGAGGCGAAGCAGTACGACCGCGCGGTCGCGTACCTGCTCGAGGCGGTGCTCGCCGGCGGCCGTGACGACGAAGCCTACTTCGAGCTGGGGCAGGTCGAGGAAGCGCGCGGCGATCTTGCCAAGGCGGCCGACTGGTACGCCCGCGTGCGCGGTGGCGAGCGCGAGCTGGTGGCGCAGATCCGCCTCGGCGGGCTGAAGCTGCGCGTCGGCGATGCCGTGGGCATGCGCGAAGTCTTCGACCAGCTGCGGCGCAGCCACCCCGAGCAGGCGGTGACGATCGCGCTCGGCGAAGCCGAAGCCTGGCGGCGCGCCGATCGCTGGCAGGACGCCTTCGATGCGCTGAGCCGCGCGCTCGCCGAGCAGTCCGAGCAAGCCGATCTGCTGTACGCGCGCGCGCTGATCGCCGAGCGACTCGACCGCCTCGACGTCACCGAGGGCGATCTGCGCCGCCTGCTCGCGCGCGAGCCCGACCACGCCCAGGCGCTGAATGCGCTCGGCTACACGCTCGCCGACCGCGCCGAGCGCCGCGGCGAGGCGCTCGAGCTGATCCAGCGCGCGCTCGCGCAACTGCCCGACGATGCCGCGGTGCTCGACAGCATGGGCTGGGTGCTGTATCGGCTTGGGCGCTTCGCCGAAGCCGTCGAGTATCTGAAGCGCGCACAGGCGACGAGCGGTGAGCCCGAGATCGCCGCGCACCTGGTCGAAGTGCTGTGGCAGGCGGGACAGGAGGCCGAGGCGCGCGCACTGTTCGAGCGCGCGCTGCAGGCCGCCCCCGACGACCGATTCCTGTTGCGGGTCAAGGAGAAGTACGCGTGGTGACCCGGCGTTTCGCGCCGCTCGCGGTGCTGGGGCTGACGCTGCTCGCCGGCTGTGCCGGTGTGTCGCAGACCAGCGGTGATGCGGCGAACAACCCGTTGTGGCAGGCGCGGAGCAGCCGCCTGGCGAAGCTCGCCGACTGGGCGCTCGCCGGGCGCATCGGCGTCAGCCGCGAGCGCGATGGCTGGTCGGCGAGCCTGGACTGGCATCAGCGCGGCGAGGCTTACGCGATCCGCCTGCTCGGCCCCTTCGGCCAGGGCCGTCTGGCGATCGAGGGCGACGCCGCCGGCGTCGTGGTCGATGCCGGCGACGGCCGGCCGATCGGCACCACCGACCCCGACGGCCTGGTCGCGAAAGCCACTGGGCTCGAGGTGCCGGTGCGCGCGCTGCGCGACTGGGTGATCGGCCGACCGGTGCCGGGCGAGGCAGCGGTGCTGTCGGCCGATGCCCAGGGCCGCCTGACGCGGCTTGAGCAAGCCGGCTGGGTGGTCGAGTACACCGCCTACGACGACGTCGCCGGGGTGGCGCTGCCGAGCCGCATCCGGGCCAGCCGCGGCGAGCTGCAAGTGAGGCTGGCGATCGAGCGATGGACGCTCTGAGCGCGCCGTGGCCGGCACCGGCCAAGCTCAACCGCTTCCTGCACGTCACCGGGCGGCGTGCCGACGGCTATCACCTGCTGCAGACGGCGTTCCAGTTCGTCGAGCGCTGCGACTGGCTGTGGTTCGAGCCGCACCCCGATGCGCGCATCGAGCTGGCGCAGCCGCTGCCCGGCGTGCCGGTCGAAACCGACCTGAGCGTGCGCGCGGCACACCTGCTGCGCGAAGCCTCGGGGCGGGTCCGCGGCGTGACGATCCACGTCGAGAAGCACGTGCCGATAGGCGGAGGGCTCGGCGGCGGCAGCTCGGATGCGGCTACCACGCTGGCGGCGCTGAACGCGCTGTGGGGCTGCGGGCTCGGCGAAGACGCGCTGGCGGCGCTGGGGCTGCGGCTGGGCGCCGACGTGCCGGTGTTCGTGCGCGGGCGTGCCGCCTGGGCCGAGGGGGTCGGCGAAGTGCTCACGCCGGTCGAGCTCGACCAGCCGTGGTTCGTCGTCGTGGTGCCGGCGTGCGCGGTGCCGACCGCCATCGTGTTCGCCGACCCCGATTTGACACGCGATACCCCGCCGATCACAATACGCGCCTTTCGGGCGGGGCAGGGCGGCAACGACTGCGAAGCGGTCGTCTACCGGCGCTTCCCGCCCGTGGCGCGCGCGGCCGAATGGCTGTCCGGCTTCACCCGGGCACGCCTGACCGGCACCGGCGCCTGCGTTTTCGGCGCATTCGAGCGGCGCGAGGGTGCCGAGGCGGCGCTGAAGGCGATGCCGGAGGGCATGCGGGGCTTCGTCACCCGCGGCCTGAACCGCTCGCCCTTGCTCGACCGCCTCGACGACGCCGCCGACAGGGAAGAGTCGGCCGACTGGAGTTAGCGGGTTCCTTGGGCCGTCGCCAAGCGGTTAAGGCACCGGGTTTTGATCCCGGCATACCTAGGTTCGAATCCTAGCGGCCCAGCCATATCTTCCCAACGAGACGCGGGTTGGCAGAGTGTCCGACGGCAGAATGATGGTCTTCGCGGGGCGCGCGCATCCGCGGCTCGCCCAGCGGATCGTCGAGCACCTCGGCTTGCCGATGGGCAAGGCGGTGGTCGGCAGCTTCAGCGACGGCGAGTGCATGGTCGAGCTGATGGAAAACGTGCGTGGCCGCGACGTGTTCATCGTGCAGCCGACCTGCGCGCCGACCAACGACAACCTGATGGAGCTGATGGTGATGGTCGACGCGCTGCGGCGCTCCTCGGCCATCCGCATCACCGCGGTGATCCCGTACTTCGGCTACTCGCGCCAGGACCGCCGCCCGCGCTCGGCGCGCGTGCCGATCTCGGCCAAGGTCGTCGCCAACATGATCACCTCGGTCGGCGTCGACCGCGTGCTGACCGTCGACCTGCACGCCGACCAGATCCAGGGCTTCTTCGACCTGCCGGTCGACAACATCTACGCGACGCCGATCCTGCTCGACGACATCCTGCAGCGCGTGACCGACCACCTGATGGTGGTGTCGCCCGACGTGGGCGGCGTGGTGCGCGCGCGCGCGCTGGCCAAGCGCCTGAACGATGCCGATCTGGCGATCATCGACAAGCGCCGGGCGAAGGCCAACGTCTCCGAAGTGATGCACATCATCGGCGACGTCGAGGGCCGCGACTGCGTGCTGGTCGACGACATGGTCGACACCGCCGGCACGCTGTGCAACGCGGCGAAGGCGCTGAAGGCCCACGGCGCCGCTTCGGTGCGCGCCTACTGCACGCACCCGGTGCTGTCGGGCACGGCGCTCGGCAACCTTTCCGGCTCGGTGCTCGACGAGCTGGTGGTGACCGACACCATCCCGCTGCGCCCCGAAGCCGAAGCCACCGGCAAGATCCGCCAGGTCAGCGTCGCCGGCCTCTTGGCCGAGACGATCCGCCGCATCCACATCGAGGAGTCGGTGAGTTCGCTGTTCGTCGAGTAAGCGCGACGCAGCACGGTTTTCCGTCGCCGGCGCACCTGGTCGCGGGTGCGCCGGCTTGTTTGTTTGTCCCCTTGAGGAAGGAGTACGCGATGAGCGCCCAATTCGAACTGAACGCCAAGGTTCGCGAAGCGCAGGGCACGGGTGCGAGCCGCCGCCTGCGCCGCGAAGGCCAGATCCCGGCCGTGCTGTACGGCGGCGGCCAGCCCCCCGAACTGCTGGAGCTGGAGCACCGCGAAGTCGCCTACCAGCTGCAGAACGAAGCTTTCTATTCGCACGTGCTGAACGTCAGGATCGGCGACCGCGTCGAGACCGCGGTGCTGCGCGATCTGCAGCGCCACCCGTACAAGCCGGTGATCCTGCACCTCGACCTGCAGCGCGTCAGCGCCGACCAGAAGATCCACGTCCACGTGCCGCTGCACTTCCTGAACGAGGACAAGGTCGCCAAGGCCGGCGGCGCGGTCAGCCACCACCTGATCGAAGTCGACGTCGCCTGCCTGCCGGCTCAGCTGCCCGAGTTCATCGAGGTCGACCTGGCGAACCTCGTCGTCGGTCAGGCCATCCACCTGTCGGAGCTGAAGCTCCCGGCCGGCGTCGAGCTGACCGCGCTGAGCCATGGCACGCGCGAAGACCAGGTGGTCGCCAGCGTCAGCGTCGCGCGCGGCGGCGAGGAAGAGGCTTCGGCCTGAGGCCGAAGCGGGGGAGGGGTCGCGCGTGAGCAAGGCCACGCCGCTGAAGCTGGTCGTGGGCCTCGGCAACCCGGGGCCCGAGTACGAGCGTACCCGCCACAACGCCGGTTTCTGGTTCGTCGACGAGCTGGCGCGGATGCTCCGCGCCAGCTTCCGTCCGGACTCGAAGTACGCCGGCGAGCTCGCCCAGGCCGCGGTCGGCGGTCAGGTGCTCTGGCTGCTGAAGCCGATGGCGTACATGAACCGCAGCGGCCAGTCGGTCGCCCGGCTGGCGAACTTCTACAAGATCCCGCCCGAGGCGATCCTGGTCGCGCACGACGAGCTCGACCTCGCGCCCGGCACCGTGCGCGTCAAGCGCGGCGGCGGTCACGGCGGGCACAACGGCTTGCGCGACATCATCGCCCAGCTCGGCAACCCCGGTTTCCTGCGCCTGCGGCTCGGCATCGGCCATCCCGGTCACGCCTCGCAGGTCGTCGACTTCGTGCTGCGCAAGGCACCGCAGAGCGAGCAGGCGCTGATCGAGCAGGCGCTCGACGCCGCCGTGCGCGAATTCGAGCGCCTGGCGTGCGGAGAGGTCGACAAGGTCATGCACACCCTGCACAGCCGCGGCTGAGCGGCGCCACACGGGACCGTTTCCATGGGATTCAAATGCGGCATCGTCGGGCTGCCGAACGTCGGCAAGTCCACCCTGTTCAACGCGCTGACCCAGGCCGGCATCCAGGCCGAGAACTATCCGTTCTGCACCATCGACCCCAACGTCGGCGTGGTGCCGATGCCCGACGCCCGCCTCGACGCGCTCGCCGCGATCGTCAAGCCCGAGCGCGTGCTGGCGACGACGATGGAGTTCGTCGACATCGCCGGGCTGGTCGCCGGCGCCTCGAAGGGCGAGGGCCTCGGCAACCAGTTCCTCGCCAACATCCGCGAAACCGACGCGATCGCGCACGTGGTGCGCTGCTTCGAGAACGACGACGTGATCCACGTTGCCGGCAAGGTCCACCCGCTGGCCGACATCGAAGTGATCAACACCGAGCTCGCGCTCGCCGATCTGGCCTCGGTCGAAAAGGCTTTGCTGCGCGCCGAGAAGGCGGCCAAGGCCGGTGGCCGCGACGCGGTGGCGAAGAAGGAGCTGCTCGGGCGCGTGCGGGCGCACCTGAACGAGGCCAAGCCGGTGCGCTCGATGGGGCTCGATGCCGACGAGCTGGCGGCGCTGTACGAGCTGCACCTGCTGACGATCAAGCCGACGCTGTACATCGCCAACGTCGAGGAGGGCGGCTTCGGCGACAACCCGCTGCTCGACCAGGTGCGCGCCTTCGCCGCCGCCGAGGGCGCCGAAGTGGTGCCGGTGTGCGCCGCGATCGAGGCCGAGATCGCGCAGCTCGACGAGGCCGACAAGGCCGATTTCCTCGCCGACATGGGTTTGGACGAGCCGGGCTTGAACCGCGTGATCCGTGCCGGCTACCGGCTGCTCGGCCTGCAGACCTACTTCACCGCCGGCGTCAAGGAAGTCCGCGCCTGGACCGTCGCGATCGGCGCCACCGCGCCGCAGGCCGCCGGCGTGATCCACACCGACTTCGAGCGCGGCTTCATCCGCGCCGAAGTGATCGCCTACGCCGACTTCATCAAGTTCAAAGGCGAGGCCGGCGCCAAAGAGGCCGGCAAGTGGCGCCTCGAGGGCAAGGACTACATCGTCCAGGACGGCGACGTGATGCACTTCCGCTTCAACGTCTGACGGTTGCGCCGGCCCGGGGGCGGCCCGCAGGGCGACCGACCGGGAAGCCGGCCGGTCGCGGGGGTTGACACGAATCGGGCCGACATGGACAATGCGCGGCCTCGGCACCGGAAACGGCGCCAAGGCCGTAGCAAGTCAAAAAAGGCTATGTAGCTCAGTCGGTTAGAGCACGGCACTCATAATGCCGGTGTCGGTGGTTCGAGTCCACCCATAGCCACCATGAATTCAACGGGTTGGGTTCACCTCCCGCCTGCGGACCCCGCGTCAGTGTGACCAGAATGTGACTCGGGGTTTTTCGTTTCCAGCCGCTCGACCGCCGCGCGCACGTTCTCCGGTGCCAGGTGGGCGTAGCGTTCGGTCATCTGCACCGTAGTGTGGCCGAGCAGTTCCTTGACCTCCGCCAGCGGCACGCCCGACGACACCAGCCACGCGGCGCAGGTGTGGCGCAGGTCGTGCGGCGTGAAGTTCTCGATGCCGACCCTGGCGCACGCCGTCGTGAAGCCCTTGCGGATGTTCCGCACGCGGCTGCCGTCCTTGTGGCAGAACACCCACGGCGAGCCCGGGCAGTGCTCGGCGCGGAAGCCCGCCAGGCGCAGCAGCGCGGCGCGGGCTGCGCGGTTGAGCGGCACCGAGCGGCGCCGGGCGGTCTTGGTGTGCTCGGGGTCGAGGAGCAGCAGCGCGTCCGCCAGGCTGACCCGGCGCCACTCGAGCCCGAGCAGCTCGCCCTTGCGACAGCCGGTGTTGAGCGCCAGATGGATGAAATCGGCCAGGTGTGGCGCACGCGGCTCCTGCTCCGCGGCCTGGATCAGCCGGGCGGCCTCCGCGCGCGTGAGCCAGCGCACCCGGCCCTCGCCGGCCGGCGGGCGTCGTCCCTGCACCGGGTTGGGGACGTTCCAGTCCCACCAGCGGCGGGCGTGGTTGATCGCCGCCGACAGCAGCGACAGCTCGCGGCGGATGGTGCTCGCCTTGACGCCGAGTCCGCGGCGGCCGGCGATGTAGCCGTGCACGTCGGCGGCGCCGAGGCCGTCCAGCGCGCGGCCGGTGAAGGCCGCGTACAGGTGGCGCGCGATGCGGTGGTCGCGCTCGGTGCTGCGTTTGCTCGGCCGCGTCTCTTCCAGGTAGCGCAACATCAGCTCGTCGAACGTGTGGCTGGGCGCTTCGCCCCAGTGGCGGCCGCGGTGCGTTTCGAGCCGCCTCTTGGCGAGGAGCGCTTCGGCTTCCCGTCGGTCGGCAGTGCCAGTACTGCGGCGAGCTCTCTGGCCGCCCACGTCGGTGTAGCTGGCCCACCAGTACGGCGACTTCCTGCGCCGGTAGATGCCGTCCTGATCTCGTCTGCGCTTCGGCATGTGCTGTTGCCTCCAGCCAGCACATCCGGCCCCGCGCAGCCGGCATTATGCGAGGCCGGCATAAGCGCGTCCACGAAGGCGGACAGCGCCACCGCCGGGATGCGCGGCGCGCGCGGGCGCGGGTA
>JBDHRG010000253.1:0-4851 GCA_039807445.1 Candidatus Competibacteraceae bacterium
GCGGTGGTCGGCTTCAGCTCGGCGATCGGCGCCTACGGCGGCTTCTTCATCCCGAAGAGCTTCGGCACCTCGATCGAGCTGACCGGCGGCGCCGAAGCCGCGCTGTACGGCTTCCTGGCCTTCTACGTCACCTGCATCGCGATCAACTGGTGGTTCTACAGCCGACGGGGCGCGGAGATGCCCTGCTGAGATAGGCACGAGGCTCGAGGCACGAGTTTCAGGGCGCGTTCTCTTCTCGCGCCTCGCTCCTCGCACCTTTCCGAATACGAGAGAGAGAGAGGCAAAAAACGTCATGAGTCATTTCCTCGACCGCCTGAGCTTCTTCAGGAAGGTGCAGGGCTCCTTCGCCGACGAGCACGGCATCGTCACCAACGAGGACCGCAGCTGGGAAGACGCCTACCGCGCCCGCTGGCAGCACGACAAGATCGTGCGCTCGACCCACGGCGTGAACTGCACCGGTTCGTGCAGCTGGAAGATCTACGTCAAGAACGGCCTGGTTACCTGGGAGACGCAGCAGACCGACTACCCGCGCACCCGCGACGACCTGCCCAACCACGAGCCGCGCGGCTGCCAGCGCGGCGCCTCGTACAGCTGGTACCTGTACAGCGCCAACCGCCTGAAGTACCCGATGGTGCGCGGCCGGCTGCTGAAGCTGTGGCGCGAAGCGCGCGCCGGCAAAGACCCGGTCGAGGCCTGGGCCAGCATCGTCGAAGACGCCGGCAAGGCGCAGGAATACAAGAGCAAGCGCGGCCTCGGCGGCATGGTGCGCTCGAGCTGGGCCGAGGTCGAAGAGATCATCGCCGCGGCCAACGTCTACACCGCCAAGCAGTACGGCCCGGACCGCATCTACGGCTTTTCGCCGATCCCGGCGATGTCGATGGTCAGCTACGCCGCCGGCAGCCGCTACCTGTCGCTGATCGGCGGCGCCTGCGGTTCGTTCTACGACTGGTACTGCGACCTGCCGCCGGCCTCGCCGATGGTCTGGGGCGAGCAGACCGACGTGCCCGAATCGGCCGACTGGTACAACTCGAGCTTCCTGATGATGTGGGGCTCGAACGTGCCGCAGACGCGCACCCCCGATGCCCACTTCATGACCGAGGTCCGCTACAAGGGCACCAAGACCGTCGTCGTCTGCCCCGACTACTCGGAAGCCTCGAAGTTCGCCGACGTCTGGCTGCACCCCAAGCAGGGCACCGACGCGGCGGTGGCGATGGCGATGGGGCACGTGATCCTGCGCGAGTTCCACCTCGACGGCAAGTCGGAGTACTTCACCGACTACGTCCGCACCAAGACCGACTTCCCGATGCTGGTGCGTCTCGACAAGCGCGACGACGGCAGCTACGTCAACGGCCGCTTCCTGCGCGCCTCCGACCTCGCCGGCGACGCCGGCCAGGCCAACAACCCCGAGTGGAAGACACTGGCCTTCGACGAGAAGAGCGGCAATCTGATCGTCCCGAACGGCGCGATCGGCTTCCGCTGGGGCGAGCAGGGCGAGCTCAAGGGCAAGTGGAACCTCGAGCCGAGGGAAGCCCTGAGCGGCGCCGAGACGCAGCTGCGCCTGTCGGTCAACGAGGTCCGGGACACGGTCGTTCCGGTCGCCTTCCCCTACTTCGGCGCCACCCGGCACCCGCACTTCGCCCACACCGGCCACGACGCGATCCAGGTCCGCAACGTTCCGGCGAAGAAGATCACGCTCGCCGACGGCAGCGAGGCGCTGGTCGCGACCGTCTACGACCTGACGCTCGCCAACTACGGCCTCGACCGCGGCCTGGGCGGGGCCAACGTCGCGTCGAGCTTCGACGACGACGTGCCCTACACCCCGGCCTGGCAGGAGAAGATCACCGGCGTACCGCGTGCCCAGATCATCGCCGTCGCGCGCCAGTTCGCCGAGAACGCCGACCGCACCCACGGCAGATCGATGGTCATCATCGGCGCGGCGATGAACCACTGGTACCACATGGACATGAACTACCGCGGCGTCATCAACATGCTGATGATGTGCGGTTGCATCGGCCAGAGCGGCGGCGGCTGGGCGCACTACGTCGGCCAGGAGAAGCTGCGCCCGCAGACCGGCTGGACCGCGCTCGCCTTCGCGCTCGACTGGAACCGCCCGCCGCGGCACATGAACTCGACCTCGTTCTGGTACGTGCACTCGAGCCAGTGGCGCCACGAAAAGGTGTCGATGAAGGAGATCCTGTCGCCGCTCGCCGACCCGGCGCAGTGGGCCGGGTCGCAGATCGACTACAACGCGCGCGCGGTGCGCATGGGCTGGCTGCCGTCGGCGCCGCACTTCGACGCCAACCCGCTCGAGCTGTCCAAGGCCGCCGCCGCCGCCGGCAAGGCCCCGGCCGAGCTGGTGGTCGAGCGGCTGAAGTCGGGCGAGCTCGGCTTCGCGATGGACGACCCCGACAACCCGGTCAACTTCCCGCGCAACCTGTTCGTGTGGCGCTCGAACCTGCTCGGATCCTCGGGCAAGGGCCACGAATACTTCCTCAAGTACCTGCTCGGCACCACCCACGGCGTGCAGGGCAAGGACCTCGGCGAAGAAGGCGGCGACAAGCCCGAAGAGGTCAAGTGGCGCGAAGCCGCGCAGGGCAAGCTCGACCTGCTGGTGACGCTGGACTTCCGCATGTCGACCACCTGCCTGTACTCGGACATCGTGCTGCCGACGGCGACCTGGTACGAGAAGAACGACCTCAACACCTCGGACATGCACCCCTTCATCCACCCGCTGTCGGCGGCGGTGGACCCGGCCTGGGAGTCGCGCACCGACTGGAACATCTTCAAGGGCATCGCGAAGAAGTTCTCCGAAGTGTGCAAGGGCCACCTCGGCGTCGAGCGGGACATCGTCGCGCTGCCGACGCTGCACGACACGCCCAACGAACTGGCGATGCCCGAGGTGCGCGACTGGAAGCGCGGCGAGTGCGACCTGGTCCCGGGCAAGACGGCGCCCTCGCTGGTCGTGGTCGAACGCGACTACCCGAGCACCTACAAGAAGTTCACCTCGGTCGGACCGCTGCTCGACAAGCTCGGCAACGGCGGCAAGGGCATCAGCTGGAACACCCAGGACGAGGTCGATGCGCTGGCGACGCTGAACTACGTCGTCGACGAGGACGGCGTCTCCAAGGGCCGGCCGAAGATCGACTCCGACATCGACGCCGCCGAAGTGATCCTGATGCTCGCCCCCGAGACCAACGGCCACGTCGCCGTCAAGTCCTGGGCCGCGCTGTCGGCGATCACCGGCCGCGACCACACCCACCTGGCGCTGCCCAAGGAGCACGAGAAGATCCGCTACCGCGACATCCAGGCGCAGCCGCGCAAGATCATCTCGAGCCCGACCTGGTCGGGGCTCGAGGACGAGCACGTCTCGTACAACGCCGGCTACACCAACGTCCACGAGCTGATCCCGTGGCGCACCGTCACCGGCCGCCAGCAGTTCTACCAGGACCACCCGTGGATGCTCGGCTTCGGCGAGGCACAGTGCGCCTACCGCCCGCCGGTCGACATGAAGACCGTCGAGCCGATGCTGGGCAGCCGCTCCAACGGCAACCCCGAGGTGGTGCTGAACTTCATCACCCCGCACCAGAAGTGGGGCATCCACAGCACCTACACCGACAACCTGCTGATGCTGACGCTGTCGCGCGGCGGCCCGATCATCTGGATGTCCGAGGTCGACGCCAGCAAGGCCGGTGTCGAAGACAACGACTGGATCGAAGCCTTCAACCTCAACGGCGCCATCGTCGCCCGCGCCGTGGTCAGCCAGCGCGTGCCCGAGGGCATGTCGCTGATGTACCACGCGCAGGAGAAGATCGTGCACACCCCGGGCTCGGAGATCACCGGCACGCGCGGCGGCATCCACAACTCGGTCACGCGCACCGTGCTCAAGCCCACGCACATGATCGGCAGCTACGCGCAGCAGAGCTACGGCTTCAACTACTACGGCACCGTCGGCTCCAACCGCGACGAGTTCATCGTGGTGCGCAAGCTCGACAGGGTCGACTGGCTCGACGACGAGCCGGCCGCCGCGGCGACGGGTCACTGAGATAGACGCAAGCGCGGAGGACGCGCGTGGGTGGGCGGGAATGGGGCATGGGGAACGCGGGTCTGCGCTCCCCATCACCCCTCTCCGCATCACCCATCCGACCGCCGCGACGGACAAGCTCCGACGAGGATTCGAAAGATGAGAGTTCGTGCTCAGATCGGCATGGTCCTGAATCTGGACAAGTGCATCGGCTGCCACACCTGTTCGGTGACGTGCAAGAACGTCTGGACTTCGCGCGACGGCATGGAATACGCCTGGTTCAACAACGTCGAGACCAAGCCCGGCATCGGCTACCCGAAGGAATGGGAGAACCAGAGCCGCTGGAACGGCGGCTGGAGGCGCAAGGGCGACGGCAAGATCGAGCCGATGCAGGGCGGGCGCTGGCGGGTGCTGGCCAACCTGTTCGCCAACCCCAACATGCCCGAGATCGACGACTACTACGAGCCCTGGGACTACGACTACGCCCACCTGCAGAACGCGCCCGAATCGAAGGCGATGCCGGTCGCGCGGCCACGCTCGGCGGTTTCCGGCCAGCGCCTGGAAAAGGTGCAGTGGGGCCCGAACTGGGAAGAGATCCTCGGCACCGAATTCGCCAAGCGCTCGAAGGATTACAACTTCGAGGGCGTGCAGAAGGAAATCTACGGCGAGTTCGAAAACACCTTCATGATGTACCTGCCGCGGCTGTGCGAGCACTGCCTGAACCCGGCGTGCGTCGCTTCGTGCCCGTCGGGGGCGATCTACAAGCGCGAGGAAGACGGCATCGTCCTGATCGACCAGGACAAGTGCCGCGGCTGGCGCATGTGCGTGTC
>JBDHRG010000023.1:0-28225 GCA_039807445.1 Candidatus Competibacteraceae bacterium
CATGCCCATCATCCGCCGCAGCGCCGGCTGCACGAACTGGTAGAAGGTCACGACCACCGACACCGGGTTGCCGGGCAAGCCGAAGAACACCGCGTCGTGGATGCGGCCGAAAGCGAGCGGGCGGCCCGGGCGCATCGCGATCTTCCAGAAGTGGATGCGCCCGAGCGAATGCAGGATCTCCTTGACGAAATCCGCCTCGCCGACCGACACCCCGCCCGAGGTGATCACCGCGTCGGCGCAATCGGCCGCCTGGGCGAAGGCCGCGACCAGGTCTTCGCGGCGGTCGCGCACCACGCCGAGGTCGATCAGCTCGACGCCGAGCGCGCTCAGCATGCCGTACAGCGAATAGCGGTTGCTGTCGTAGACGCAGCCGGGGTCGAGCGGCTCGCCGATCGAGCGCAGCTCGTCGCCGGTCGAGAAGAACGCCACCCGCAGCCGCCGGCGCACGCGCACCTCGGCGAAGCCGAGCGAGGCGAGCACGCCGAGGTCGGCCGGCAGGAGGCGACGGCCGGCCTCGAGCACGGTGCCGCCGCGGCGCAGGTCTTCGCCGGCCAGGCGCACGTTCTGCCCGGCGCGATGGTCGGTGCCGATGCGCACCGCCTCGCCGTCGCGCTCGGCCTGCTCCTGCATCACCACGCAGTCGGCGCCCGCGGGCAGCATCGCGCCGGTCATGATCCGCACCGCCTGCCCCGGCCCGACCGCGCCGTCGAAGGGCTGACCGGCGAGCGCGGTGCCGATCACCGCGAACCGCGCCGTGCCCTCGGCCGGGACGTCGGCGGCGCGCAGCGCATAGCCGTCCATCGCCGAATTGGTGTGCGCAGGCACGTCGACCGGCGAGCGGATGTCGTCGAACAGCACGCGCCCCAGCGCCGCGCGCAGCGCCACCTGCTCGAAGCCCTCGACCGGCGCCAGTTCGGCCTGCATCCGGCGCAGCGCCTCGGGCACCGGCAGCGAGTTGGGGTCGTAGTCGTCGGCGCAGCTCGGGTCGGGCTTGATGCGGTCTTCGCTCATGGTCGGCGTTCCTCGAGGATGGAATGTTCGATGAAGTCGGCGATCGCCGCCGGATCGCCGAGCGGCAGCCACGGCAGACGGATATCCGCCGGCGGCGCGAAGTCGGCGACGACCGCGAGCACCTGCGGGTCGTGCCGATGGCGCGGCTCGGCCGGCGCGCCTGCGCGCAGCAGCTCGAGCTTGGGGATGGCCGCGGCCGAGAAACCCTCGGCGAGCACCAGGTCGACCGGCTCGAGCCGCACCAATAGCTCGGCGAGCCCGGCTTCGTGCGGCGCGGCGTGCTCTTCGATCAGCACCGTCTGGTTGGCGGCGCTGATCAGCGTGCAGGCGAGCCCGGCGCGGCGCAGCCGCGCGCTGTCGCGCCCGGGTACGTCGAGGTCGAAGCTGTCGTGCGCCTGCTTCAGCGCCGCGACGCGCACGCCGCGCGCGGCGAGCAAGGGGATCAGCGCGACGAGCAGCGTGGTCTTGCCCACACCGCTGCGCCCGGCGATGCCGAGCACCTTCATCCCCACAACCCGAAGGGGCGCACCGTCAAGCCGTGGCGGATCACGTCCCCCGGCCCCGGCGCCTGGCGGATCGCCGCCCGCACGCAGGCGAGCGCGATCACGGTCTTGATCTCGGCCCGGATGCCGTAATCCGAGCCGGCGACGATCAGCACACGTCCTGCCACGGGAATCTCGTCCTCGGTTATGTTGTCCGCTCCTGCCGGAGCTTGTTCGGTGAAACACGCATGAACCACTTGCCCGAGCTCGCCGCGCTGCTGACCGAGGCCGCCCCCGGCTCGCTGCTGCTGATCGCACCCGATCCGGCGCAGGCGCTGCCCGCCGGCTGGGCCGGGCAACACCCGGACTGCCGCATCGTACACGTGCCGCCGTCGGCGGAGCTCGATCCGGCGCAGCTCGCGCCGGCGGACTTCGCACTCGTCGCCGGCGCGCTCGAGCATCTGCCCGCGGCGCGCGGCAAGGCACTGCTCGCGGCGCTGCGCGACCGGCTGACGCGCCACCTGGCGCTGGTCGTGCCGCTGTCGGCCGGGGCCGAGCCCTGGGCGGGGCACGCCAGCGGCTGGGACGCCAACACCCTGCTCGGCCTCGGTTTCAGCCAGCGCGGGCGCTGGCCGGACGGCGCGGGACATCATCACGGCCTGTTCGTCTACGCGATCGAAACCTACAAGACCGTGCCCGACTGGCTCAACAGCCGCTTCTGGGCGAACCCGGAACGCTGGAAGCCCTGAATCCGGGGCTGGCGCGGCACGGCGAAACCAGCTAGGTTCGGCGTTCCAGTCTGCCCGCATCCGCCCGCGCATGTCGATGCCCAGTCCCCTCGAGCTCTACGCCGCGACCGTTCCCCCCGAGTGGATCGATTACAACGGCCACATGAACGTCGCCGCCTACGTCGCCGCCTTCGACCAGGCGAGCGATGCGGTGCTCGAACACCTCGGCCTCGGCAGCGCCTACCGTGCGGCGAGCGGCTGCTCGCTGTTCGTGGTCGAGAGCCACGTCAATTACCTGCACGAGCTGGTCGAGGGGACGCCGATCCGGGTCGATGCGCAGCTGCTCGGCCACGACAGCAAGCGCCTGCACCTGTTCCAGCGCATGTACCACGCCGAGGCGGGCTTCCTCGCTGCGAGCATCGAGCTCTTGCTGGTGCACGTCAGCCTCGGCGAGCGCCGCGCAGTGGCGCTGCCGATCGACGCGCTCGAGCGGCTGAACGCGCTGATGCGCGAGCACCTGCTGCTGCCGCACCCGCTCGCCGCCGGGCGCGGCATCGGCTTGCGCGCGAAGCCGCCGCAACCATGAGCGACTGGCAGGCAAAAATCCGCGTGCACCCGCGCGCACGCCAGGTGCGGCTGCGCGTGACGCGCCGCCACGGGCTCGAACTGGTGGTGCCGCCGGACTTTCCCGAGGGGCGCGTGCCGGCGCTGCTCGAGCGCCACCGCGACTGGATCGCGGCGCAGTTCCGCCGCCTGGCCGAGGCTCCCGCGCCCACGCTGCCCACGGCGCTCGAGCTGCCGGCACTCGGCGAGCGCTGGAAGCTCGAGCGCACCGAAGTCGTCGGGCGACCGCGGCTGCTCGCGCACGGCGAGGGCTTGCGGCTCGAGGCCGGCGACGATGCCCAGGCGCGTGCGCTCCTGGGCCGCTGGCTGCTCGCGCACGCCGGGCGCCACCTGCCGCCCTGGCTCGCGCGGGTCTCGGCGGACACCGGGCTCGGCTACGCGGGCGTGACCATCCGCCTGCAGCGCGCGCGCTGGGGCAGTTGCTCGGCGTCGAGGCGCATCAGCCTCAACGCCCGGCTCCTGCTGCTGCCGTCCGAGCTGGTGCGCCACGTGCTGGTGCACGAGCTGGCGCACACGGTGCACCTGGACCATTCGGCGGCGTTCTGGGGCGTGGTCGCGGCGCACGATCCGCACTGGCACGAGCACCGCGCGCGGCTGAAGCGCCATCCGATGCCGGATTGGCTGGGGTGAACGCCGAGCTCTGGAGCCTGTTCGCCGGCAGCTTCCTCGCCGCGACGCTGCTGCCCGGCGGCTCGGAGCTGCTGTTCGTGGGGCTGCTCGCGCGCGGCGAGACGGCGCCGGGGCTGCTGTTCGCCGCGGCGACGCTCGGCAACACGCTGGGGGGCTTGAGCTCGTGGACGCTCGGCGCCTGGCTGGCGCGCTTCAGGCCGGGGAAGCCGCCCGAGGGCAAGGCGCTCGAGCGCGTGCGCCGCTGGGGGCCGGCGTCGCTGCTGCTGTCGTGGGTACCGCTGATCGGCGACCCGCTGTGCCTCGCCGCCGGCTGGCTGCGGCTGCGTCTGCTGCCCAGCCTGGTCTGCATCGCGCTCGGCAAGGCGGCGCGCTACGGCGTGATCCTCGCCGGCGTGGCGTGAAGCCTCACGCCTCCAGCGGCTCGACGTCGACCGCCACCTCGAGCGTGTGCGAACCGCCGCCGAGCATCACCCCCTTCAGCGGCGCAACGTCGGCGTAGTCGCGGCCCCAGGCCAGCGTCACGTGCTGCTCGTCGGGGGCGCAGTTGTTGGTCGGGTCGAGGTCGACCCAGCCGTGTCCGGGCACGAACAGCGCCAGCCAGGCGTGCGAGGCGTCGGCGCCGACCAGGCGCGGCTTGCCCGGCGGCGGGATGGTTTCGAGGTAGCCGCTGACGTAGCGCGCCGCCAGCCCGAGCGCACGCAGGCACGCGATCGCCAGGTGCGCGAAGTCCTGGCAGACGCCGCGGCGCGAGCGCAGCACTTCCGACAGCGGCGTGGCGATGGTCGAGAACTGCGGGTCGTAGGTGAATTCGCAGTGGATGCGCCGGTTCAGGTCGAGCACCGCCTCGAGCAGCGGCCGGCCGGGGGTGAACGAGGGCAGCGCGTAGTCGGCGAGCGCCGCGTCGGGCGCGACGAAGGGCGAAGGCAGCGCGAACTGGCGCGCCTCCATCGCGTTCAGCTCCGGCAGCTCGCGCAGCAGCGCGACCGCCGCTTCCCACGGCGGCGAGCCGGCCGGGTCCGGCAGTTCGCGCGGCAGCACGCTGACCAGCGTCTTCACCTCGACCTCGAGCGCCTGGTGCAGGTCCTGCAGCGCGAAATACAGCACGCGGTTGCCGAAGAAGTCGTAACGCTCGGCCTGCAAGGCCGGCGCCGGCGTGATCGCCAGATGCGATGCCTCGGGGACCTGCCACGGCGTCGTGCGCGGCAGCAGCCGCGCCTCGTTGTGGCACAGCGCGACGCGGCCGCTGTAGCGGTAGGCGGTGCGGTGCGTGACGGCATAGCGCATGACGCGGGGCCTCAGAGCATCTCGACCAGCTGCCGCGGCGTCTCGGCGTGGCTGAAGTGGCTGTTGGCGACGGCATCGGACAGCTCGAGCAGCGGCGCGTGCAGGCGCTCGAGCAGTTCGGCCAGCTCGCCGTCGGCGCGCCCGATGCCGACCTCGCGCACCGATTCGGCCAGCGCCTCGATGTCGGCCAGCCCGAGCACCGACTGCGCCTGCAGGATCAGCCGCTCCTCGGCGCTGCGGTAGGGGTTGGACCGCGGGTGCGGCAGGCGCCCGATCTGCCGCCCGAGGCGCCGCAGCTGGTAGCCGACCGAACGCGGGTTGTCTTCGTCGAACAGCAGCAGATCGAGGATCGCGCTCGGGTACAGCGCCGAACGGTAGCGGCGGCGGTACGCGGCGAGGTTGTCGGTGGTCGCGAGCACGACTTCCCACAGCGGCACGCCGGGGTTGCGGGCTTGCACGAACGCCAGCCGCAGCAGCCCGACCGTGTTCAGCACGCGCTCGATGAAGCGGCCGATGTCGAGGAAGCGCCAGCCGTAGTGGTGCGGCATGGTTTCGTTGCAGGAGCCGAAGAACGCACCGAGCAGCGTGACGTGCTCGTCGAGCGCGTTGCGTCCGGCGGAGTTCGAGGGCGGGCTGGGCAGCTCGCCGAGGCTCTGGCGCAGGCGGTTCAGCGCGCGGAAGGCGTCGTCGCCGAGGTGGTCGCGCACCGCGCGGGCGTTGCGCAGGCAGGCGACGAAGGTAGTGCGCAAGCCGGACTCGGCGCCTTCGTCGAACAGCCCGAGGAAGCGCCGCCGCAGCGCGAAGAAGCGCCCGCGCGGTCCGGCCTCGACCTCGCCGAGCTCGAGCTCGAGCGCCGTCAGCAGGTCTTCGAGGCAGCTGTCCTCGGCCGCCCCGTCGCCGCGCTCGATCAGGCGCTGCAGCGCTTCGCGCAGCAGCCGTGCGTGGCTGTCGTAGCGCTCGCCGTAGCGGCCGAGCCAGAACAGGTTCTCGCCGACGCGGCTCGGCAGGTCGGCGCCGTCGCGCGTCAGCAGCACCGGCCCGCGCGCCTGGCGCAGCAGGCTCACGTGCGGCTGCGGCGCCTCGGCCAGCACCCAGACATCCTTGCTGATGCCGCCGCGCACCGGGGCACGCCCGTCGGGGCTGACCCAGGCGAGTGCGCCCGGCATCACGCGGTAGCCCTCGTCCTCGGCGACGCTGAAGGCGCGCAGCGTCACCGGCTGCGGCACCAGCCGGCCGTCGGCCAGCACCGGCGCCGTCGCCGGCCGGATGCGCTGCTGCGCGACGAAGCGCGCCGGCTCGCGGCGCAGCCGGGCGATCAGCACCTCGCGCCCGAGCCCATTGAGGCCGGCGCCGTCGATCAGGTGGTACGGCTCACCGAGGGGGTGGACCAGCAGTTCCCCGAGGTGGCCGCAGACGTGCTCGAGCGCCTCGGGGCGGCCGCACCACCAGCTCGCGACCGAGGGCAGCCGCAGCTCTTCGCCGAGCAGCGCGCGGCACAGCGCCGGCAGGAAGGGCATCAGCCCCGGGTTCTCGATCGCGCCGACGCCGAGCGCGCTGGCGAGCGCCACGCCGCCGTGGCGCACCGCGGCGAGCAGTCCCGGCACGCCGAGCATCGACTCGGCGCGCAGCTCGAGCGGATCGCACCAGGCATCGGTGATGTGGCGCAGGATCACGTCGACCGGCCGCAGTCCGCCGAGGGTCTTCAGCCAGACGCGGCCCTCGCGCACCGCGAGGTCTTCGCCCTGCACCAGCGACAGCGACAGGTAGTTGGCAAGATACGCGTGCTCGAAATACGCCTGGCTGTCCGGCCCGGGGGTCAGGAGAACGACGCTCGGCGCCTCGTGCTTGTGCGGCGCGAGTCGGGTCAGCGTCGCGCGCTCGGCTTCGAGGAAACTCGCCAGCCGCCGCAGCGGCGCGTCGCGGTACAGCGAGGGCAGCGCGCGCGCGAGCGTGATGCGGTTCTCGAGCGCGTAGCCGGCACCGCTCGGCGCCTGCGCGCGGTCGGCGAGCACGACGAAGGCGCCGTCCGAGGCGCGTGCCAGGTCGACGCCATGGAACACCAGCCAGCGCCCGCCCTCGGCCAGCGAGTTCCAGGCGGCGTGCAGGAAGCCCGGGTGCGCGTGCACCAGCTCGGGCGGCAGCAGGCCGTGGCGCAGCACCGTGCGCGGGCCGTACAGATCGGCCAGCAGACGCTCGAACAGGCGGCTGCGCTGCGCCAGACCGGCCGCCAGCGCCGCCCATTCCTCGCCGCGGATCGGCAGTGGCACCGGGTCGACGCTCCAGGCGCGCGCGACGCTGCGGCTGGCTTCGTGGGCGTTGAAGGTGACGCCGTTCTCGCGCAACAGGCGTTGCGCCTCTCCGTGGCGCGCCGCGAGCCCGTCGAAGCCGAGCGCGGCGAGCTCGCGCAGCACGTAGTCCCAACCCGGGCGCACCACGCCGTCGGGTGCGAGCAGCTCGTCGTGACTGTTGGCTGCCGGCGGCGGATAGTCGGCCAGCAGTTCGGCGAGCGGATCGCTCATCGGTCGGGCTTCGGCCATGGTGTCGCTCATCGCGGTGTCCCGGCGCCTCAAGGCGCTCTGCGCAGATCGAGCGTATGCGGAAAGTCGAGGCTCGTCTCCTCGGGCGGCGCCTGCATCGGTCCCGGCGTATGGCCGTAGCTCCAGAAGCGCGCCAGGCGGCGGGCTTCGGCTTCGTTGGCGTTGACCGGGAAGTGCGCAGGGTTCAACCCCGCCGGATGCATCACGTGGTAGGTGCAGCCGCCGATCGAGCGCGCGTTCCAGGTGTCGACCAGGTCGAATACCAGCGGCGCGTGCACCGGGATCAAGGGGTGCAGCGCCGAAGGCGGCTGCCAGGCGCGGAAGCGCACGCCGGCGACGAACTCGCCTTGGCGCCCGGTCGGGCGCAGCGGCACACGTCGGCCGTTGCAGGCGAGCACGTAGCGCTCGCCGTTCAGCCCCTCGAGTTTGACCTGCAGCCGCTCGACCGAGGAGTCGACGAAACGCGCGGTGCCGCCGGCGACCGCCTCTTCGCCGAGCACGTACCAGGGCTCGATCGCCTGGCGCAGCTCGAGCGCGATGTCGCGCTGAATGACGCGCCCGAACACCGGAAAGCGGAACTCGAGGAAGGGCTCGAACCAGGCCGGGGCGAAGGCGAAGCCGTGGCGGCCGAGGTCGCCGAGCACATCCTTCAGGTCTTCCCACAGGTAGTGCGGCAGCATCCAGCGGTCGTGCAGCGTCGTGCCCCAGCGCGCCAGCCGCTCGCCGTACGGCGACTCCCAGCAACGCGCGACGATGCCGCGGATCAGCAACTGCTGCACCAGGCTCATGCGCGCGTGCGGTGGCATCTCGAAGGCGCGGAATTCGACCAGGCCGAGGCGGCCGCTGTCGGCGTCCGGCGAGTACAGCTTGTCGATGCAGAACTCGGCGCGGTGCGTGTTGCCGGTGAGGTCGACCAGCAGGTTGCGCAGCAGGCGGTCGACCAGCCAGGGTTGCGGCACCTCGCCCGCCGGCATCTGCCGGAGCGCGATCTCGAGCTCGTAGAGGCTGTCGTCGCGCGCCGCGTCGACACGCGGCGCCTGGCTGGTCGGGCCGACGAACAGCCCCGCGAACAGGTACGACAGCGCCGGGTGGTGCTGCCAGTAGCTCAACAGGCTCTTCAGCAGATCGGGCCGGCGCAGGAAGGGCGAGTCGGCCGGTGTGGCGCCGCCGAGCGTGACGTGGTTGCCGCCGCCGGTGCCGGTATGGCGACCGTCGAGCATGAACTTCTCGGTGCCGAGCCGCGTCTGCCGCGCCGCCTCGTACAGCACCGTGGTGGTGTCCACCAGCGCGTCCCAGTCGCTCGCCGGGTGGACGTTGACCTCGATCACGCCGGGGTCGGGCGTCACCGCGAACTTCTTCAGCCTGGGGTCGGCCGGCGGCGGATAGCCTTCGATCACCACCGCCATGCCGAGCGCGGCAGCGGTGTGCTCGATCGAGGCGATCAGGTCCAGCCAGTGCTCGAGCCGCGCCAGCGGCGGCAGGAACACGTGCAGCCGGCCATCGCGCGGCTCGACGCACAGCGCGGTGTGGATGATGTCCTCGCCGTCGCCGGCCGGCTGCTCCTGCCAGTCCTGCAGGCCGCGCTCGTGATGGTGGCCACCGACCTCGACGCGGCGCTCGCGCACGCCGTAGCGTCGCGCGACTTCGCCGTACGCATCGCCGAGCGCGGCGCGGAACTCGAACAGCGACTGGCCGAAAGGGATGTCGCAGCGCTCGCTCCACGGCAGCGCGTCGAGCGGCAGGCGCAAGCCCAGCGGCGAGTCCCCGGGCACCAGGTACAGCCGTTCACGGCGCAGCGGCCAGACGCCGCTCTCCCAGGCGCCGTCGCGCTCGCTCCAGCGCAGCGGCAGCGCGAAGCCGGCGAGCGTGCCGAGGCCGCGCTCGAGCAGCTTCGCCAGGCGTCGACGCTCCTCCGGATCGTCGAGGTCGGCCGCGAGCGGGTCGATGTTCACCGGCAGCGTGCGCTCGTACCAGAGGTAGTAGTAGGCGTCTTCGAAGGCTTCGATCAGCCGCCGCGGCGACACGCCGAGGCGCTCGGCCAGCGCCGCGGCGAAGTCGCGCGCGCTGTCCGGGCCGTGAGCGCCGACGCCGCGATCGTCGGCGAGCAGCGCCTGGTCGTGCCAGATCGGCTTGCCGTCGGCGCGCCAGTAGCAGTTCAGCGCCCAGCGCGGCAGCGACTCGCCCGGGTACCACTTGCCCTGCGCGGTGTGCAGCAGCCCGCCGGGGGCGAAGCGCGCGCGCAGGCGCTCGAGCAGTTCGCCGGCGAGGCGGCGCTTGTCCGGGCCCAGCGCCGCGGTGTTCCATTCGACGCCCTCCATGTCGTCGATCGAGACGAAGGTCGGCTCGCCGCCCATCGTCAGGCGCACGTCGCCGGCGGCGAGGCGTGCGTCGACCGCGTGCCCCAGCGCCTCGATCGAACACCACTGGGCCTCGCTGTAGGGTCTGGTGACGCGCGGCTCCTCGTGGATGCGCGTGACGCTCATGCCGAAGTCGAATTCGACTTCGCATTCGTCGGTGTAGCCGGTGACGGGCGCCGCACCGGAGGGGTCGGGCGTGGCCGCGAGCGGGATGTGGCCCTCGCCGGCGAGCAGCCCCGAGGTCGGGTCGAGTCCGATCCAGCCGGCGCCGGGAACGAAGACTTCGGCCCAGGCGTGCAGATCGGTGAAGTCGGCCTCGGGGCCCGCGGGACCGTCGAGCGGCTTGACGTCGGGCGCGAGCTGGATCAGGTAGCCCGAGACGAAGCGCGCCGCGAGCCCGAGGTGGCGCGCGATCTGCACCAGCAGCCAGGCCGAGTCGCGGCACGAGCCGCTGGCCGTCGCCAGCGTCGCTTCGCAGGTCTGCACGCCCGGCTCCATGCGGATCACGTAGCCGATGTCGCGCTGCAGCCGCTGGTTCAGCTCGACCAGGAAGTCGACGGTTTTCGGTGCCGAGGTCGGCACGCCGGCCAGCCACGCGCGCAGCCGCGGGCCGTTGTCGCGGCGCTCGAGGTAGGGTGCGAGTTCCTGCTGCTGCTCCGGCGCGTAGGCGAACGGATACGCCTCGGCGTGCTCCTCGACGAAGAAGTCGAAGGGATTGATCACCACCATCTCGGCGATCAGCTCGACCTCGATCGTCAGCTCGGTGAGCTTCTGCGGGAACACCAGCCGCGCCTGGAAGTTGCCGAAGGGGTCTTGCTGCCAGTTGATGAAGTGCGGCTTCGCGTCGACCTTCAACGAATAGGCGTGGATCGGCGTGCGCGTGTGCGGCGCCGGGCGCAGGCGCACGAGGTGCGGCGACAGCGCGACCGGACGGTCGAAGCGGTAGCGGGTCCGGTGGTTCAGCGCGACGTGGATGGCCATGCGGCGGTCCTCGGGCTCGTTCAGGATCGGTTCAAGGCTAGCAAGCGACGTTCCAGTCCGGCGTTACAGCACGCAGGACCGTTTCGGTTCGCGGTCCTGGAAACCATAGACCCGTCCGAGCAGCGTGTGCGGCGGCGCGCGTCCGCACCGATGCGCGGGCAAGCCGGCCCTGGCCGGTCTAGCTTTCCGGGAGCGCCCCGAACCGCCCGGATGCGATGCGACCTCGCTGCCCACCTCTCCCTCACTGGCCCGCCCTGGCCCGGGCCGTCGCCGTGCTCGTGCTGCTCGCCGGCTGCGGCGACGCGGCGCCGGCGTACTACCAGGGCTACGTCGAAGGCGAGTTCGTGCGCATCGCCGCGCCGACGGCGGGAAGGCTCGAGGCGCTGGCGGTCGCGCGCGGCGATGCCGTCGCGGCCGGCGCAGCGCTGTTTCGGCTCGAAACGACACAAGAGCATGCGGCGCTGCTGGAGACCGAGGCGCGGCTCGCGCGCAGCCGCGCGCAGCTCGCCGATCTGCTCAAGGGCAAGCGCGAGCCCGAGCTGGCGGTGATCCGCGCCCAGCTCGCGCAAGCGCGCGCGCGGCACCAATTGTCGGCGAAGCAGCTGGCGCGACAGCAGAGCCTGGGCACGGCCACCAGTCAGGAAGCGCTGGACACGGCAAACGCTCAGCACAGGCTCGACCTCGAGCGCATCGACGAGCTCGAAGCCCAGCTCGAAGCCGCCGAGCTCGCCGGCCGCGACGACGCGCTGCGCGCCGCTCGAGCCGAGGTCGACGCCGCCGACGCCGCCGTCGCGCAGGCGCGCTGGGTGCTCGAGCGGCGCGCAGCCGCCGCCCCCGCCGCCGGGCTGGTCGCCGACACGCTGTTCCGCGTCGGCGAGCAGGTGCCGGCCGGCACGCCGGTGGTGTCGCTGCTGCCGCCGCAGAACCGCATCCTGCGTTTCTTCGTCCCCGAGACCGTGGTCGGGCGGCTCGCGCCCGGCATGGCGGTCAGCGCGCGCTGCGACGGCTGCACCGGAACCATCGCCGCGCAGATCACCTTCGTCGCGCCCGAGGCCGAGTTCACGCCGCCGGTGATCTACAGCCGCGAGGCGCGCGCGAAGCTGGTGTTCCTGGTCGAGGCCAGGCCCGCGCCGGAAGACGCCGTGCGGCTCCAGCCCGGCCAGCCGGTCGACGTCACGCTCGGAGCCGAACGGTGACGGCGCCGCTGATCGAGGTGCGCGGACTGACCAAGCGCTTCGGCCAGCGCACCGTGGTCGAGCGGCTGACGCTGAGCGTGGCCGCCGGCGAGATCTTCGGCTTCCTCGGCCCCAACGGCAGCGGCAAGACCACCTCGATCCGGATGCTGTGCGGCCTGCTGACCCCCGACGCCGGCGAAGGCCGGTGCCTGGGCTTCGACCTGCGCACCGAGAGCGACGCGATCAAGCGCGAGGTCGGCTACATGACGCAGCGCTTCGGCTTCTACGAAGACCTGTCGGTGCGCGAGAACCTCGACTTCGTCGCGCGGCTGTACCGCGTGTCCGAGCGCCGGTGCGCGGTCGACGAAGCACTCGAGCGGCTCGGTCTGGCCGAACGCCAGCACCAGCTCGCCGGCAGCCTGTCGGGCGGCTGGAAGCAGCGCCTCGCGCTCGCCGCCTGCCTGCTGCACCGCCCGCGCCTGCTGCTGCTCGACGAGCCGACCGCCGGCGTCGACCCCAAGGCGCGGCGCGACTTCTGGGATCAGATCCACGCGCTTGCCGCTGCCGGCGTCACCGTGCTGGTCAGCACACATTACATGGACGAGGCCGAGCGTTGCACCCGACTCGCCTATATCGCCTGGGGGCGGCTCCTGGCCGAGGGCACGCCGGCCGAGCTGATCACCGCCTCGGGGCTGGCGACCTGGGAGCTCGAGGGTCCGCCCGGGCTGGCCGACGAGTTGCGCGCGCTCCCCGCCGCCGAGCAGGTCACGCCCTTCGGCGTGCGCCAGCACGTCAGCGGCGCCGACGCCGAAGCGCTGGCGGCGCAGCTCGCACCGCTGCTGGCACGCCCCGGCGTGCGCGGTGCACCCGCGCCGACGCGGCTCGAAGACGTGTTCATCCGGCTGATGCGGGCAGCGGAATGAGCTGGGCACGGCTGTGGGCGGTGGTGCTGAAGGAATTCGTGCAGATGCGCCGCGACCGCCTGACCTTCGCGATGATGGTCGGCATCCCGGTGATCCAGCTGACGGTGTTCGGCTTCGCGATCAACACCGACCCCAGGCAACTGCCGACCGCGGTGCTCGGCGCCGAGCACGGCCCGTTCGAGCGCAGCCTGGTGTGGGCGCTGAAGAACTCGGGCTACTTCGCGATCGTCGCGCAGCCCGAGCGCGCCGCTGAAGCCGACCGGCTGCTCGAGCGCGGCGAGGTACAGTTCGTGCTGACGATCCCGGCGGATTTCTCGCGCCGTCTGCAGCGCGGCGAGCGCCCGGCGGTGCTGCTCGAAGCCGACGCCACCGACCCGGTCGCCGCCGGCAACGCACTGGCCGCGGTGCAGGGCCTCGCGCTGACCGCGCTGCGCCGCGAGCTGGTCGGCCCGCTGGCGCCGCTCGCCGCCGCCGAACCCGCGTTCGAGCTGCACCTGCAGCGGCGCTACAACCCCGAGGGCATCACCCAGCACAACATCGTGCCCGGGCTGATGGGCGTGATCCTGACGATGACGATGATCATGATGACCTCGCTCGCGGTCACGCGCGAGCTCGAGCGCGGCACGCTCGAAAACCTGCTGGCGATGCCGGTGCGCCCGATCGAGGTGATGCTCGGCAAGATCCTGCCCTACGTGTTGGTCGGCTACGTGCAGGTGGCGGTGATCCTGGCGGCCGCAGCCGCCGTGTTCGGCGTGCCGATGCAGGGCAGCCTGGCGCTGCTCGCCGGCTGCGTGCTGGTGTTCATCGTCGCCAACCTCAGCGTCGGCATCACGCTCTCCAGCGTCGCGCGCAACCAGACGCAGGCGATCCAGATGAGCTTCTTCTTCTTCCTGCCGTCGATCCTGCTGTCGGGCTTCATGTTCCCGTACCGCGGCATGCCGGCCTGGGCGCAGTGGCTCGGCGAGGCGCTGCCGCTGACGCACTTCCTGCGCATCGTGCGCGGCATCCTGCTGAAGGGCAACGGCGCGATCGAGGTCTGGCCGCACCTGTGGCCGCTGCTCGCCTTCACCGCGCTGGTGCTGGCGCTGGGGCTGAAGCGCTTCCGGCGGACGCTGGACTGAAACTGCGGTACGTGCGTACCGAATGGAGCTTGCAGGGCGTACTCCGCTCGCTGCGCCCGAAGCGCGTCAGGGCCTCTCCACCGAGCACTCGGACAGCCCTTTCGCTTTCTTCACGAATTTCTCGTCGAAGGTCTTGAGATGCTCCAAGTGCTCGCAGTGCGCGAGATGGAGGGCATCGGCGAAGTCCATGCCTTGCTCGTGCCACGTGATCACCTTGGCGAGCAGGCGGTCATCGGCGAGGTGCACGTTCCTGAGACCGAACAGCTTGCGCAAGGCGGCGCAGATATCGGCAGGGCCGAAATCGTACGCGTAGCGCAAGACCCATTCGGTTTCGAGAACCACCGAATCGGGGATGAAGATCTCTTCCTGTCCGAACAGTGCGTAAGCCGCCTCGTACTGCGCTTCGTCGTCGCGGGTCAGAAGGCGGACGATGACGTTGGTATCAATCGCTATCACGCCATGCGCTCCGCGCACCCTCACGGATCGCCCGCTCGATGTCGTCCGCCGTCCTGGCTTCGCCCCGATACGGCAGGCAAGCGGCCACGCTGTCGAGCGAGGTTTCTTCAAAGGGGGCCTTGGGTTTCAGCAGCACGCCATCCCCGGTATCTATCACCAGCAGCTCGAGACCGCTTTCCCAGCGGTGCGCCGTGCGCAAAGCCTTGGGGATGATGACCTGGCCCTTGCTGGAGAGTCGGGTAGTTTCCATCGCCGGGACTCCGATGGTAAGACTCAGGTAAGATTACGCTGTCGGCTGGCGAAAAGACATCGCCGGTCCGGCCTGCGCGTGCGGCTTCACGCAACTGTCACGCAAGCTCCAGGCCTGTCACGAAACGGTAGCAAAGCCTCCCTATAGTGCGCCCCGACCGCGCCGGAACGGGCGCGCCCGCACGTCCACTGGGGAGGTTTCCGTGCTCAAGAAGACCCTCGCGATCGCCGTCGCCGCTGCCGCGGTGGCCGGTCTGGCCCAGGCCCAGTCGGCCCGCGACTACATCAGCATGGCCGGCTCGTCGACCGTCTACCCGTTCGCGACCGTGGTCGCCGAGCAGTTCGGCAAGACCACCCGCTTCAAGACCCCCAAGATCGAGGCCACCGGCACCGGCGGCGGCTTCAAGCTGTTCTGCGCCGGCGTCGGCCCGGCCAACACCGATGTCTCCAACGCTTCGCGCCGGATGAAGAAGTCCGAGCTCGAGATCTGCCGCAAGAACGGCGTCGCCGACGTCGTCGAGATCAAGATCGGCTACGACGGCATCGTCGTCGCCAACGCCAAGGCGACCAAGCCCTTCGAACTCTCCCGCAAGGACCTGTTCCTGGCGCTGGCCAAGGACGTGCCCGACGCCGACGGCACGCTGGTCGCCAACCCGTACAAGACCTGGAAGCAGGTCAACCCGGCGCTGCCCGACACCCGGATCGAGGTGCTCGGCCCGCCGCCGACCTCGGGCACGCGCGACGCCTTCGTCGAACTGGTGATGGACCACGGCTGCGAAGAGCAGCCGGCGCTGAAGGCGCTGAAGGCCAGCGACGAGAAGAAATTCAAGGCCACCTGTCAGACCATGCGCGAAGACGGCGCCTTCATCGAGGTCGGCGAGAACGACAACCTGATCGTGCAGAAGCTGGCCGCGAACCCCAACGCGCTGGGCGTCTTCGGCTACAGCTTCATGGAAGAGAACCAGGACAAGGTCCAGGGTGCCAGGGTCGACGGCATCGCTCCGGACTTCGACGACATCGCCGCCGGCAAGTATCCCGTCTCGCGCCCGCTGTACATGTACGTCAAGAAGGCGCACGTCGGCGTGATCCCGGGCATCAAGGAGTTCGTCGCCGAACTGACCAGTGACAAGGTCTGGGGGCCGGACGGCTACCTGGCCGACAAGGGGCTGATCCCGATGCCCGACGCCGAGCGCAAGCAGTTCGCCGCCGACGCGCGCGAGCTGAAGAGCCTGGTGCTCTGAGGACCCGGACCCGAGCGCGGCGGCCGCAGGAGCACTACGCTTCTGCGGCCGCCTTCGCCTTTGCGGCTTCCGGGCCCGCCACCGAGCCATCCCCTGATGAACCTGACCCTCGTCCTCGCCGCCCTGCTGGGGCTCACCGCGCTGGCCTTCCAGTTCGGCCGCAGCCGCGCGCTGAAGCTCGTCGACGGCCGCGTGCGCCGACTGCACTCGCTGCCTGGCTACTACGGCTGGCATACCGCGCTGTGGTGCGCGCTGCCCGCGCTCGCCGTGCTGCTCGTCTGGCTTGCGTTCGAGCCGACCGTGATCACCCGCCTGGTCGTCGCCGGCCTGCCCGACGAAATCCGCGACCAGCCGCCGGCAGCGCTGGCGCTGGTGGTCAACGATCTGCGCAACATCGTCGCCGGCGCGGTCCAGCCCGCCAGCGAGGTGATGCGCGCCGCCGCCGAGCGCTACCACCGCCTGCACGCGCTGGCTT
This sequence comes from Candidatus Competibacteraceae bacterium, assembly GCA_039807445.1. GTDB lineage: Bacteria > Pseudomonadota > Gammaproteobacteria > Competibacterales > Competibacteraceae > JBDHRG01. The sequence goes on from JBDHRG010000023.1 coordinate 16,275, forward strand.
CGTGGACGCTGGTGGCGCTGCTCGCCGCGCTCGCCGCCGCCGGCGGCGCGCACGCCTGGCGCCGCATCGCCCCCGAGTTCCGCGCCCGCAACGCGGTCGAGGGCGCGCTCACGGCCTTTTTGATCGGCTGCTCGACGGTGGCGATCTTCACCACCGTCGGCATCGTGCTGTCGGTGCTGTACGAATCGCTGCTGTTCTTCGGCCACGTGTCGGTGTTCGACTTCGTGTTCGGCCTCGAGTGGAGCCCGCAGACCGCGATCCGCGCCGACCAGGTCGGCTCCTCGGGCTCGTTCGGCGCGGTGCCGCTGTTCGTCGGCACGCTGATGGTGTCGCTGATCGCGATGCTGGTCGCGGTACCGCTGGGGCTGCTGTCGGCGGTGTACCTGTCGGAATACGCGAGCCCGAAGGTCCGCACCGTGGTCAAGCCGCTGCTCGAGATCCTCGCCGGCATCCCGACCGTGGTCTACGGCTTCTTCGCCGCGCTGACCGTCGCCCCCTTCGTGCGCGAGGCCGGCGCCGCGCTCGGGCTCGAGGTGGCGTCCGAGAGCGCGCTCGCCGCGGGGCTGGTGATGGGCGTGATGATCATCCCCTTCGTCTCGTCGCTGTCGGACGACGTGATCAACGCCGTGCCGCAGGCGATGCGCGACGGCTCGTACGCGCTCGGCGCGACCAAGTCCGAGACCATCCGCCAGGTGATCCTGCCGGCGGCGCTGCCGGGCATCGTCGGCTCGGTGCTGCTGGCGGTGTCGCGCGCGATCGGCGAGACGATGATCGTGGTGATGGCCGCCGGCCTGGCCGCGAACCTGAGCGCCAACCCGCTGGCCTCGGTGACCACGGTCACGGTGCAGATCGTCACCCTCCTGACCGGCGACCAGGAATTCGACAGCCCGAAGACGCTGGCCGCGTTCGCGCTCGGGCTGGTGCTGTTCCTGGTGACGCTCGCGCTCAACGTCGTCGCGCTGCAGGTGGTGCGCAAATACCGGGAGCGATATGAATAAGCCGACCCCCTCCTCGCCCCCCGGCATCCACGCCATCCCCGCGGCGCGGCGCATCGGCGGCGCGGCACACACCGCGCGGGTGCGCAGGCGCAAGGCGGCCGAGGCGCGCTTCCGCGCCTGCGGCATGGCCGCGATCGTGCTGAGCCTGGCGTTCCTCGCGGTGCTGTTCGTCAGCATCATCGGCAAGGGCTGGTCGGCGTTCCAGCAGACCTACGTCCGCCTCGACGTCGACTTCGCCCCGCAAGTGCTCGGCCTCGACGCCGGCAACGTGCACGACGCGCAGGCGCTGTCCGCCGCCAACTACCCGGGTCTGGTCAAGGCGGCGATCCGCGCCAACTTCCCCGAGGTGCGCGACCGCGCCGGTCAGCGCGCGCTGCAAGCGCTGTTCAGCAACGGCGCCGCCTTCCAGTTGCGCGAGATGGTGATGGCCGACCCGGCGCTGGTCGGCACCACGCGCGTGGTGTGGCTGATCGCCGGCAGCCAGGTCGACGGCCTGGTCAAGGGCCACCTCGACCGCGCCGCACCCGAGGCCGAGCGCAAGCTCAAGGACCAGCAGATCGCCTGGGTCGACCAGCTCGCCGCCGCAGGCAAGCTCGAGAAGCGCTTCAACACCGTCCTGTTCACCGCCGGCGACTCGCGCGAGCCCGAGCTCGCGGGGATCTGGGGCGCGGTGACGGGCTCGCTGCTGACGATGGCGGTGACGCTGCTGCTGTCGTTCCCGATCGGGGTGGCCACCGCGATCTACCTCGAGGAATTCGCCCCGCGCAACCGCTGGACCGACCTGATCGAGGTCAACATCAACAACCTCGCCGCGGTGCCGTCGATCGTCTACGGCCTGCTCGGCCTGGCGGTGTTCATCAACTTCCTCGGCCTGCCGCGCTCGGCGCCGCTGGTCGGCGGACTGGTGCTGACGCTGATGACGCTGCCGGTGATCATCATCGCCTCGCGCGCGGCGCTGACCTCGGTGCCGCCGTCGATCCGCGAGGCCGCGCTCGGCATGGGCGCGTCGAAGATGCAGATGGTCACCCACCACGTGCTGCCGCTGGCGCTGCCCGGCATGCTGACCGGCGCGATCATCGGCATGGCGCGTGCGCTCGGCGAAACCGCGCCGCTGCTGATGATCGGCATGGTGGCCTTCATCGTCGACGTGCCGCAGGACTTCACCGACCCGGCCACCGCGCTGCCGGTGCAAATCTACCTGTGGGCCGACAGCCCCGAGCGCGCCTTCGTCGAGCGCACCTCGGCGGCGATCATGGTGCTGCTCGGCTTCATGGTGCTGATGAACGCGATCGCCGTGGTGCTGCGCAAGCGCTTCGAGCGCCGCTGGTAAGGTGCAGGGAGGCGAAACGATGCACAATCCCGTGAACCGAACGAACGTGATCGAGGACACCGCGATGGTGGCGAACCTGAGCCCTCCCCCGGCGCCGACTGCGCCGTCGGCGGACGCGCCGCACAAGACCGTCGGCACGATCACCGTCGACAAGCCGAAGATCGTCGCGCGCGACGTCAACGTCTACTACGGCGAGAAGCACGCACTGAAGCACGTCGACATCGACATCGGCACCAACGAGGTGATCGCCTTCATCGGCCCCTCGGGCTGCGGCAAGTCGACCTTCCTGCGCTGCCTGAACCGCATGAACGACACCATCGACGGCTGCCGCGTCGAGGGCGCCATCGCGCTCGACGGCGCCGACATCTACGACCGCAGCCTCGACGTGGTGCAGCTGCGCGCGCGCGTCGGCATGGTGTTCCAGAAGCCCAACCCGTTCCCGAAGTCGATCTTCGACAACGTCGCCTACGGCCCGAAGATCCACGGCATGGCCAGCTCGCGCTCCGAGCTCGAGGACCTGGTGCAGTGGAGCCTGGAGAAGGCCGGGCTGTGGAACGAGGTCAAGGACCGCCTGACCCAGCCCGGCACCGGGCTGTCGGGCGGCCAGCAGCAGCGCCTGTGCATCGCGCGCGCGATCGCGGTCAGCCCCGAGGTGATCCTGATGGACGAGCCCTGCTCGGCGCTCGACCCGATCGCCACCGCCCGGATCGAGGAGCTGATCGACGAGCTGCGCGAGAACTTCAGCATCGTCATCGTCACGCACTCGATGCAGCAGGCCGCGCGCGTGTCGAGCCGCACCGCCTACTTCCACCTCGGCGATCTGATCGAGGTCGGCGAGACCGAGCAGATCTTCACCAATCCCGAGCACAAGCTCACCGAAGGCTACATCACCGGCCGCTTCGGTTGAGGAGGACCGCCGCATGATGAGTACCGAAGGCCACACCGTGAAGCGCTACGACCAGCAGCTCGGCAGCCTGCGTTCGCTGGTGCTGGAGATGGGCGGCCTGGTCGAGGATCAGATCCAGCGCGCAGTGCAGGCGCTGCTCGAGGAAGACCTCGCCGTCGCCCGCGAAGTCGTCGCCCGCGACCACGTGGTCAACGGCTTCGACGTGCGCGCCGACGAAGAAGTCGTCAGCCTGCTGGCGCTGCGCCAGCCGATGGCGGGCGACCTGCGCATGATCCTGTCGATGGCCAAAACCGTCACCGACCTCGAGCGCATCGGCGACGAAGCCGAGAAGATCGCGCGTATGGCGGTACGCATGTACGACGGCACCAGCGCGCCGAACGCCAGGCTGCTGCGCGACGTCGGCGGCATGGCCAAGCTCGCATCGATGATGCTGCACGGCGCGCTCGATGCGCTGGCGCGCATGGACGTCGAGCGCGCGCTCGAGATCGCCAAGGGCGACGACGAGCTCGACAGCGAATACCAGTCGGCGCTGCGCCGGCTGGTGACCTTCATGATGGAAGACCCGCGCACCATCGGCCATGCGCTCGACGTGCTGTTCATCGTCAAGGCGCTCGAACGCATCGGCGACCACTCGAAGAACATCGCCGAGTACGTCATCTACCTGGTCAAGGGCAAGGACGTGCGCCACACCAAGCTCGAGAACCTGTCAGCCGACTCGCTCGGCGGCTGAGGCGAGCACCGTGGCACAGCGACCCGCCGCCGAGGAGGCGTTGGCCCGCCTGCTGCCCGACGGCGGCGAACCGCCTGCCGCAGCGGTGAAAGCGGTTCAGCCGCAGCTCTCCGCAGCGATGGATGCACGGGCCGCTCTCGAGGCGATCGCGGCGGGCTGCCTGCGCCAGCTCCATGCCAACCGCTGCGGTCTCCTGGCCCACGGCTACGATGCCGAATTCGTCCACCAGATGCGGGTCGCGCTGCGCCGGCTGCGCTCCAACCTGCGCCTGTTCCTGAGCGTGGCCCCCGGCAGCGACCTGCCGGCGGCGCTGACCGATGGCGTGCGCGCGCTCGCGGCGGCGCTCGGCGAAGCCCGCGACCTGGATGTGTTCGGCGAAGCGGTGCTGCCCCGCCTGCTGGACGACGATCCCGCCGCCTTCGCGCCGCTGGTCGCGCGCGCGCAGGCGGCGCGCGAGCAGGCGCACGCCAACGTCCGGCAAGCCTGTGCCGCACCCGCATACGGCGAGCTGGTCCGGAGGCTGCAGCACTGGCTGCGCCAGCCGCAGAGCGTGCCGCTCGACCGGCGGCTGTCGGAGCTGGCACCGGGCCTGCTCGAGTCGCGCTGGCGGCGCCTGCTCGAGCGCGGTCGGGGGCTGCGCCACCAGGGCCCCCACCGCCGCCACCGGACGCGCATCTGCGCCAAGCGCATGCGCTACGCCGCCGACGCCTTCGCGCCGATCTACGCCGAGGAAGCGACCGGCCCCTTCCTCAAGGCCCTGGCGAAACTGCAGGACGAGCTGGGCCTGCTCAACGACCTCGCGACCGCGCCCCGGCTCGTCGACCGGCTCGGTGCCGACACGCAGACGGTGGCGCGGACGGCGGCCTGGTGCGAGCGGCGCACCGGCGAGGCGCTGGCGCGGCTGCGCGCGGGGTGGAAGCGCTGCAAGGCGGCCGAGCCGTTCTGGCGCTAAATGACCTCTGTGTGACGGGCGCCGGCTGGAGAAGCCGACGCACGGCCGCTAGGCTCTGTTGACGGTGCTCGCGCGAGCGAGGGTGCCCGCGAGCCCGCGCTCAGTCCCGGTGCTGCCCGCCGGGTTATCTGGAGGTGACCATGACCGCAACGTGGATACTGGTGGCGGATAGCAGCCGTGCCCGGCTGTTCAGCATCAACAGGGCGCTCGATCCACTGCACGAGATCGGCAACTTCGAGCGCCCCGAGGCGCGCGCCAAAAACCACGACCTGACCACGGACCGCCAGGGAGCCGTGGACGGCATGGGCAGCGTCGAGATCGACATGTCGCCCAAGCGCCACGAGGCGCTGACCTTCGCCAAGGAGCTCAGCGAGCACTTGCGCCAGGGGCGCGTCTCGGGCCAGTTCAACCGCCTGCACATCGCGGCCTCACCCTCCTTCCTCGGCCTGTTGCGCGAAAAGCTCGATCAGCCGACCGCGCAGCTGGTCGTGCACGAAGTCTGCAAGGACCTCACCCAGCTCGACACCGCCGACATCCGCAAGCACTTGCCGGAGCGGCTCTGACGCCGCCCCGATCCGCCCCTGAGAACAACCGGCCCGGACTCGGCGAGTCCGGGCCTTCCGTCGGATATCAGCCTCCCGATCCGCTCTCACACGGATTCACGATAGAGCAGGTTCGCGAGCGCCCGCCGCATGCCGCACCGCCTGCGCCCGGCCGCCGGCGCGGCGGGCCCGAGGGCGAAACCGCTCATGTCGCCGCCCCAGCCCGCAGCGGGTGCATCGCCTCCGGCGCCCAGCTCAGGTCCACCGCCGCGCCGGACTCGGGCGCGCGCTCTGCATCGCTTCGTGCAGCTTGAGATCCAGTCCGGTGATCCGACGGCTTGCTTGTGTTTCGCCGCCGGGCCGCCGCCGATCGGCGGCGGGGTATCGGGAGTGTCAGAACAGCCTCGCCGCGGCGGCGACGCCGGCGAGCCGATAGGCGCGATCGCAATAGGCGAACGGCTGCGGATCGGCGATGATCACGGTCTCGGCGGCGCAGCCGTCGCAGCGGCCGCGAAGACCGCCACCGACGCCCGACGAACCATGCCCGATCCCGCCGAGACCCGTGCGGATCGCCCGAGGAGCCCCCATGGACCCACACGAGAAAGCCATCATCGCCGAGCTGTTCGGGCGTCTGCGCCGCGCCGAGCAGCAGGGCGGCTCGCGCGACCTCGACGCCGAGGTGGCGATCCTCGACGCGATCGAGCGCCAGCCGGCGGCGCCGTACTACATGGTGCAGGCGATGCTGGTGCAGGAGCATGCGCTGAAGGCACTGAACGAGCGCGTCCGCCAGCTCGAGCACGAGCTGACGAACCCTCCGGTCGGTGGCGGCTTCCTGGCCGGGCTGTTCGGCGGCGGCCCACCCGCCCCGGCACCGCTGCGTCCGCTGCCGCCGCCGAGCCCGTTGCCACGGGCACGGCCCGGCAGCTTCCTCACCGGCGCCGCGCAGACGGCGCTCGGCGTGGCCGGCGGCGCGCTGCTCGGTGGCGCGATCGCCGAGCTGCTGAGCGACGCCGCCGAGCCCGCCGCCCCCGCCGCCAAACCGACCGAGCTGCTGTTCCACGCCCCGGATTTCGAAGACGCCGCCGACGCGGGCGACGACGAGCTGTTCATGTAACGCCGCCGGCTTCCCGCGCCAGCGCCAGCCACGCCCGCGCCGCGTGCGAGAGGTAGCCGCCGCGGCGCCACACCAGCGCCATGTGCCAGCGCAGCTCGGGCTCGTCGAGCAGCACCGCACGCACGCCGGGGTGCGGGCGCTGCTCGGCGATCAGCCGCGGCAGGAAGGCCGCGCCCAGGCCGGCGGCGACCAGCGCGACGATGAAGTCGACCTGGCCGCTGCGCGCCGCCTCGACCGGCACGTAGCCGCGGCGCCGGCAGGCGTCGAGGATGCGCCGGTTCAGCACGAAACCGCCCTCGAACAGGATGAACGGCGTCTTCGCCAGCTCGGCCAGCCCGAGCGCCGGCTCGCCGGCGAGCGGGTGCGCCGCGGGCAGCAGCACGACCAGCGGGTCTTCGCGCACCGGCTGCCAGTCGAAGGCGTCGGCGACCGGCAGCAGGCTGCCGCCCAGCTCGATCTCGCCGGCGAGCACCGCCTCTTCGAGGCGCTGGCTGCCGTGCTCGAGCAGGCGGATCTCGATGCCCGGATAGCGGCTGCGGAACTCGGCGAACAGCGGCGCGAACAGCGTGTTGCTGCCGAGCGGCGGCAGGCCGAGGCGCAGCACGCCGCGCGCGAGCCCGCGCAGATCGCCGAGCTCGGCGAGCAAGTCTTCGCGCTCGGCGAGCATCGCCAGCGCGCGGCGGTAGACGACGTGGCCGGCGTCGGTCAGCTGCGTGCGGTGGCCGAGGCGTTCGAGCAGCGGCACGCCGAGCTCGTCCTCGAGCTGCTTCACCGCCTTGCTGACGGTCGGCTGGCTGACGAACACCACCTTGGCGGCGTGCGAAAAGCCGCCCTGGCGCACGACTTCGACGAAATGACGCAGCGCTTTCAGCTCCATCTCGATTCGATTCCGGCATGGATTTGATTCGAATAATTCATTTCCTCTATAGCCGATGCGGGCCTAGGCTGGAAGCGGTTTCGGGAGGTGACGACGATGAATCGCAGGCGGTTTTCGGTGCTGACCCGGCTCGCGCTGCGGCGCAGCCGCGTGCTGCAGATCGGCGTGCTGGCCGGCTTCTGGTGGATCGGCGATTTGCTCGCGCGCGGCCTGGGCCTGCCGCTGCCGGGCGCGGTGCTCGGCCTGGCGGCGCTGCTGGCGCTGCTCGCCAGCGGCCGCGTGCCGGCGGTGCGGCTGCGGCGCGGTGCCGGTTGGCTGCTGGCGGAGATGCTGCTGTTCGTGGTGCCGGCGATGATGGCGCTGCTCGACTACGGCGCGCTGCTGCGCGCCTTCGGGCTCGAGCTGCTGGCGGTGATCGTGCTCGGCACCGCGCTGGTGATGGCCGGCACCGCGCTCGCGGTCGACGCCGCGTACCGCTGGAGGCTGCGCGATGCCCGCTGAGCTCGTCCCGGCGTTCTGGGCGGCGGCGACGATCGCCGCCTACCTCGTCGCGAAGGCGGCGCACCGCCGCCACCGGCGGCTGTGGACTTCGCCGGCGCTGCTGACGCCGACGCTGCTGCTCGCGCTCGCGAGCGCGCTGCACGCCGGCTACCACGACTACCTGCGCGGCACGCACTGGCTGCTGGCGATGCTGGGCCCGGCGACGGTGGCGTTCGCGCTGCCGATCCACCAGCAGCGCGCACTGATCCGCCGCCACTGGCCGGCGCTCGCCGTCGGCGTGGCCGCCGGCAGCACGATCGCGATCGCGAGCGCCTGGGGGCTGGCGAGCTGGCTGCAGCTCGACCCCGAGCTGCGCCTGAGCCTGCTGCCGCGCTCGATCACCACCCCGTTCGCGCTGAGCTTCGCCGCCGACGTCGGCGGCGTGCCCGAGCTGGCGGCGGTGTTCGTGGTGCTGACCGGCCTCTGCGGCGCCACGCTCGGCGAGCTGCTGCTGCGCTGGCTGCCGCTGCGCTCGGCGCTGGCGCGCGGCGCGCTGTTCGGCATGGGCGCGCACGTCGTCGGCGTCGCCAAGGCGCGCGACGTCGGCACCGAGGAAGGCTCGGTCGCCGGGCTGGTGATGGTGCTCGCCGGGCTGCTCAACGTCGTCGCCGCGCCGCTGATCGCGCACTGGCTGCACTGAACGGTGTCCGAAACCACGCCCGACGGATTCGTGATCCAGACTCAGGTCGAAACTCCGTAAATAACCCGCGACTGAAATCGTGGGCTTTATTGTGAAGCGCAGGCATGGCTGCCCAGACCCACACTCCCAACATCAGGCGTATTTACAGCCGCCCTCGGCAGCGGGGCACCGCTGCCGATCCGGGCAAGGTTTCGACTGGCGTTCAAGTCGGCGTGCGCCCGGAGACCACACTGTTTACACACGAAACGATGCTTGGCTCGCTTGCCCGGTTCGCCACAACACGAGCAGGTCTGGCTGGTGTAGGCCGGGTCGACGTACTCGACCGCCAGGCCCGCCGCTTTGGCCTTGTACTCGATGAAGGTCTGGAGCTGGCGCCAGGCCCAGCGGTGCAGCCGGCCCCGCATTCGCTTGCCGGCCTTGATCCGTTCGCGGATGTGCGTCAGGTCTTCCAGCGCGATCTTGGCGATACCCGCTGCAATCGCGGCCTGGACGATGGCCTGGCTCGTTTCGTGGTTGATGTGCTTCACGCGCCGCACCTCCCTGCCGGAGACCTGCCGGAGCTTCTGTTTCGCACTCTGGCTGCCGTTGGACTGGAGACGGCGGCGCAGGGCAAGGTAGCGGTCGCGCTGCTCGCGCAGATGCTCGCCGCCGAAGACCTTGCCCAGGCTGTGGGCGGCGAGGTTGTTTTCTCCGACATCCACGCCCATCACCGGGCCGGAGGTCACCGGGTTCGCGTCGTCCGACTCGACGACGAGGTTGAGAAACCAGGTGCCCTGGCGAAAGACCAGCTCGGCTTCCTTGGGTCGACCCGAGGCGAGGATGCGACGCTGATGCGCGCCGGGGCGCAGGCGCACCACGGTACGCCCCTCCAGGGTGTACAGCGACACGCTGTCGCCCTTGAGGGTGTAGGTGCGCTGGTCGAAATGCACGCTGGCGTGATCGAAGCGGATGACGGGAACCGGCGCATCCTTGCGGATGCGCCCCAGTTTCTTCTGCGCCTGGTACGCCCGGCACACCCGGTCGAGAACGTTGCAGCACATCTGGCTGCCCAGCGGCGTTGCTTCGCGCAGAGCGCGGTACGTCAGCTTGTGCAGCTCGACACGGTTCCACAGGCGCTGCTCGCGCACAACGGCAACGAGCCGGTTGCAGGCGTCCGCATAGGCCGCGCGCAGCGTCGCAAGCCGCCGGGATTGCTCGGCGGTCACGTCCAGCCTGATCGACGCCGTGCGCATCATCGCTTAGCGCCTGTTGGTGACGTGCTCGCAGCGCTGGATGTAGCGGCGGATGGTTTCGGCGCTGACGCTGCCCGCCGTGCCGACGTAGTAGGACGGCGACCACAGATGGCCGTCCCACAGCCGCTTTCCGAGCGCCGGGAAGCGCTGGAACAGCCGACGCGCCGTGACGCCCTCGAGCACCTTGACGGCATCGGCGACGGCGATGGCGGGCGGAATGCCGAGAAACAGATGGATGGGGTCGGGCTGGATTTCCTTGGCGATCACCGGCCACCCCCGTTCCGCGCAAAGCGCATCCAGCATCGCGCCCGCGTCCTCCGCCACCGGGCCGACGAGCACCTCGCGCCGATACTTCGGACACCAGATCACAGGGTATGCGGTCTGGTAGACGCAATTTCGGTTTGTGACAGCATCGACCATCCGTCGCAGGTTACGCCACAGGGTGCGCTTCGCGCACTCGCAATTCCTCCCGCGACTGAAGTCACGGGGTTCCTTGCGAGACATCTCTGAAACCCGCATCACCACACCAAGGAGCGCCACCCATGCGAGCGGTAGTGCTGAAAGGCTTCGGCGGACCGGAGATGCTCGAGCTCGGCGAAGCGCCGAAACCGGCACCGGCCGCGGGCCAGGTACTGATCCGGGTGATGGCGAGCTCGGTCAACCGCCCCGACATCGTCCAGCGCCAGGGCAATTATCCCCCGCCCGAAGGCGAGTCCGAGATCCTCGGGCTCGAGGTCGCGGGCGTGATCGAGGCGCTCGGCGCTGGTGTCGCCGGCCGGGCGGTCGGCGAGCGGGTGATGGCACTGGTCGGCGGCGGCGGCTACGCCGAGTACGCGCTGGCGCACGCCGGGCACGTGATGGCGATTCCCGAGGCGATGAGCTTCGAGGAAGCGGCCTGCGTCTGCGAAAGCTACATCACCGCCTGGCTCAACGTCTTCGCGCTCGGCGGGCTGCGCGACGGCGACACGGTGCTGCTGCACGGCGGCGGCGGCGGGGTCAACACCGCGGCGCTACAGCTGTGCCGGACGCTGACGCCGCGGGCCCGGATCGTCGTCACCGCGTCAAGCGGCAAGCTCGAGCGGGTCAGAGCGCTGGGTGCCGACCTGGCTGTCGACTACCGCGCCGAAGACTTCGCCGAAGCCGTGCTGGCGTACACCGCCCGCCAGGGCGCCGACGTGATCCTCGACCACATCGGCGGCCCCTACCTCGCCGCCAATATGCGCGCGCTCGCGCTCGGCGGCCGGCTGGTGCTGATCGGCGTGATGGGCGGCGCCAAGGCCGAGCTGAACCTGGCGCTGATGATGGTCAAGCGCCAGCAGATCATCGGCTCGGTGCTGCGCTCGCGCCCCCGCGACGAGAAGGCGGCGATCATCGCGCGCTTCGCCGAAGCGGTGCTGCCGAAGTTCGCCGACCGCACGCTGGTGCCGCGGGTGCACGCGGTCTATCCGCTCACCGAGGCCGCCGCGGCGCACGCGGCGATGGAAGCGAGTGCGCACTTCGGCAAGATCGTGCTGAAGGTCGGCTGAGCGCCGCCTCCGGATCGGCGGGCCGGTTCAAACCGGCGCGAGCGCCGCGGCGGGGCGCGCCGCCCGAGCAACCCCAGCCCCAGGCCCAGCAGCGCCAGTCCGGCCGGCTCGGGCATCGGCGTCGATGGCTCGGGCAGCCGCGCGACGATGCTGGCTCACGAGGCGCCGGTGTCCGATTCACTGCCGACGCCGATCGAACCGAACGGCGTCGGCGTCACCGCCGGCAGACCCCAGTCCTCGACCACGAAGGTCCAGGTCTCGCCCGGCGCGAACACCAGGTCGGCGACGAGGCTCTCCGACAGCAGCGGCGCATCGACGCCGAGGTCGTCGATCTTGAAGGCGTCGCCACTCATGATCGTGCCGTCGGCGTTGCCGACCGTGGCGCCTTCGTCGGCGACGAAGAACAGGTCGATCCACGGGAACGGCGTCAGGTTGTTGACCTCCTCCCCTCCCTTCAGGGAGGGGATTCCCGGCCTCGCGGCCCGAACCTTTCTGCTTCACCGAGCCCTGCCCATGCCTCACCGAGACACAGGACTGACAGTCTCTCCACAGACTGACACCGC
>JBDHRG010000254.1:0-4817 GCA_039807445.1 Candidatus Competibacteraceae bacterium
CAGCCAGCCGCCGCGGCGCGCCGGCGGCGGCGTCGGCGCCGCGGCGGCGAGTGCGGTGTCGCGGCTCATCCCTGCGCCACCGGCGGCTCGAGCGCGATGTCGCGGATCCGCTCGGGGATGAAACGGCGCTCGAGCAGCTCGGCGATCGGCACCGCCTTCGCGATCAGCCCCAGCTGCAACGCCATGTCGTGGATGCGCTGCAGGTCGGCGTCGGTCGGCGTCAGGTCGACGTAGCTGACGCGCCCGGGCTGGGTCAGCACGTAGCGCACCAGCTTCTCGTCGTGCTGGAAGTACGGCGCGGCGACCGCAGCGGCCTGTTCGCGGTGGGTCTCGGCCCACTGCCCCGATTCGGCGATGCCGCGCACCAGGTCGGCGACCAGCGCCGGCCTGTCGGCGACCAGGCGCTCGTGCACCGCCAGCCCGCACGAGACGAAGCCCGGCCAAATCTGGCGCGCGGTGTACAGCACGCGGCCGATGCCGGCGAGCTCGGCCTTGGCCGGCATAGGCTCGCCGACGAAGTAGGCGTCGATCGCACCGGCCGCCAGCGCCCCCGGCATGTCCGGCGGCGGCAGCTCGACGAAGCCGATCGCGTCGGGCTCCACGCCCTGGTCCTGCATCAGCCGGTGGATCACCAGGTTCTGGTTGCTGTACTGGCTGGGGATCGCGAAGCTCTTGCCGCGCAGATCGCGCAGATCGCGCGCCGGGTCGTCGCGGCGCACCATCACCGTCGAGCCGTCGCGATGGCCGAGGTAGGCGAGCTTGATCGGTACGCCCTGCTCGCGCAGCTTCATCGCCAGCGGCACGACGATGAAGGTCGCCTGCAGCCGCCCGGTCTTGAAGGCTTCGACCACGGTCGGGAAGTCGGTGAAGCGCTGCGCGTTGAAGCGCGCCACGCTGCTGGTGCGCGTGGCGTAGTCGGTGACCGGGCAGGTCAGGTGGCAGGTGACCGGCAGGAAGCCGACGGTCAGTTCTTCGCGCGCCGCGGCTTCTTCCCAGGGGCGGAAGCGCAACAGCGCCAGCGCCGCCGGAACGGCGCCGACCGCGGCCAGGGTCAGCAATCGACGACGGTTCATCGCGGGTTCCTCCACGGGATCAACAGCAGCCCCGAGGCCAGCAGCAGCGCCACGCCCGGCGCCGGGATCGGCAGCTTGGCGCCGAAGGCGTCGTCGACGCGGCGCTCGCCGGCGAAGCCGAAGCTGCCGCTGCCATCGGCGAGCGCGGTGAAGTGCAGCGTCGCCAGCAAGAACTCGGCCGGCTGCAGCGCATCGAGCTCGGCCGGACTCAGCAGCGAGACTTCGGCGAAGTCGACGATGCCGTCGACCGCGAAGCTGAAATCGGTCAGCGCCTCGGTGAGCGGATCGCCGAGGAAGGGGCCGAAGTCGACCCCGGTCGGCGCAAACAGCAGCGAGTCGAAGGCGACGTCGAGGTCGAAGGCACCGACCGAGGGCGGCACACCCGCCCCCAGCTCCGAGACGATCACGTCGACGTCGAGCGCATCGCCGGCGCTGACGGTGGCCGCCGACGGCTTCAGCGTCAGCACGACCGCCCCGGCGGACGGCGCGGCGAGCAGCGCCGCGGCGAAGCCGAGCGCGATGAGGTGGCCGAGCAGCTTTCTCATGTGTCACTTCCTCTGTAGAGCAGCCGCCGGCCCGGCCGGGCCGGCGGCCGCAGGGGCTCAGGGTGCGCAGTTGGGCTTGGTGCACTTCAGCGTGCAGACACGGGCGTCGTTGACCGTGATCGTGCCGTCGCCGTCGACGTCGCGCGGATCGCCGAGCGGTGCCGGCACGTTGCGCGAGCTGAAGATCACGTCGATGTCGGCGCGGTCGATGTCGCTGTCCTGGTTCAGGTCGCAGGCCGGGAACAGCGGGGCGCACGCATCGGCCAGGCCGTCGCCGTCGCTGTCGACATCGCCCGCCTCGAGGCAGGCCGAGCCGCCGCCGGCGAAGACGCAGGCGCGCTTGGCGACGCAGGCTTCGCCGCCGGTGGTGCCGCGGAAGTTCGCGCCGGTGCCGCCGACTTGCTTGATCGCGGTCAACACCGACTTGAAGTCGACGGTGTCCGGTGCGAGCGGCGGCTCGGGTTCGTCGAAGGAGATCGTCACCAGCGAATTCAGCACCGGCTCGTCTTCGGCGGCCTGGGTGATCACCGTGACCAGCGAGGTGATGTCGCTGACGGTGTACACGTGTGGCTTGCCCGGGGCGGGCAGGTGGAACAGGCGCGGCGTCGTGAGCAGGAACACGGTCGTCGGGCTGCGTTCGGCACTGGCGGGGAAGGCTCCCTGGCCAGCCGGCACGCCGGGGCCGCAGCCGGCGGCCTGCGGCACCAGCGCGCGGCCGGTCAGCGCGGTGACGATCGCGTCGATCTGGCTCTCGGGGGTATCGGCGCCGTTGGCGGGTTCCCTACTAACCGGCAGGAAGCGCCGGAGGTCATTTGCCGTCACGAAAGGCGTGATCAGTCGGTAGGGCACGTCGGTCGCCGGATCACCGAAAGGCAGGCAGGGGTAATCGTCGAAGCGCGCCAGTGCGAACTGGGCCGGACTGCCTGGACGGGTATCCAGGAACCGCGCCAGGAAGTCGATGACGCCGTTGTAGTAGACGTTGGCGCCGGCTGCGCTGCCGGTGGTGTCGACCAAGAAGACGTAACTCCGCGAGGCCAGGTTGCAGCCCACCGGCCGGTTCATGCCGACCGCGAGCAGCGCCCGGTCGACCTGCTGCGCGTCGGCGGCGGTGAACATCGCCCCGGGCAGGCCGGTGCGCGGATCGCGCGGGCGCATGCCGATCAGGTCGCTCGCGGCCTGGTTGAAGGCGAGATAGGCGTCCTGGAAGTTCGAGGCCGGCGTCAGGTACACGGTCAGCGCGCGGTACCAGACGGCGCCGGCCTTGATCGGGCCGATGCCGACCACGGCCTGGCCACCGAAAACCTTGCCGTCGGTCAGCATCGCGAAGGCGTGGTTGGGCACGCTGCTGCCGAAGTGGACGCCGCCGTTGTCGAAGGCGGGACAGCCGTAGGACGGGTGGGTAGTGCTGTCGGGATAGCGGATCCGCGGGTCGGCAGGGCGATCGAAGCAGGGCGGATTCCACATGTCGCGCTGGGTCGGGAACAGGACGTCTTCGCCGATGATCCAGCGCACGCCGTTGGCAAAGCCAGGGAACGGCGAGCAGGCCTCGGCGGCGGGCGGCACGGCACGCATCCGGTTGTCGTCGTCGGTGCCTGTCGGCCGCGGCAGCACCGTCCGCGGCGGGTTCGGCCACAGCGGCGGGATGTCGCGTGCTCCGGCGAACGCGGCGTTGCCGTTGAACAGGTCGATCAGCTCGCCGAACACGTCGGAGAACGATTCATTCATCTGCCCAGGCTGGTTCTGATAGATCAGATTCGCGCTGAAGGCGGTAACGCCGTGCGTGAATTCGTGGCCGACGAAATCGTCGCTCGAGAAACCGGTGCAAAACACCGCGTGCGGCCCCAGCCCGAAGCCTTGGGTGGTGAAGAAGGCGTTCGGGCAGAAGCCTGCCATGACCTGCAACGATGCGAGCAAGCGCCCGCCGCGGCCGTCGAAGCTGTCGCGGCCGAAGCCGCGCGAGAAGTAGCCGTGGAAGTCCCCGGCGAAAGTGAAGGCGTTGCGCACCTCGGCGTCGGCAGCCGCCACGGCCGCAAGGGATGACCTTTCCGTCAGGACGGCGGTACGGCCCGGGGCCGGAGTGGTGTCGTGGAACTCGCGGTTCAGAACGTTCTCGATCAGGTTCCAGCGGTCGAGCACCTTGCCGCTGTGGGCATCGACGAAGAAGCCTTCGCGCGTCTGCGCGCCGGCATCGGCGACCTCGACGTACCAGGCGAGGTGCGGGCCGACCGCCGGATCGCCGTACCAGCCGGGGTCGACGATCACCAGCTCGGCCGCTTCCGCCGCCGGCGCGCCGCCCTCGACCGCCGCGCGTGCGATCTGCTTCGCCGCCTCGGCGCCGAGATTCGGCACGGTGTCGAGCACTGCCGGAATCGGGTAGACGTTGCCGTTGGCGGCGACGAAGCCGCCGAACCCGTCGAGGTGCACCTTCAGCATGCCCGAGAACACCGGCACGCCGCCGTGGACCTGGGCGTAGACGGTGTGCCTGTAGCCCAGCGCATCGCGCACGCTCGCGGTTTCGCGCAGCTGCCTGGCCGGATCGGCGACGCCGAACAGCGGTCCGTAGCGTGCGACGATGTCGGCGGCCTGAACGGCCGGGGCGCGGCGCAAGCCTTGCGCCGCGCGTGCCTCGGGTTTCAGGCTGACGAAGTTCGCGTGGCCGGTGATCGGCGAGACATGCACGCGCAGCTCGCCGGGGATGTCCGCGGGCTGCGCCCGCGCGCCGGCCGCGAAGCCGGCCAACAGCAGCGCGGCCACCAGCCGGCCGCCGGCTCGAATCGCATCACGCATATCGTCCTCCTCGCCTCTTCGGCGTCGTTCCGCCCGGCGCATGCCGGGCGGGCTCACGCAGCGCGCCCCTCGGGCAGCACCGCGAGCACCACGGCCAACTCGCCGAGGTGCAGGTCCAGCGTCGCCAGCGGCCGGTGGCCGGCGGCGAGGCGCCCCCCGCCGCTCGCGGCGGCGTCGGCCAGCGTCAGCGGCGTGTCGTGCGGCAGCCCCGCCTTCTTCAGGCATTCGCGCGCGCACCAGACGCGCGTTGCGGCCAGGTCCAGGCCGGCGCCGTCGGCGCGCGCGATCGCACCGGCGAGCGCGAAGCCGGCCTCACCGAGCAGGTCGCGCCACCGCTCGGCCGGGCGCGGCTGCACGGCTTCGAGGTCGCAACCCGCGGCAGCCGCGGCCAGCGTCACGCCGTCGACGCGGG
>JBDHRG010000255.1:0-4771 GCA_039807445.1 Candidatus Competibacteraceae bacterium
CCACGGGCAGTCGAGCCGGGTGATGCCGCCGGCGCGCTTGACCAGCGTGAAGCTGAAGGCGTTGCGGCCGCGCGCCTTGGCGCGCTTCTCGGCGGCGCGCAGCTCGCGCAGCACCATCGCGAGCGGCGCCTGGTGGTGCGCGATCACCGCGCCGGCCGAGGCGGTCGCGCGCGCGCCCATCAGCCGGTAGAGCCGGCCCTTCAGCACCGCGTGGCCGCCGCCGAGCAGGAAGCTCCCGCTCCGATCGCGCCAGCCCTCGCCGAGCAGCAGCTTCCAGTCGGCCGCGGCCTGGACGGCATCGCGCGCGAACTCGCCCGAGTACGCCAGCCGCAGCAGCGCCAGCGCCGCGGGCAGGTCGTCGACCGGCAGCATCGCCATCACGTCGTCGCCGCCGGCGTAGAGCAGCTTGCCCTTGCACAGCCGCTCGACCACGTGGCGGGCGAGGTCGATCGCGAAGCCGTTCAGCGCCGCCGAGATGCCCATGTGCCGCGCCGGCGACACCGGGCGCAGCGCTTCGAGGTAGGCGCCGAGGTCGCCGCGGTCGCGCCCGGCGAGCCCCCGCACCACCTGCGGGTGCCAGCTGTCGCGGAAGCGCAGGCGGTAGCCGTCGGTCTCGTCGCCACCGGACAGCCAGGCGCCCATGCGGTCACCGTCCATCAGCAGCAGCGCGTAGTAGGTCTCAGCACGCTCGCCGAGCACGCTCGCGGCCTGCGCCTGCAAGGCGGCGAACGCGGTGCCGTCGTCGTCGAGCTCGCGCAGCGCGTCGAGCCGGCTCGGCAGGCGTTCGGCGATCGTGCGCAGCGGGTCGCCCGGGCGGAAGCGATCGCGCAGGTCGGCCGCGAGCCGCGCCGGCAGCACCGCCGGCTCGGCGTCTTCGACCTTCGCCGCGAGCTCGAGCAGCCGCTCGGCCTGCCCGACCGAGCCGCGCGCCTCGCTCGGCGCGCGCTCGAGCCAGCGCTCGAGCGACACCGCCAGCGCCATCGTGTGCGTCGACACCACGTAGCGGCGCACATCGACACCGATGGCCTCGGCCACCTGCCGGGCGAAGGTGCCCGGCCACAGGCGCTTGAGCATGCCGAACGCGCCGAGGTGCTCGCCGTCGCGGATGCCGAAGCGGCCGGCGACGCGGTGCCAGAGCGTGCGATCGTCCCCTTTGCGCTCCTTGCGCTGGCGCGGCGTCAGGTCGAGGTGGGCGAGGTCGTGCGTCAGCCACTCCTGCTCGCCGCCGAGCGAGTCGCGGTAGCCGTGCTCCTCGATCCGGGCGAAAGGCCGCACGCTCTTGGCCGCCGCGGCGACGCGCTCGAGCAGTTCGTACAGCACCGGATAGAGCGTGCCGGGATTGGGGCGGTAGAAGCGCAGCCCGTCGATCTCGAGCTCGTGCGACAACAGCGCCCAGACCTCGCCGTCGAGGAAGCCGCCGTCGCCCGCCGGCAGCAACGGCGCGAGCGCCGCGCGCAGCGGCGCCGGCTCGACCGCCTTGCCGTCGGGCGTGGCCAGCGACCACGACACCGCCGCCCAATGCACCTCCGGGAAGCCGGCGAGCTGACGCTCGAGCTGGTCCCAGCACGGCAGCTCGCGGCCGCCGCGGATGTTCGCCGCCTTCAGCAGCTCGCGCAGCATGTCGCCGGCGGCGTCGCGCACCCAGGTCCGCACGCGGTGCTCGATCGCGTGCGCGATCGCCGCGGCCTCGGCGGCGGGGACGACGGCGACCAGCTTGTTCGGCAGCGCCGCGGCGAACAGCGGGTTGGCATCGGTCGCGCGTTCGAGCCAGTCGCAACGCTCGAACAGTTCCGCCGGCACGCCGGCCTGGTCGCGCAGCCACAGGTCGGCCAGCGCCACGCCGCGCAGCTGCGGGAACAGCACGGCATCGGGGCCCAGGCGTTCGCAGATCACCTTCAGCCCTTCCCAGGCGATGCGCGACAGCAGGTGCGAGCCGGCCCAGAGGTCCGAAGTCGAACGCGCCTGGGCGATGAAGTCCTGCACCGGACCGAAGCTGACCGCGAGCAGCGCCGGCGTTTGCTCCGGATCGCAGACGAAGCTGGTGGCGAGCGCCGAGCTCAGGTCGAGGTGCGACCAGATGCTGTGGTCGGGGACGCGGGTGTCGGCGGGCAGCAGCTGCCACAGCTTGTCCAGCCCTGGTGCCGGCGTGCCGGGGCCGAAGCGCCAGAACGCCAGCGCGGTGCGCCGCGCGTCGACGGTGCCGTTCGCGTCGCGGACGATCAGCCGCTCGAAGTGGTCGAAGCTCACCGCCTCGAGCTGCGCCGGATCGAGCTCGAGCCTGCCGAGCGCGTAATCCTCGCCGGTCAGCGGGTGCGTCAGCACCGGATCACGGTCGAAGCGCACCTGCGCCCAGGCGGGGTAGCGCTGGTCCTGCGGGAACTGCGGGCGGTCGGCGGCCGAAGCCCAATGGTCGGCGCGCCTGACCAGCGGCGCCAGCCCTTCGGGCAGTCCGGCCTTGCCGAACACCGCCCGCTGCAGCTTCGCGACCGTGCCGCGCTCGTGCCCCTCGGCGGTGCGCATCAGGATCAGCGCCTTCTCGGCCGGGTCGTGCGTCCAGGCGGCGAGCTTGGCGAGCCAGTGCAAGGTGTCCTTGTCGTCCATCGTCCGGAGTCTCCTCAGTCGAGCCGCTGCATCTTGTCGTCGAGCACGGCGTGAACCTTGGTCCATGCGTCGATCTGACGTACCTCCAGCGCACCGCGACTCTGCTCGAGCGCCGGTTTCAGCAAGCTTGTCGGCAAACCACAGGGGAAGTGGAAAGCGTGGCCGACATAGCTGCCCTCGGTCTTGTGCACCTTGAAGCGCAGCTGATTCGCAAGCCGGGCGTTCCGGCCCCAGGCGTTTACCGGATGATTCGTGACCGGGTAGGCGAGCAGATGGCGTTCGCGCAGACGACCGGGGGCTTCGTTCGGAAAGGCGAGTCGCGTGCGGAACGCGATCTTGATCCGCGCCAGCTCGCGCATTGCCGAGCGCCAGTCCGGGAAAGCCTCCTTGGTCCTCCAGACGAGAGGCTGCCCTTTGTCATCCGTGCCGAGCGCATGCGGCCACTCGAGCGAGAGGCAGTCGCGCAAGGGGCGGCTGATCCTGGAGACGAGATCATCCGTACGGCGTAGTGCTTCGATGCCACGCAGATCGGCACCCGCCAGCTCGATCGATCCCCAACCGTTGCGCGAGCGCCCCCCGATCGTGCCGAACCAGGCGATGAGCTGAAGCACGTCATGCATTTGCCTGTCCGCAGTGCGGACCGAGAGCGTATTGGCCTCACCGGCCTGGATGGCGGCATTGGCCTTCAGCGCCGTACGCCCCTCCCTCAGCATGAGCGGACCGAAGCCGAGGTAGAGCGTCGCGCCGACCGGAAGCGGAGATCCATCCCGTCGGTGCGTTTCGGGATGCGGCAACTTGAAAGGGCGATCGTCGTCAGGCCATTGACTGCGCAGCAGCCGCCCCTCGCGCCACTCAGCCAGCCGCACTTGCACCAGGCTGCGGCTGAAGCGTTCGCCGTGGGCGCGGCCGAACAGCCGCCCCTCCGCGTCGCGCAGGCGCCCGGCGTCGAAGCCCAGCTCGCGCGCCTTCAGCACCCGCCACCAAGCGCGCAGCAGCGCCTTGAACGGCGGCGTGCGCCAGGCGCCGTGCTGCTGGGCATCGCCGAGGAAGGCGGGGGTGACGAAGCGCACGGTGCAGTCGAGCCGTGCCATCGGTGACAGGGGGGAGGCGTTCATGCTCGAAGTCCCTCGATCGTCATGGGGATTCCTCTCCTCAACGGGGTGTGCTGCAGTGTGCTGATGCCGGCGCTGCACTCGTGGGCCGGCAAGCTTACCGCGACACAGCCGGCTCGACGGGACCCAGCACCGCGGCGTCGATGGCGCGGTCGGCGGCCTTCAGCAGGCGCTCACGGGCGTCGGCGGGCAGGAAGGCGCGCACGAAGCCTTGGCGGATCAGCGCGAGCGCCTCCCAGCGGCTGAGCCCGCTCATGCACGCCGCGGCGAGGAAACGGGCCGACGCCCGTTGCCCCGCTCTCGGCGCCAGCGCCCGATCAGAGCAGCTTCACCAGCGCCGTGATCAGGCCGGCCTGCGCCAGCAGCAACCCGGCAAACCACTTGATCGTGTCGATCCGGGCGTCGCGGATCTCGGTGCGCAGCTCGCCGCGCAGCGCTTCGAGGTCGGCCTTGGCAGCCAGGCGCAAGGCCTCGATGTCGGCGCGCAGCTCGGCGATGTCGGCCTTGGTCGCGAAGTCGGCACCGGTCTGGGCGGCCACGACCACATGGACGATCGCCTCGGCCAGCTCGCGCGTGGCGTGCGCAGCTTCGAGCTGGCGGACGTGCTCGTTGGTGTCGAAAGGGATGACGGGCATCGAGCGTACCTCCGTGTGCAAGGGTAAGGCAGCGCACACCCGAACGCACCTCGCCCGACCACCATCGGAGCGACCTTGCCCAAGACGGCACGGCAGGGGTCAGTGCGGATCGGTGCGCCAATCGACCGCGAGCACGTCGGTCGCGGACCAAGGCGACGATGCTGGCTTCCAGCACCGTCACGCTCGACACCAGCCGGCGTGCGTCGCGCGCGATCTGCCGCACGAAGGCATCGACTTCCGCCTCCCCCAGCACGATCGCGATCAGCGCGGACGAATCGAGCGCCATCAGCGCGGCAGCCCGTGCTCGTCGTAACCGAGAATCTCGTCCGGTGTCGCCGTGGTAAGGCCGGGCAAACGGCGGCAACGCTCGACGATCGCGATGAGCCGTGCCTCGAGCGGTACCGTTTCCTTGCGGCCCTCGCG
>JBDHRG010000256.1:0-4756 GCA_039807445.1 Candidatus Competibacteraceae bacterium
GCGAGTCGAACCAGCTCTTTCGTGGCTCGCTCGCGGAACGTCCGTGCCGCCTGGTCGGGCAGCGCCAGCGACAGCTCCGCCGCGCGGCGCAGCAGCGCGGCCAGTGCGTCGATGTCCGGTGCATCGAACCCGCCGCGGCCGTTGGCGAGCCCCGGCAGGCTGCGGGCGAGTTCGCGCACCAGCCGTCCGTCCGGAAAAGTCACCTGCCACCCGCCGCCGCTTGCGGCCGTGACGGTCGCGCTCCCGCGGTGGCGCGCCGAGGCGAGCACCACGCGGGCCTCGATGCTCTCGACCACGTTCTCCCAGCCGTGCTCGCGGCCGGCCTTCTCGACCAAAGCGCGTTCGAGGACGTTCATCGCACAGCCCCTCCCGCAGGTTCGCTGGTGGCACCGTGCTCGAGACGATTCCATTCGATGCGCCGGCGCCGCCAGTGTTCATCGATGCCTTGCACGAACTCCGGGTGGACGAGTTTCGCGCGGTCGAGAAGCCAGTCGGGGGTCTCCCTGCGGATCACGAAGCCCTCGATCGGACCGGCGCGATAACGGCTCGGCTCCGCACGCAAGCGCCTGGTCAGGTCCGCCAGCGTCGTGCGACCGCGCGACACCGTGCGCACCACGGCGAGACCCAGACGCTGGGCCAAGGCATCGCGGCGTGCGGTGCTGAAGAATTTGTGTTCGCTACGGTCGTAGACGTCGAACACGATCAGCCAATCAGGCAGGCGGTCGTACGCCACCGAGTGCCGGGCGGCGCACCATTCGCCGAACAGGATGAGGCCGGGCGCGAGGTCGCGGTGCAGTGCCGCTTCATGCGTAGCGATCCAGCCGCCCAGGCGCTGGAACTGCCCGGCGAATGGCAGGTGGAGGTACTGCCCCCGGTTCTGGAACCGCAGCGTGCCATCTTCGGCGAGCGAGACGCCGAGGTTCGCGCCATCCAGCTTTTCCTCGACCACCACCTCGCCCGCGAGCAGCGCGGCTGCTTCGTCGGCCGCGAGCACCTTGTCGTCGCGCGGCGAGCCCGGGCCGAGCCAGGCCAGGTGCGGGGTGTGGGGAAACCTGAAGAAGTCGCTCACTGCACTTCTGGCCGGGGTAGTGCAGGTGCCGGCCCGTCGGGAAACTTCCTAGCGTAGAAGCGACACGCGTCGTCCGGGCACAGAAAATCCACGTGCACACCGTGGTCAGCCAGCGAGGGCCACCAGTCCAGCCACTTGCAGTCGGCAGCCTGCCAGACGGGCGGCTTCTCGGAGTGGGCATGCGCCACTGCCGCGAACTTCCGGTCAGGCGCATCGAACCGGAGTTCCAGCACCGGGTCGGGAAACTCGACAAAGCGGTCGGGCGCCCGTTCGGTCAGGGGCACCAAGTGGACGCGCGCGGAATTGGCGGTGTGACGCAGCAGCCATTTCAAGAACACGTCGCCCGTGCCCTTCTGTACGTTGGGCCGGCACTTGTTCTGGTATTCGCCGACGATCCGGTAGCCATCATCGACGACGACCGTCCCATTGGCCTGCATGTCCCGCAAGCGCCGCACGCACTCGACTACGCAAGCTTCCGAGATGTCCTCGTGGTCGCCGTTTGCAACCAGAAGTACGTTCGTGTCGATTACCGCCTTCATTCGCTGTACGGCCCCCCGGCCTGTGACTTGCGGCGGTTCATCGCCGCCAGCGTGCGAGCGGCGATGTCCGCCATCTCGTCGCCAAAGAAGTTCTCGGGCCAGTTCTCGATGTCGCCGAACAGGTTCAGTTTCAGCGGCTCCAGTTCGGCCCCGGCCGTGGAGCGCCGGCAGAAGTACACCGCCACATCGTCGGGTGTAAGCGCGCCTTCGGCCACGCGGCGCTGCAGGCGGTTGAGGAAGTGCTCGGAGTGGCTTTCCACGATCAACTGCACCTGACGCTCCACACCGTCCTGCCGCGCATGGATGGCTGAGATGAACACGTCGGCCAGCTCGGCCTGCACCTGCGGGTGCAGGTGGATCTCGGGCTGCTCCATCCACACGCTGGAATGCGGCGGGCAATAGAAGGCCTGCACCAGCGCCGGCAGCACCTGCGAGACGCCGAAACCCACGTCGGTGATCTTGACCTCGGGCGACTTCGGGCCGGTCTTGATGAGCACCTCGTACTCCTTGCGTCCGGTGGCCAACGCACGCACCGAGAAGTCGTGGATCACGCCCAGGTCTTTCAACCAGCTGGCGATGAACTCGGCAAAGCCCTGGCGAGCCTTGCGCGGGCCGCGATTGAGCTGGCGCCCATCGCCCTGCGCGGCCAGGATGGCAGCGATCGTCTGTTCACCCATCGATCCCACGCTGGCCGGCGTATCACCCGACCATGAGTAGATCCGTTGCGGGTGGCTGCGCAGCGGGCCCAGGTACGACAGGCTGTCGAGCATGGCCTCGGTGGCGAGCGCGAAGTCGGCCATGAATCCGGCGTTCTTGAAACGCGCCGCGGTCACATCCGACAAGCGGTAGAACTTCTCCGGCTCGTCCAGCGGCCACTTGCGGCCATCGGCCATCTTGAAGTCGTAGCGTCGGGAGGCCAGCGAGAGTTTGCGATTGGCGTCGCGATGGAAGTCCACGTCGAGCACGGCTGCGCTGCCGCAATGCAGCGCGTAGCGCATCGCCCGCACCTCGGGTTGGGCTGCCTTGCCGGCGGCCAGCGCCACGTCCAACCGCATCTGCTCGCCAAGGTAGCGGCGCTGGGGCTGCAGCGGGTCTTTCACCTCCAGCGGCCTGGGCAGGCGCCAGCCGAGCTCGAAATCCAACACCCCGTCCAAGTCGTGGCCGTACAGGCAGTCTTTGAAGGTACCCAGGTCGATCAGCGAGGTCGAGTCCCCCAGGTGCAGCGCGCGCTTGCGATCGGTGGAGCGCGCGGTCTGCTGCAGTGCCAGCAGCAGGTGTCCCAGGCTGCTCTTGCCGGCGCTGTTGGCGCCGAAGATCACCGTCAGCGGCGCCAGCCGCACCGGGCCGGTATCTCGCCAGGCCTTGAAGTTCTGGATGCGCAGGTGGGTCAGCATGGTGTCGATTCTCCGTCGTGCTGTCGGTCCCACGCTTCCAGCACGAGCCGCTGTGTGCGGTATTCGCCGAACTCGCGCTCCTCGTTCTGCTTGAGCACGCGAAAGGTCTCGGACGGGTAATCCTCGCCCATCACTGAAGCGGGGTCGAGGATGTAGCAGAGGTCATCACGCGTGAGGCCGTACAGCCGCGCGTAGTAGGCATCGAGCTCGGCGCGCAGCTTTGCGCGGCGGTCGGGGTCGAAGGGGAACGGCGGGCCGTCGTAGCCCAGCGCCTCGGCCCAGGACTTCAGGTCGTGGGCGGTGTAGGTCAGCTCCAGCACGCGCGGAGCGATGAAGGCGAGGTCGGCGTCGGAGTACGAGTCAGGCGACCGAACCGGAAGCTGCTTCGCGATGAAGAAGTTGAGGTGAACGCCGCCCACCTTGTGGCGACCGACAAAATCGAGCACGAGCGCCGAGAGGTTGGCTAGAAGCGCAGTCGCTTGTCGACTCAATGCAGTGTCCAACAACATCAGCGGAAGGTTGTTCCCCACTCCCATCCTCGGCAACACCGACGCGATGACCGTTCGCTCATCCGTCGCGCGCGCGATGTCGCGGAAACCGAGCAGCCACCGGGGCGATGCCGCCTCGAGCAGCCATTCGGAAAAGGCGAGTGCCGCGGCTTCGAAATCGAGCGTCGGCACCGTTGCGGGCAGAACCGGGAAGTTCCTCGGCACATCGAGCAGCGCCGCCACGGCGCCGCTGTCGGCTTCGTGCCAGGCCGTGCTCTCGCGCGGCCGGGCCTTCACCGCATCGATGGCCTCGGCCGGCAGGTAGTGCGGGCCGAGCGGCTCCAGGCAAGGCGGGTTGTTGGCGCACAGGCCGAGTTGCGTCGGCGCCAGAGCCCGCGCGAACGGCTGCGCCGCGACGAACGCGCACCACTCGGGGTACAGGTGCTGCATCGCCTGTTCGGCCGTGCGACGGCGCCTGCCCAGCCAGTCCGCGAACAGCAGGTGCGCGACGGCCAGCACGATCACAGGCCGGTTGCGCTCGCGCAGCGCGGTGAGTAGCCCCTTGGGCAGCGCGGCGGTGCGCAGGTACACCTCGCGCGCCTCGACCCAGTAGCGCGGCCGCACGGCATAGGCCGGGTCACGCTTGTCGGCGAGCGGTACGTCCACCGACACGTCTGCGCCATCATCACCGCGATAGGTTGCCCAGCGGTGGTCGTACTGATGGATCATCTTCGCTTCGTACAGCGGCAGCCGGTCCGCGGCGGGTTCGCCGGCGAACAGGTGGCTGTCGTTCGACATGTCGAACATGCGCATGAACGAGATGCCCCACGGATTCACCTCGGGCTCGCCATCGCGCGCCTCGCGGATCAGCACCGGCACGCGGGCGTAGATCTTCTTCGTCAGCTCCGCGTCCTTGCGCGAGCGGAACACCGGGCAGGTGAGCGTGTTGGGATTGATGAGCCGATAGTCGTCTTGCGTTAGCTGAAACTGGCGCCGCTTATCGTGAATCTGGTGCGGTTGCCGCGCAAAGAAGACAAGCGTTGCGGATCGCTGGCTGCCTGTCGCATCAAGCACCACAAGCGAGAATCGATACGCGTGGTGAACGGCGGGAAAGATGAGCTCCTCGTTCTCGAAGGAGAACAAACCGGCAAGCCTGTTGTTATCGGTGACGCTCGAAAAGTACGCCTTCGTTGAGTCATCCGTGGCGATGCCTGTCGGCACGATGAACCCGGCACGCCCGCGTTTGCCGATCAACTGGTCCATAGT
>JBDHRG010000024.1:0-27821 GCA_039807445.1 Candidatus Competibacteraceae bacterium
ATACCGAGCTCCTGTCGGCGGGCAGGACGCTGGGGGAAAACCCGAATGGCAGCCAGCGCCCTATCCGTCTGCAGGGTGCGCTTGACCTCAACGAGGGAATGTCCGCGATGAAAATGAACAAGAGCTTGCTCATGGGTGCGAGCGTCGCACTGGCGCTGGGCACGAGCGTCGCCGCCAATGCCGGGCCTCTGATCAACACCCCGGGCGGCGCAGAAGGCTTCGTCAAGATCACCGGGTTCGCCCCCGGCGACACCACGTTCACTGTCCAGCTCGGCAACGGCAGCGGCAAATTGAACGTCTTCGATGTCGCCAATGGCCACGAGGTCAAGGCGATCGGCAATCTGGCGTTCTTCTTCTCGTGCGACGCGCAGGGTAACAACTGCGACCCGAACGACGTCATCGTTCCGTCGCTGATCAACCCGCAGGTGTTCGCGGGCTCGTTCAGCGCCGACTGGGACGGTGCGACGATGGTCGATTTCGCCGACCTCGGCGCACTCGACGGCAAGACCTTCGCGTTTGCTTACGACGGCACCTCGCCGCTGTTCGACACCGTGCTCGGCGGCGGTGGACTCGGCCCGATCGCGGGCACGCTGTCGATGGCCGCCTCGTTCGACGCCATCACCGGCTTGCTGACCCTCGACGTCACCGAGACCAACACCAACGGCTGGGCCGGTTGGGGCTCGGTGCTGACCGCGATCGACGCGCAGGGCTCGCCGGGCAACCTCGGCGTCATCGACGGCCGTCTGGTCGCCGCGCCAGGCTCGAGTCTTGAAGTTCCCGAGCCGGCGTCGCTGGCGCTGCTCGGCGCCGGTCTGCTCGGCTTCGGCGCGCTGCGCCGTCGCCAGGCGGCGTGATCGGCCGTCGCGATCCTTTACACCCCCGGAAACGGCGGCGCGAGCCGCCGTTTCGTTTTGCGCGCCCCACCGGGCTGCGGTGCGATGTGCTAAGTTGAACGCCCCTTGCCACCGCCCCAGCATCCGCCCGCATGTCGAGCCCAGTCCGCAAGATCCTGGCCACCAGCGCCCTGCCCTACGCCAACGGCCCGATCCACCTCGGCCACCTAGTCGAGTACATCCAGACCGACATCTGGGTGCGCTTCCAGAAGTCGCGCGGCCACCAGTGCCACTACGTCTGCGCCGACGACGCGCACGGCACGCCGATCATGCTGCGCGCGCAGGCCGAAGGCATCACCCCCGAGGCGCTGATCGAACGCATCGGCGTCGAGCACCGCGCCGACTTCGCCGACTTCCTGGTCGAGTTCGACAACTATCACAGCACCCACTCGCCCGAGAACCGCGCCTTCGCCGAGACCATCTACGCCCGGCTCGAGGCCGGCGGCCACATCGCCCGCCGCACGATCCGCCAGGCCTACGACCCGGTCAAGGAGATGTTCCTGCCCGACCGCTTCGTCAAGGGCGAGTGCCCACGCTGCGGCGCAGCCGACCAGTACGGCGACGCGTGCGAAGTGTGCGGCGCCACCTATTCGCCGACCGAGCTGAAGAACCCGCGCTCGGCGCTGTCGGGCGCGACACCGGTCGAGCGCGAGTCCGAGCACCTGTTCTTCCGGCTGGCCGACTTCGAAGGCGAGCTGAAGGCGTGGATCGCCGAGGGCCGCGTCCAGGACGAGATCGCCAACAAGCTGGCCGAATGGTTCCAGGACGGGCTGCACGAGTGGGACATCTCGCGCGATGCGCCGTACTGGGGCTTCGAGATCCCGGGCGCGCCGGGCAAGTACTTCTACGTCTGGCTCGACGCGCCGATCGGCTACATGGCGAGCTTCCGCAACTACTGCGCGCGCACCGGGCTGGACTTCGACGCCTTCTGGGCGCAGGGCTCGGACGCCGAGCTGTACCACTTCATCGGCAAGGACATCGCCTACTTCCACACGCTGTTCTGGCCGGCGATGCTCGCCGGCGCCGGCTACCGCACGCCCAGCGCGGTGTACGCCCACGGCTTCCTGACCGTCAACGGCCAGAAGATGTCGAAGTCGCGCGGCACCTTCATCAAGGCGCGTACCTACCTCGAGCACCTGCACCCTGAATACCTGCGCTACTACTTCGCGACCAAGCTCTCGGACCGCGTCGACGACCTCGACCTGAACCTCGACGACTTCCAGAGCCGCGTCAACAGCGATCTGGTCGGCAAGCTGGTCAACATCGCCAGCCGCTGCGCCGGCTTCGTTACCAAGCGCTTCGACGGGCGCCTGGCCGCCCGCCTGCCCGAGCCCGGGCTGTACGCCGAGTTCGTCGCCGCGGGCGATGCGATCGGCGAGGCCTACGAGCGGCGCGAGTTCGGCCGCGCGATGCGCGAGATCATGGCGCTGGCCGACCGCGCCAACCAGTACATCGACGAGCGCAAACCCTGGGTGCTGGCCAAGCAGGCCGGCGCCGAGCCGGAGGTGCAGGCGGTGTGCACCCAGGGGCTGAACCTGTTCCGCGTGCTGATGACCTACCTCGCGCCGGTGCTGCCGCGGCTGGCCGCCGACGTCGAAGCCTTCCTGCAGTGCGCGCCGCTCGCCTGGGAGCGCCGCACCGCGGCGCTGCTCGATCACGCGATCGCGCCGTTCAAGCCGCTGCTGGCGCGCGTCGAGGCGGCGCAGGTCGAGGCGATGCTCGCCGCGTCGAAGGACAGCCTGGCGCCGGCCGCGCCGGCGCCGCGGGGGCCGCTCGCGGCGACACCGATCGCGCCCGAGTGCTCGATCGACGACTTCATGAAGGTCGACCTGCGCGTCGCGAAGATCGTCGCGGCGCAGGCGGTCGACGGCGCCGACAAGCTGGTGCAGCTGACGCTGGACCTCGGCGGCGAGACGCGCCAGGTGTTCGCCGGGATCAAGTCCGCCTACCCGCCGGCCGAACTGGTCGGACGGCTGACGGTGATGGTCGCCAACCTCGCGCCGCGCACGATGCGCTTCGGCGTCTCCGAGGGCATGGTGCTCGCTGCCGGCGGCGACAGCGGGCTTTACCTGCTCGGCCCCGACGCGGGCGCGCAGCCGGGCATGCGGGTCAAGTGAGCGAGGGCTTGGCGGCATTCACGACGGCAGCCACGGAATCGAGTCAGCTTTTTTTACATCGCACCCCCGACAGCACTCTTGAATCAGTCGCGATTCATTGAATAAAAAGGATTTTTATTTTTTGGCACGAACCATGCTTTCAAATAATGCGACTCGACGGGGATGGACAGAGCGCCGAAGGCTCCCCCGGAGACTCGTGAATAAACATGGAGAGGAACGCTGCAATGAAGAAGAACATGCTCGGGTTTGCGGTCGCGATGGCTCTCGGCAGCAGCTATGCCCACGCCTTGACGATCGATCCGGACGGTGCCGGCGGCGCGAACGGCAACCTCGCCGTCGGCAGCCTCGGCTGGTCGGACGGCAACGCCATCTCGACCCCGCTGAGCACGGCGAGCGGCAACGTCAACACCCTGGTCGTCGGCGACACGATCCAGACCTATGGCCACGCCTCGCTGAACGCCTTCCAGGACCTGAACGGCAGCCCGATCGGCGGCATCGCCAACCTCAACGTGCCCGGCGCCAACGGTTTCGAGTGGACCTTCGTCTTCGGCTTCGCCGAAGAGGTAGTCGCGACCGGTGCGGGCTCGGCGACCTTCCGCACGATCGCCGGCAGCACCAACTTCTTCGAGATCTGGGTCAGCAGCCCGGTCGACTCGAGCGCGCTGAGCGGCAAGGGCTTCCAGAACGGCACCAAGATCCTCGCCGGCACGGTCGACCTCTACAACCCGGCCACCGGCGAAGGCCAGACCGCGTTTGTCAGCAGCTCGGTCGTGACGCCGAACCTGGATCAGTTCGGGGCCAACGACTATGCGGGTTACACGTCGGTGACCGGCACCGGCAGCGGCCAGATCCGCGTCAGCGTCGACAGCTTCGACGCGAACTACTTCAAGGACTCGCTCCAAGAGCTGGCGCTGAAGTTCGATACGTTCCAGAACCTGCCGTACCGCCAGACCAACCCGTCGAGCTGCTTCTGGGACGGCAGCGCGTTCATCACCGGCGCCGGCAACGGCATCGCCAACGGCTGCGGCGTCGCGGGTGACGGTGGCAGCATCGGCTTCGTCAACGGCCTCGACACCACCGCCCAGAACCCGAACGCGATCAATACCATGTTCCAGACCCGCGCGAGCACCAGCTTCGACGCCCAGCAGGTGCCGGAGCCGGTGTCGCTGGCGCTGTTCGGCCTCGGCCTGGCCGGCCTGGGCCTGGCGCACCGCCGCAAGCAGGCCTGATCGGATCGCGATCTGCCCGGGCTGTTCCATTCGCGAGGGGCCGCAAGGCCCCTCGCTTTTTCGCGCCTGCTTGCCGCCGCGCCGAGCGGCCTCGCATACTCGGTCGGACCTGGAGCCAGCCCGCCGGAATCCCGCGCATGCAGACCCGTCCGATCGACTACCTGTTGTCCAGCCTCGTGCTCACCCTGATCGGACTCGCTGCCTGGAGCTGCGCGGCAGGGACTTCGTACCTCGCCACCCGCCCCGTGCTCGGCCCCTACCACGTCCTCGCCGATGCGCTCGTGTTCCTGCTCGCGTTCGGGGCTTTCGCCGCGCTCGCTGCGCACCTGATCCGTAGGCTCCACCCGCTGCGGCCCGGTCGCCACGCGATGGACATGCCGCTGTTCACCGCCTGGAAGCTGTACACCGTCGTCCACGAATTCGGGCGCGGCGCCTGGCTGCCGTTCACCACCGTGTTCGCGCGCCCGCTGGTGGCGGCGCTGTTCGGCGCGCGGATCGGCAAGGACATCGCGCTCGGCGGCATGCTGGTCGATCCGCACCTGATCACGATCGGCGACCGAGCGATCATCGGCCAGGATTCGGTGCTGACTGCGCACGCGATCACCAGCGGCGAGATCATCCTGCAGCCGGTCACGATCGGCCGCGGCGCGACGGTCGGCGTCAATGCCGTGATCATGCCGGGCACCGAGATCGGCGAAGGCGCGGTGGTGACCGCCGGCTCGGTGGTACCCCCGGGCACCCGTATCCCGCCGCGCGAGCTCTGGGGCGGCGTGCCGGCGCGCAAGCTCAAGGATATCGTCGACGCCGCGACGATCCGCGGCTGATGCCGCTCACGCCGGCGGGGGTAGGATCTCGTCAACCCAGGCCGCGAAGCGCGCTTCGGCGCGATAGGGGCGGTACAGCGCCGCGGCGCGCTGCGCCGCCGCGGCGAAAGCCGGCTCGTCCAGCAGCCGCGCCAGCGCGGTGCGCAGCCGCATGACGCTGGCATGTTCGGCGCGCAGCGTCAGCGCGGCGCCGAAAGCCTCGAGGATCTCCATGTTGAGGTGCTGGTCGAGGTTGCTCGGAATCCCGAGCACCGGCACGCCGGCGGCGAGCGCCTGCTGCGTGGTGGGACTGCCGCCGTTGCACACCACCACGCGCGCCAGCGCCGCGGCCTCGGTGCCCGGCAGATAGTCGGTGACGCGCGCATTGGCCGGCACGTCCGCCGGTGCGCCGTGGCCGGCCGTCGCGGCGACAACGCGCACCGGCAGGCCGGCGCCGGCCTCGAGCACCGCCGCCAGCAGCGCGCTGCGCCCCGAGCTGCCCAGCGTCACGTAGAGCAGCGGCTGCGGCGCGCCGGCGAGCTCGCCCCACCACGATGGCCGCGGCAGCGGCGGCGACCACAGCAGCGGCCCGAGGAAACGCTGCCGCGGCGGCAGCGCCAGCGACGGCGCCAGCTCGGGCACATCGGCGTAGGCGAGGAAATCGGCATCGGTGTAGACCCGGCGCAAATCCATGCCCAGCACCGGCAAGCCGTAGCGGCGCCGGACCGCGTTCAGCGGCCGCGCGTGCAGCGCGAAGGCGATCGGCCGCGCCAGAGCGAACAGCCACTGCGCCGCGCGCACGCCGAGCACGCGCGTGATCGGCAGCTCGGGCACCCGATAGCGCGGCTGCGCCTGCGGACTCCAGTAAGCATTGCTGACGGCGAGATACGGAATCCGCTCCAACCGGGCGCTCACCGACAGCGACAGGCGAAAGTCGCCGACGACCAGATCCGGTGCGAAGCGCCGCAGCAGCTCGCGGTCGGCTTCGACGTACGCGGCCAGGGTGCCGGCATCGTACACCGCCCGCCCCGCGGCGAGCGCCACCATGAAGGCCTCGCCGCTGACCGAGGCGAGCGGTTCGTGCGGCAGCGCCGAGGCTTCGACCAGCGCCCGATAGCGCGGATCGCAGGCCAGCCGAACCTCGTAACGCGTCGCCGGCAAGCTCGCTGCCAGGCGCAGTGGCCGTCCGACGTGGGCCAGCGTCACCCCCTCGCCGATGAACAGCACGCGTCTGCGCTCGGCCGTCGGCATCTCAGAGCGTCGCCTGCAGGGCGAGGACGGCGCTGCGCAGCGGTTCGGCGAAGCGGTCGCCGCCCTGGTCGATGATCTGCTGCAGCAGCTGTTTCGCCTCGGGCTTCGCCTCGGCACGGCGCAGCGCGTCCGCCAGATGCAGGCCGATCTCGGCGTTGCCCGGCGCGCGCGCGTACGCCTCGCGCAGCACCCGCACGGCCTGCTCGACCTGCCCCTGTGCCAGCAGCAGTTGGCCGAGGGTGTCGAGCACGGCGGGTGCGCCCGGCGCCAGCTCCGCCGCGCGCCGGGCATAGCCCAGCGCCTTGGCCGGAGCATCGCCCTTCAGCAGCATCGCCAGATTGTTCAGCGCGACGACATCGTCGGGCGCCAGCGCGCGAATCCGCTCGAACACCACCGCGGCCTCGGCGAGCTCGCCGCGATCGAGACGGCGGGCCGCGAGCGCGTTCAGGGCATCGCGATCCTGGGGATGACGCCCGAGCCACGCCGCCAGCGTGGCGATCGCGGCATCCGACTGTCCGGCCCGGGCCTCGGCCTGCGCCAGCAGCATCACCGCCGGGCGCGACTCGCCGCGCGTCCGCTGCTGGACGGCGCGCAGGCGTTCGACTGCCTCGGCCGGACGCTCGGCGGCGAGCGCGAGCATCGCCCGCTGGATCGCCAGCGCATCGTTGCCCGGATGCAGCCGCTCGGCCGGCTCGAGCACGCCCCCGGCCTGTTCGAGCTGCCCGCTGCGGGCGAGGAACTGGCTCATCGCCACCGCGGCGAGCAGGTTGTCGGGCTGCAACTCGAGCGCGCGCCGCAGCGCGGCGCGCATCTTGTCGCCGTCGCCGGCCGCGGCATGCGCCTTGGCCGCCAGGTAAGCCACTTGCGCCGAATCCGGCATCAGGCCGCGCAGCTGCTCGAAGCTGTCGGCGGCGTTACTCGCCTGTCCGGCAGCCAGCAGCGACTGGCCGAGTGCGAGCAGATAGACCGGTTCGCTGCGGTGCTCATCGCCGAACGGCTGCAACAGCGCCAGCGCCTGCCCGGCCTGGCCGCGCTCGAGGCGGTAGCGGGCCAGCAGCAGCACGGGTTCGTAAGCGTGCGGGTCTCGGACGTTCACCCGCTCGAGCACCCGGATCGCTGCATCGACATCGCCGCCCGCCGCCTCGAGTTGCGCCAGCTCGACGGCGGCTGCGGCATTTCCGGGGGCACGTTCGAGCACGACGCGAAAGCGCGCCTTGGCCGATTCGCGGTCGCCGCGATCGAGGTCGAGCCGCGCGAGGTTGCGCGCTGCCTGAACATCGGCCGGATCACGCGTGCTGGCCTCGGCGAAGGCCGCCTGTGCCTGCGGGATATCGTCCTGCCGCGCCCGCACCGCGCCGAGGTAGTTCAGCGCGCCGACATCCTCGGGCAAGCGCTGCCGCCAGCGCACGACCGCAGTCAGAGCCTGCTCGAGCTCGCCGATGCGCAGGTGCGCCTCGATCAACTGCGTGTCGGCCTTACGCAGCTTGGGGTCGAGTGCGAGCGCCCGCTGCAGGGCGTCCACCCCCTCCTGCTGCCGACGCGCGGCGATCAGCGCCATGCCCATCTCGAGCTGCGCGCGGGCCGAATCCGGCTCGAGCCGGGCGCGCTCGCGCAAGTCCTCGAGCGCCGCCTCGGACTTGCCGAGTCCGAGGCGGACGGCGCCGCGCAGCGCCAGCAGCTGCGGATCGCCCTTGACGTCGGTGAAGGGTATCAGCTGGGTTTCGGCACGCTGCAGATCGCCACGGGCGAAGTGCACGGTCGCCAACAGGCGGTTGGCTTCGTACCAGCGCGGCATCGCCTCGACCGCCTGGGCCAGATAGAGCTCCGCCTGGCCGAGGTTGCGCTGTGCCAGCTGCATCGCACCGAGATAGAACCTGGCTCCCAGATGCCTGCCATCGAGCCGCAGCGCTTCCTCGAGCGCGCTTTGCGCCGCGTCGCGCTGCCCCTGGCGATAGGCGATGACGCCGCGCAGGAACATCACCTCGGGAACCTGCCTGCCGCCCTGGGGCAGCCGATCGAGATCGGCCTTGGCCTCGTCGAGCTTGCCGAGCCCGAGCCGGACGCTGGCCCGCTTGGTCAGATCGAGACGCGGGTCCGCGTTGCGCTCGATGGCACGGCCGTAGGCTGCCTCGGCCGCCTCGCCTTCGCCGACCAACCGGTGCAGGTCGGCGCGCAGGCTCCAGGCCTCGGCCGAGTCCGGTGCACGCGCCAGTGCACGCTCGACGAAATTCCGCGCCTGGTCCCAGTTCCGCTCTCCGAGCGCGAGCGTGGCCTGCCCCAGCAGGATCGAGGGAGTTTCGGCGTCTTCGCGGCGGATCTTGGCGAGCTCCGCCTCGGCCTTCGCGGCATCGCCGAGCGCGAGCCAGGCGCGGCTGCGCAGCACGTACCATTCCGCGCGATCGGCCGGCGCCAGAGCCGTCGGCATCGGTTCGTCCAGCAGCTGCCTGGCCTGTCCCTGCAGCAGCAGGGCCCTGATCAGCGGCAGCGCCACCGCTTCGTGGGCGACCCCGAGCTCGCGCGCCCGCCGCAGTTCCTTCTCGGCGCCGGCGGCGTCGCCGACCTCGAGGAGGACCTTGCCGCTCAGCCAGCGCGCCTCGGCATTGTCGGGGTTGAGACGCAAGGCATTCTTCAGCTGGATCGCCGCAGCACGCGGATCGCCCTTGTCGTGTATCGCCCTGGCCTGCTCGACGTACTGCGCGTCGCTCGGCCCCGAATCGCAGCCCGTCAGCGGGCCGAGCGCCAGTGCCGCAGCCAGCGCCGCGAAGACCCAGGGTTCAGTCTTTCGTGCCATGCCTCGATTCCTTCGAACGGAGCCGGGCGCGACATCCAGCGTTGCGCCCGGCCGCCGCCCCTGCGGGGTATTCATGGGGTAAGTTGACGTAGACTCCGGCGGTTTCCAGCCCCTCGGCCCGACGCGTGCCGGCACGCGGGATGCAAAGTCCATGCACCGGACCAGCGGCGCCGGATCGGATCGGCTTCACAGACTCTTCAGCAGCGCCTTCGCGGCGTCCTTGCTGTCGAAGTCGCGCCCTTCGGCCAGCAGACGCTCGAGCTCCTTGCGCGCTTCGGCCTTCTTGCCGAGCTTGTCCAGCGCGACGGCGAGGTGGTAGCGGATCTCGGGCAGGTGCGGCGCCTGCACCGCGGCCTGGCGCAGCAGCACGGCGCCGCGCTCGGCCTGGCCCTGCTCGACCAGGATCCAGCCGAGCGTATCGGCGATCTCCGGGCTGTCGGCCTTGAGCTCGTGGGCGCGCTCGGCGAACTGCACCGCGCGCGGATCGCGCTTCTGCCCGTACAGCCAGGCGAGGTTGTTCAGCACCACCACGTTGTTGGGCGCCGCCTCGGCGAGCGCCTCGTACTCGACCAGCGCCGCGTCGTCGCGCCCGCGCTCCTGCAGCGCCATCGCCAGCTGCAGGCGCACCGCGGCGTCGGCGGGCGTCTTCTGCAGCCAGTCGCGCAGCGCCGCGAAACCGCCGTCGGCATCGCCGGCCTGCAGCCGCACCGCCGCCAGCTGCTGCGCCAGCAGCGCGTTCGGCGTCTTGGCGTACGCCGCGGCGTACGCGTCGGCCGCCGCCTCGGGCTGGCCGCGCACGACGGCCAGGTCGCCGCGGTACTTGAGGCCGAGGCCACTGTCGGGCAGCTCACGCTCGAGGCGCTCGATCGCGCGCACCGCCTCGTCGAAGCGCTTGGCGCGGAGCATCAGCTCGACCTTCGCCGCCAGCGCCGCGGCGTACTTGGGATCGATCGCCAGCGCCTTGTCGAGCGAGCGCTCGGCGGCCTGGGTGTCTTGCGCGCGCAGCTCGGCACCGGCGATCAGGTACCACGGGTCGGCCGCCTTCGGCACCAGCTCGGCATACTTGCGCAGCGCGGCGAGCGCGCCGGCGGTGTCGTCGCTGGCGAGCAGGGTCGTGCCGAGCAGGCGTGCGACCTGCGCATTGGCCGGCGCGGCGGCGTCGAGCTGGCGCGCCACACCGAGCGCCTTGAGTCGCTCGCCGCCGACGAGGTAGGCCTGCGCCAGGATCAGCCCGACTCGAACCGACGTCGGATTCTTGTCCCAGGCCTGCTCCAGCCAGGCCCTCGCGGCGTCGTTGCGGCCGTCGGCGGCGGCCAGCTCGGCCAGCGCCAGCGCCGCGCCGGCATTGCCCGGATCGCGCTCGATCACCGCCTTGAAGCGCTTCTCGGCCGCCGCCTTGTCGCCGGCGCGCAGGTCGAGCCGGGCGAGGTTCATCTCGGCGACGCCGAAGCCCGGCTCGAGCGCGAGCGCCGCCTCGAAGGCCGCGCGCGCCGCGGCCAGATCGCCCTTGCCGAGCTGCGCGACGCCGAGCAGGTTCTGCGGCATCGCCGCCTTGGGCTGCTTGCCGACCAGCGCCTGCGCCGCGGCGATCGCCTTGTCGTACGCCTTCTGCTGCAGCAGCGTCAGCACCAGCATCACGTCGGCCTGCACCAGCCCCTGGTTCAGGTCGACCGCGCTCTCGAGCTGGCCGACCGCCTTGTCGGTTTCCCCAGCGGCGAGGTAGGACAGCGCCAGCTGGGCGCGGATCGCCGAAGCCTCGGGGGCGATCTCGGCGGCCTTCTGCAGCGTCTCGCCGGCCTTGCGGCTGTCGCCGGCGGCGAGCTGCGCGCTGCCGAGCAGCGCCAGCAGCTGGGCGTCGTCGGGGTCGGTGGCGACGACCGGTTCGAGCAGTTCGACCGCGCGCTTGGGATTGCGCAGCTTGATCTCGGTGGCGGCGAGCAGCTTGCGCGCCGGCACGTGCTGCGGCAGTGCCACGACGACCTGCGCCAGGTGCTTCTGCGCCTGCTCGAGCTGGCCGCGGGTGTACTCGATGCCGCCGAGCATCAGCAGCGTCGGTGCGTGGTTCGGCGCGAAGCGCAGCACGTCGTCGAAGGCTTCCTGCGCCGCCGGGTAATTCTTCTGCTGCATCAGGATGCGCCCGCGCAGGAAGTTCGCCTGCGGCAGGTCGGAGCGCAGGTTGCGCACCGCGCGCACATCGCTCATCGCCTTGTCGGCATCGCCCTTCTCGAAGGCGGCTTCGGCACGGCCGAGCAGCGCGCGCGGCTCGCGCGGCTGCTTGTCGAGGATCGCGGTGAACTGCGCGATCGCCTCGTCGAAGCGCTTCTGCTGCCGCGCCAGCTCGCCCTTGATCAGTCGCGCCTCGGCATTGCCGGGCTGGGCGGCGAGCACGCGGTCGACGCGTGCCTCGGCGTCGGCGAGCTTGCGCTCGCCGGCCTCGAGCCGCGCCAGCCCGAGCAGCGCCTCGGGTTCGTCGGGGACCGCAGCCAGCGCCGCCTCGAACTGCGCGCGCGCCTCGGCAGGCTTGCCGCGGCCGAGCTCGGCCAGCCCGGACAGCGCCGCCAGCGCGGCGCGCAGCTCCGGCGGGTCGCCGGGTTCGGCCTTCAGCTCGCGCAACAGCCGCTCGCCCTGACCCTGCAGCACCAGCGCCTTGCCGTAGCCCGCCACCCAGCCCGCGCGCGGGGCACCGAGCTCGCGCGCACGGACGAACTCCTTCTCGGCCGAAGCCGGATCGCCGAGGCGCAGGTAGGCGGTGCCGAGCAGCAGGCGGGCGTCGCGATTGTCCGGCTCCTGCTGCAGCGCGTTCTTCAGCTGGATGACGCCGGCGTTGACATCGCCCTTCTGGATGAACACGCGTGCATCGTTGACGTACTTGTCGGCCGCCGGACCGGCGAGGGCGGGTGCCGACAGCGCCAGGGCGATCCCCAGCGCGAGGATGGTGCGGGTGGCGGTGTTCACGGTTGTCCTCCTTGCAAGGGGGCGGCGGCGGTCCTGCCGCGCTCAGCTCTTCATGCCGTACTTGTTCAGCAGCGCGTACAGCGTCGGGCGGGTGATGCCGAGCAGATCGGCCGCCTGCGACAGGTTGCCATCGGCATAGGCGACCGCCCGGCTCAGCGCCTGCCGCTCGGCCTGCTCGCGCACGCGGCGCAGGTTCAGCGGCATCGAGGGATCGTCGATCCCCTCGAGCTCGAGGTCGGCGGCGCTGACGTGGCTGCCCTCGCCCATGATCACCGCGCGCTTGAGCTTGTTCTCGAGCTCGCGGACGTTGCCCGGCCAGGCGTACGCCTCGAGCGCAGCCAGCGCATCCTTGCCGAAGCCCTTGAACGACTTGCCGAGCTTGCGGCTGAACTCCTCGAGAAAGGCGCGCGCCAGGATCACGGCGTCGCCGTCGCGGCTGCGCAGCGGCGGAATGTGGATGGTGATCTCGCTGATCCGGTAGTACAAGTCTTCGCGGAACTTGCCCTCCTCGATCAGGCCGCGCAGATCGCGGTGCGTGGCGCAGACCACGCGCACGTCGACGGCGATCTCTTCGCGGCCGCCGACGCGCTCGATCACGCGCTCCTGCAGGAAGCGCAGCAGCTTGGCCTGCAGCGCCATCGGCAGATCGCCGACCTCGTCGAGGAAGAAGGTGCCGCCGTCGGCGTACTCGATCTTGCCGCGCGTCTGCTTGGCAGCGCCGGTGAAGGCGCCCTTTTCGTAGCCGAACAGCTCGCTCTCGAGCAGCGTCTCCGGGATCGCGGCGCAGTTGATGGCGACGAAACGCTTGCCGGTGCGGCCGCTGAGCTCGTGCAGCGCGCGCGCCAGCACCTCCTTGCCGGTGCCGCTCTCGCCAAGCAACAGCGTGGTGGCGTCGGTCGGCGCGATCTTCTCGATCGTCGAGCAGATCTTCAGCATCTGCGGGCTGCCGGCGATGATGCCGGCGAGCGGCGCACGGCGCTGGCGCTCGACCAGATCGCGGTTCTCGCGCTCGAGCTGGCACAGCGCCCAGGCGCGGTCGACGATCAGCTTCAGCACGTCGGCGTCGACCGGCTTCTGGTAGAAGTCGTAAGCGCCGAGCGCGATCGCCTTCAGCGCATTGTCGCGGTCGTCGTTGCCGGTGACGACGATGACCTTGGTCTGCGGCGCCAGCGCCAGGATATCCTGCAGCGTCGCCAGGCCCTCCGAGGCGTTGGCCGGATCGGGCGGCAGGCCGAGGTCGAGCGTGACGATCGCCGGCTCGTGGCGGCGCAGCTGCGCGAGCGCATCTTCGCGGCAGTCGGCGAGCAGCACCTCGTAGCCCTCGAAGCACCAGCGCAGCTGGCTCTGCAGCCCGGGATCGTCCTCGACCACCAGCAGCTTTCGGTTCATCTCTCGCAAGACTTGATCTCCCTCATGTCGGATTCCGCCCCGGCGGCGCGGGCGAGCGGCAGGCGCAGCGTGAAGGTCGATCCCTCGCCGAGCCGGCTCGCCACCTCGATCCCGCCGCCGAGCGCGTGCACGAATTCGCGCGCCTCGTAGACGCCGACGCCCATGCCGGCGTTGCCCTTGGTGGTGCGGAACGGCTTGAACAGCGAATCGCGGACGAAGCTCTCGTCCATGCCGCAGCCGGTGTCGCGCACCGCCACCAGCGCCTGCCCGGCTTCGCACCGCACCGCGAGCTCGACCCCGCCCTCGGCGGGGGTAGCCTCTTGGGCGTTGCGCACCAGGTGGCAGAGCACGGCGACGAAGCGGTCGCGGCTCGCGTGCAGCGCCAGCCCGGCGGCATCGCCGCGCAGGGTCGGCAGCGGCGCGCGCGCGCGGCTCAGCTCGACCACTTCCGTCAGCGCCTCGGCGAGCGCGAAACTCCGCGCCTCGCTGCCCGGCGCCCCCTTGTTGGCCAGCTGCGTCAGCAGACGGCTCATCTTCGCGGTGGCATGGGCGACGGTGCCGATCGCATCGTCGACGAAAGCCGGGTTGTGGCGGTGGCGCTCGGCATTCTTGACCACCAGCGACAACTGCGCGGCGACGTTCTTCAAGTCGTGCACGACGAAGGCCGACAGGCGGTTGAAGGCGTCGAACTGGCGGGCGTCCACCAGCGCCTCGGTGGCTTCGAACAGCGCGATGTGGCCGGCGGCCTGGCGCCCGGCGGTCTTCAGCAGGTCGCGGTCTTCCCAGTTGATCGCCCGCGGCGCACCCGGGCGCGCCAGCAGCACGAAGCCCTGCAGCCGCTCGTGCAGCATCAGCGGCACCACCAGCCAGGCGCGCGGCAGCCCGGCGAGCCAGCCCGGCAGCACCAGGCCGCCGTAGAGCTCGGGCTCGGCCCGGACTTCGTCGAGCTCGATCACCCACTGCCGCGCCTCGAGGAAGCGCACCAGCGGGCTCGCCGCGGGTTCGAGCTTGCCTTCGGGTTCGCGCAGACCCCACGACGCCGACAGCGCGAAGCTGCCGTGTTCGTCGCGATTCCAGAGGATGCCGCCGGGGCTGTCGACCAGTTCGCCGATCGCACGGATCACGCGGCTGCGCAGCGGCGCCTCGGGGTCGGCCGAGGACAGCGTGCCGGTGAATTTCAGCCACTCCTCGCGGTAGTCGTACTTGTAATGGAAGAAGTGCTTGCTCAGGAACACTTTGGCGTAGGCGCGCAGCTGCCCCGAAAACATCAGCACCAGCAGCAGGATCAGGCTGCCGGCGAAGAACACCAGCTGCATCGCCGAGCCCCAGCTGCCGCCGTAGAGGCGGATGTAGTAAGCCGCGGCGGACATCACCAGCAGGTAGATCCCGGCGCCGAGGATCGCCGCGGTGTGCAGCGCCATCCGGTGCGACACGAACAGCGCGCGCGACCAGTCCGGCTTGCGCAGCGCCACCACCGCGAACAGCGGCGCCGCCATCGCGTCGACGAAGCCGCGCGCGGCCCAGATCTGCGGGTCGAGCCGGCGGAACAGCAGGCTGTCGGCGTAGAGGAAGAAGTCGTAGGCGAATACCACGCCGACGCCGACGTACAGGAACTTGGTGCCCCAGCGCAGCTCGGGCCGGGTGTTGCGGAACAGCTGCTCGACCAGCACCAGCCCGCCGACCGCGAAGCCGAGATGGCCGAAGATGCGCACATCGAGCAGCCAGTCGCCGGGCAGCACCGCGGTGAAGGCTTGCGGCGCCAGTTCGGCGCCGAGCAGCAAGGCCGCCGCGCCGAGCAGCAGCGGACGCACCAGCGAGCCGGGGCGCTGCGCCTGCAGCAGCGGCTTGAGCAGCTCGATCAGCAACAGCATCCAGGCGAGCGGCCGGGCGAGTTCGAGCGCGACGTAGCCGAGCTGCGCCCACGGCGATCCGCCGAGCACGAACGCCGCGCACGCGGCCCAGGCCGCGGTGAGCGCCAGCGCGATGCGCCCGCGTCCGCCCTCGAGCCGACCGCGCCAGAGCGTGGCGAACAGCACCGCGAGCACGCCGTACAGCGCGGCGGCGAGCGCGTAGCCGATCGTGCCGAGATCCTGGAGCCCGTCCTGCATCGCCGCGGCGCTCTCAGCGCGCCCCCCGGCCCCAGAGGATCACGTGCGCCGTCTGCAGCAGGACCATGAAGTCGAGGAACAGGCTGTAGTTCTTGATGTAGTAGAGGTCGTACTGCAGCTTTTCGCGGGCGTCCTCGACCGAGGCACCGTACGGATAGCAGATCTGCGCCCAGCCGGTGATGCCGGGGTTCACGCGGTGGCGTATCGTGTAGTACGGAATGGTCTTGGCGAGCTCGGCGACGAACTGTGGCCGCTCCGGACGCGGCCCGACGAAGCTCATGTCGCCGCGCAGCACGTTGAACAGCTGCGGCAGCTCGTCGATGCGCGCCTTGCGGATGAAGGCGCCGACCCGGGTGATGCGGCTGTCGTTGTGCTGCGCCCAGCGCGCCCGGCCATCCTGCTCGGCGTCGACGCGCATGCTGCGGAACTTGATCACGTCGAAGACGCGGTCGTTGCGCCCGACGCGCGCCTGGCGGTAGAAGATCGGACCGCTCGACTCGAGGCGGATCGCGATCGCGGTGAACACCATGATCGGCCAGCTCAGCGCCAAGAGGATCGCGCTCGCGCCGATGTCGAGCAGGCGCTTGCCGATGCTCATCAGCGCCGCCTGGTGGTAGCCGTCGGAGAAGATCATCGAGCTCGGGTGCAGCGCGTCGAGGTGGATCTTGCCGGTCTCGCGCTCGAACAGGGCCGCGAGCTCGGTGACGACGACGCCGCCGATCTTGCACTCGAGGATGTCGTCGACCGGGAAGCCGCGGCGGCGGTCGTCCATCGCCACGACGATCTCGTCGATTTGCAGCCGCTCGCACAGCGCGCCCAGCGTCGGCTCGGCGACGAGCAGCGCGGCCGGAGCGACGCGCAACGCTTCGGCCGGATCGAGCCGCACGTAGCCGATCACCTTGAAGCCCTTGCCCTTGCCGCGCTCGGCGGCCGCCAGCCGCTCGATCTGGGCGGCGCGGTGGCCGCAGCCGAGCACCAGCACGCGGCGCTTGAGCCGCTCGTGGTCGAAGAGCTGGAAGAAGGCGATGCGCGCGATGACCACGCCGGCGAAGGCCAGCCCGAAGGCGATGCCGAACTCGCCACGGCCGAGGTAGAGATCCGGGAATACGTAATAGAGCAGCGTGGTCGCGAACAGCCCGAGCAGGAAGCCGACCGCGACGCGCAGCATCATGTCGGCCTTGCCGTTCCAGAAGTTGCGCTCGTACAGCCCCATCGCGGTCATCACCGACACCATGACCAGCGCGAACGCGAACGCCTTGACGAACAGGCCCTCGCTCGGCAGATCCCAGCCCTCGAGCCATTCGCGCACGTAGCGCCCGCTCGGGATGGCGCTCATGAACACCAGCGCCTCGATCAGCGCCAGCAGCAGCAGGGGCAGGGGGACGTAATGTCTGAACAGGCGGATCATCCGGAAAGCCGCTCCTCATCGACTTCGCCGTGGGCC
Source organism: Candidatus Competibacteraceae bacterium (assembly GCA_039807445.1). Classification (GTDB taxonomy): domain Bacteria; phylum Pseudomonadota; class Gammaproteobacteria; order Competibacterales; family Competibacteraceae; genus JBDHRG01. The sequence goes on from JBDHRG010000024.1 coordinate 16,981, forward strand.
GACGCGCTCCCGCGTCCGGAGGGTCCCGCGACGGCTCCGAAGCTTACATCAGCGCCCCCTATGGCAGTGTAAAAAAGGGTGACGGTCAGCGGCGCCAGAGGCAGGCACCACCGGCGGCCTGGTCGAGCGCGTCGAGGTAGCGCTCGTGCGCCTCGCGCTCGGTCTCGGACGCGCGGATCACGCGCAGCGGCGGCCGCTCGGCCGCCAGCCGCGCGGTCGGCCCGAACGCCTGCGGCGCGGCTGCCTCGCCGCCCGCCGCCTGCGCCTCGGCGTCGAGCGACAGCACGACCTGGCCGCCGGTCATCGCCAGGTAGACCTCGGCGAGGATCTGCGCATCGAGCAGCGCACCGTGCAGCTCGCGCCGGGAGTTGTCGATGCCATAGCGCTTGCACAGCGCATCGAGCGAGTTGCGCTGTCCGGGATGCATCCGGCGTGCCAGCAGCAGCGTGTCAAGCACGCGGCAGCGCGAAGCGATGTCGCCGTAGGCCGGCCCCGCCCGCCTCAGCTCGTGGTCCAGGAAGCCCACGTCGAACGCGGCATTGTGAATGACCAGCTCGGCGCCGTCGACGAAGGCGAGGAACTCGTCGACGACTTCGCCGAAACGCGGCTTGTCGGCGAGGAAGGTGCTGGTGAGACCGTGCACCTCGACCGCGCCGGCGTCGATCTCGCGCTCGGGGTTCAGGTAGCGGTGAAAATGGCGGCCGCTCAGGCGGCGGTTGACCAGCTCGACGCCGCCGAGCTCGATGATGCGGTGGCCCTGGGCCGGCTCGAGGCCGGTGGTTTCGGTATCGAGGACGATCTGTCGCACAGTGCTCTTCCGGGGAATGGGGAATGGGGAATGGGGAATGGGGATGGGGCGCCCCATGCCTCATGCCCGCTCACCCATTCCTGTTCGATTCGTCGCGATCGCGGCGCGCGCCAGCGCGTCGACGCGCTCGTTGCCGGGGTCGCCGCTGTGGCCACGCACCCAGCGCCACTCGATCTGGTGGCGGCTGGCCGCGGCTTCGAGGCGCTGCCACAGCTCGCGGTTCTTGACCGGATCGCCGCCGGCGGTCTTCCAGCCCTTGCGCTTCCAGCCGTGGATCCAGCGCGTGATGCCGTCCATCACGTAGCGGCTGTCGGTGTACAGGCGCACGCGGCAGGGGCGCTTCAGCGCCTCGAGCGCCGCGATCACCGCGGTCATCTCCATGATGTTGTTGGTGGTCTGCGGGCTATAGCCCGACAGCTCGCGGCGGCGTCCGCGCCAGGCGAGCATCGCTCCCCAGCCCCCCGGACCGGGGTTGCCCGAGCAGGCGCCATCGGTGTAGGCGACGACGAGTTCGGCGGCGCCGCTCGCGCCATCGTGCATGGTTTGTTGGTCTGCTTGGTTCACGGTCGCCTTCCGAGCGGCTCACGGGCGGCGCTGGGCGCACGCGTGGCGCCGCCGACCACACCGGCCGGCAGCAGTCGCCGCCGCGCCTGCCAGCGCGGCAGCACCGGCGTCAGCGTCGAGACACGCTTCTTGCCGACCACCACGTAGCCGCAGGCGCCGAAGCCCGGGTAGCGGCGCAAGCCGCGCAGCCGCGGCCAGTAGCAATGGAAATCCACAGTGCCGGTGGCGAAGCCGGTGCGGGCCAGCCAGCCGGCGATCCGGGCGCTGCCGATCAGCCGCGCGCGCGGCGGCAGCGCGCTGCCGCGCGGTCCGGCGAGCCGCCAGACCCCGCCCTCGGCGAGCGGGTTGAAGCCGAGGATCACGACGTGCCCCTCGGCGATCAGTACGCGCTCGAGCTCGGCGAGCACGGTCTCGGGGTCTTCGACGAACTCGAGCAGGTGCGGCACGACGATCAGGTCGAGGATGTCCGAACGCAGCGGCAGCGTCCGCGGTTCGGCGGCGAGGTCACCGCCGTCGCCGAGTCCCGGCACCTGCACGGTGAATCGGTGCGCGATGCGGCTCGCTGCGAGCCAGTCCGCCCCCCCCAGCCGCCCGAGGCAGGCGGCATGGTATCCGAACAGCATCGGCAGGATGCGCGCCAACAGCGCACACTCGCTGGCCGCGAAGCGATGGCCGAAGTCGCTGCGGTACCACTCGGCGAGCCCGGCGAGCCCGGCCCGCCGCGGCTGTTGTACGAACATTGCGCGCGCCCCCGTCCGCGGTCGCCGGCTGCCTGGTCGGCCGGCCGCCGGTAGATTGCCGACCAAGCATACCAACGTCAGCCCCCCGCGGCCACGCGCAGGCCCGGACCGGGAACGATGTGCCCGACCGGCTCGGCCGCGATGCGCTTCGGCACGAGCCGGCAGCGACGCGTCGCCTCACTGCTCGTCGGGCCGCGCGAGCAGCGCCGCGCACAGCAGCTCGCGCGTGTATGGATGTTGCGGCGCGGCGAACAGCGCCGCGGTTTCACCCTGCTCGACCACGCGTCCGTCGCGCATCACCAGCACGCGGTGCGCGAGCGCGCGGATCACCTTGAGGTCGTGGCTGATCAGCAGGTAAGCCACGCCGCGCCGGCATTGCAGCTCGCGCAGCAGCCCCAGCACCTGCTTCTGCACCGTCGCATCGAGCGCGCTGGTCGGCTCGTCGAGCAGCAGCAGCTTCGGCTCGAGCACCAGCGCGCGCGCGATCGCGATGCGCTGGCGCTGACCGCCGGAAAATTCGTGCGGGTAGCGCCACAAGGCATCCGCCGACAGCCCGACCTCCTCGAGCACGCGCACGATGCGCGCGCGCCGTTCGGTTCGGTCCAGCTCCGGTGCGTGGATGCGCAAGCCTTCGCCGACGATCGCCTCGACGCACAGGCGCGGCGACAGCGATGCGAACGGGTCCTGGAACACTACCTGCATCTGCCGGCGCAGCAGCTTCAGCGTCCGGCCCGACAGGGCGCCGAGCTCGCCGCCGTCGAACCGCACCACGCCTTCGCAGTCCTGCAGCCGCAGCAGGCTCAAGCCCAAGGTGGTCTTGCCCGAGCCCGACTCGCCGACGATGCCGAGCGTCTCGCCCGGGTGCAGCGCGAGGTCGATGCCGTCGCAGGCGCGCACCGCACCGACTTCGCGCCGCAGCCAGCCGCGGCGGATCGGAAAGCGCACGCCGATGCCGCGGCCCTCGAGCAGCGGCGCCCCCGCGGGCCGCTCGCGCTCGGGCACCAGGCGCTCGGGCTCGGCGGCGAGCAGTTCGCGCGTGTAGGGTTCGCGCGGGTGCGCGAACAGCGCCGCGACCGGCCCCTGTTCGACCAAGCACCCGCCGCGCATCACGCACACCTTGTGCGCGAAGCGCCGCACCAGGTTCAAGTCGTGGCTGATCAGCAGCACCGCCATGCCGAGCTCGCGCGCGAGCTCGTCGATCAGCGCCAGGATCTGCGCGGCGACGGTGACGTCGAGCGCCGTGGTCGGCTCGTCGGCGATCAGGAGCCTGGGCCGGCAGGCGAGCGCGATCGCGATCATCGCGCGCTGGCGCTGCCCGCCGGAGAGCTGGTGCGGATAGGCGTCGAAGCGCCGCGCGGGCGCAGCGATGCCGGTGCGCCCGAGCAGCTCGACGGCGCGCGCGCGCGCCGCGTCGCCGGCGAGCCCCAGGTGCAGCTCGAGCGCTTCGCAGATCTGGCGGCCGACGCTGTGCAGCGGGTTCAGCGCGCTCATCGGCTCCTGGAACACCACCGCGACTTCGGCACCGCGCACCGCGCGCAGCCGCGCCTCGCCGGCGGCGAGCAGGTCTTCGCCGCGCCACAGAATCCGCCCGCGCGGATGGCGCGCGCCGTCGAGCAGCCGCAGCACCGACAGCGCCGTCACCGACTTGCCCGAACCCGATTCGCCGACCAGCGCGACGCGCTCGCCGGCACCGACGGCGAAGCTCACGCCGTCGACGGCGCGCACGGCCCCATCGCCGTGGCCGAACTCGACCGCCAGGTCTTCGATGCGCAGCAAGTCTTCAGCCACGGCGCGCATCCAGCGCTTCGCGCAGCGCCTCGCCGATGAAGATCAGCAGCAGCAGCGTGCCGACCAGGACGCCGAAGGTGGTCAGCGACAGCCACCAGGCGGCGATGTTCTCCTTGCCCTGGGCGAGCAGCTCGCCGAGGCTGGGCGTGCTCGGCGGGACGCCGAGGCCGAGGAAGTCGAGGCTGGTCAGCGCGACGATCGCGCCGCTGATGCGAAACGGCAGGAACGTCATCACCGGCGTCAGGCTGTTCGGCAACAGGTGACGGAACATGATCGCGGCGTTCGAGGCGCCGAGCGCGCGCGCCGCGCGCACGTAGTCGAGGCTGCGCCCGCGCAGGAACTCGGCGCGCACGTAGTCGGCCAGCCCCATCCAGCCGAACAGTGCCAGCAGCACCAGCAGCAACGCGGCGCTGGGCTGGAACAGCGAGGCGAAGATGATCAACAGGTACAGCTCGGGCAGCGAACCCCAGACTTCGATCATGCGCTGCATCGCCAAATCCAGCCGCCCGCCGAAGTAGCCCTGCACCGCGCCCGCCAGTATCCCGAGCGCGGTCGCCGCCGCGCTCAGCGCCAGCGCGAACAGCACCGACAGCCGGAAACCGTACAGCAGCCGTGCGAACACGTCGCGGCCGCGGTCGTCGGTGCCGAGCCAGTGGTACGCCGACGGCGGCGCCGGGTTCGGCCCCGGCGCCTCGAAGTCGATCGTGTCGAAGCGGTACGGGTTCGGCGGGTACAGCGCGAAGTTGCCGGCGCGCGCCAGCGCCGCGACGATCAGCGGGTCGTGGTAATCGGCCTCGGTCTCGAAGTCGCCGCCGAAGGCGGTTTCCGGATACGCCTTCAGCAGCGGGAAGTACCAGGCGCCGTCGTAGCGGACCAGGATCGGCTTGTCGTTCGACAGCACCTCGGCGAACAGGCTGAGCCCGAATAGCAGCGCGAACAGCCACAGGCTCCACCAGCCGCGGCGGTTGGCCCTGAAGCGCCGCCAAGCGCGCCGCGCCGGCGTCTGCCTCATCGCTCGACCGCCTCGAAGCCGATGCGCGGATCGATCAGCACATACGACAGGTCGGCGAGCAGCTTCGCCAGCAGGCCGAGCAGCGTGTACAGGTACAGCGAGCCCATCACCACCGGGTAGTCGCGGCGCAGCACCGACTGGTACGACAGCAGCCCCAGCCCGTCGAGCGAAAACGTGGTCTCGATCAACAGGCTGCCGGTGAAGAAGATACCGATGAACGCCGCCGGGAAGCCGGTCACCAGCGGGATCATCGCGTTGCGGAACACGTGGCGGTACAGCACGGCGCGCTCGGACAGGCCCTTGGCGCGCGCGGTCAGCACGTACTGCTTGCGGATCTCTTCGAGGAAACTGTTCTTGGTCAGCATCGTCATCACGGCGAAGCCGCCGACCACCGAGGCGGTCACCGGCAGCGCCATGTGCCACAGGTAGTCGGTGATCCTGGCGTACCAGGGCAGGGCCGCCCAGCCGTCCGACACCAGCCCGCGCAGCGGGAAGAGGTCGAAGAAGCTGCCGCCGCCGAACAATACCAGCAGCGCCAGCCCGAGCAGGAAACCCGGGATCGCGTAGCCGACCAGGATCAGCGTGCTGCTGGCCAGGTCGAACGGCGTGCCGTCGCGCACCGCCTTGCGGATGCCGAGCGGGATCGATACCGCATAGACCAGCACGAAGGTCCAGGCGCCGAGGCTGATCGAAACGGGGAGCTTGTCGGCGATCAGCCCCAGCACCGAACGGTGGTGGAAGTAGCTCTGGCCGAGATCGAAGCGCAGATAGTTCCACAGCATGTCGGCGAAGCGCTCGAGCGGCGGCTTGTCGAAGCCGTACAGCGCGCGGATCTCGGTCAGCCGCTCGGGGTCGAGCCCCGCCGCACCACGGTACGCGGTCGAGCCTGCGCCCCCCGCCTCCCCCGCGCCGACCTGGCGCTGCGTCAGCTCGTTGACCAGTTGCTCGACCGGCCCGCCGGGCACGAACTGGATCACGGCGAAGCTGATCAGCAGGATGCCGAGCAGCGTCGGCACCATCAGCGCCAGACGCTTGAGGATGTACGCCGTCAAGGCTTCGCCCACCAGGTCGCGAGCGCCCAGGAGAGCGGCTGGTAGTACAGCGGCAGGCGCTCGGGCATGCCGAAGCGGTCGCGCCAGGCGAGGCGGTGCACCGGCGAATACCAGTTCGGCACCAGGTATTCGCCCCACAGCAGCACGCGGTCGAGCGCATGCGCCGCGACGATCAGCGCGCAGCGCTCGGGCGCGTACACCAGCTTGTCGACCAGCGCGTCGACCACCGGGTCGCGCAGCCCCATCAGGTTGTTCGAGCCCTCCTGGGCAGCGGTCGACGAATGCCAGAAGCCGATCTGCTCGTTGCCCGGCGACTGCGACTGCGGGTAGACGTGCACCGTCAGGTCGAAGTCGAAGGTGTCGACGCGGCGCTGGTACAGCGAGGCGTCGACGGTGCGGTAATTCAGCTTGACGCCGAGGCGCTCGAGGTTGCGCGCATACGCGGCCATCACGCGTTCGAACGCCTTCTGCGACAGCAGCATCTCGAGCTCGAGCCTGAGGCCGTCCTTGACGCGCACGCCGCCGTCGAGCCGCCAGCCGGTCGCCTCGAGCAAGGCCTGCGCCTGGCGCAGATTGTCGCGGATCGATCCCGGCGGCTCGGTGCTCGGCGGCGTCCATGCCTTGACGAACAGCTCGGGCGGCAGGCGGCTGCGGAAGGGCTCGAGCAGCGCCAGCTCCTCGCCTTCGGGCACGCCCCGGGCAGCCAGTTCGCTGTTGGCGAAATAGCTGTCCGTGCGTCGGTACGCGCCGTAGAACAGGTTGGCATTGGTCCACTCGAAGTCGAAGGCCAGCGCCAGCGCGCGGCGCACGCGCACGTCGGCGAACTGCGGGCGGCGCAGGTTGAATACGAAGCCCTGCATGCCGGCGGCATTGCGGTGCTCGAACTCGCGCTTGAGCAGCTCGCCCGAGTCGAACTTCGGTCCGGTGTAATCGCGCGCCCACTGCTTGGCGATCGTCGCCTGGGCGAGGTCGAATTCGCCCGCCTTGAAGGCCTCCAGCATCACGTCGCTGTCGCGGTAGTACTCGAAGCCGACGCGGTCGAAGTTGTACATCCCCTTGCGCACCGGCAGCTCGCGCGCCCAGTAGTCCGCCCGACGCCTGAAGCGGACGTGCTTGCCGGGGGCATAGTCGTCGAGCAGGTACGGCCCGCTGCAGCGCGGAGCCTCGAGCGCGGCCTGCTCGAGGCTGCGCCCGGCCAGCCAGGTGCGCGCAAACACCGGCAGCTGGCCGATGATCATGTGCAGTTCGGGGTTGACGCGGGCGAAGCGAAAGCGCACGCGCTGCGCATCGAGCACCTCGGCCGCCTCGATGTCGGCCCAGTAGACGCGGTATTGCGGGTGCGCCTGCGGGCTCTTCAGCGTCTCGAACGACGCCTTGACGTCCTCGGCGCTGACCGGGCTGCCATCGGCGAAGCGCGCCTCGGCGCGCAGCGTGAAGGTCACCGACAGCCGGTCGGGCGCCAGCGCGATGTCTTCGGCGAGCAGTCCGTAGGCCGAGAACGGCTCGTCGAGGCTCTGCTCGGTCAGCGTGTCGCAGCCGAGCTCGAGCACGCCGGCGGCGCCGTCGCCCTTCAGCAGGAAGGGGTTGATGCGGTCGAAGCTGCCGAGCGCCGGCAGCCGCAGCGCCCCGCCCTTGGGGGCGTCCGGCCTGACGTAGTCGAAGTGCTCGAAACCGGCCGGGTATTTCGGCGCGTAGCCGAGCGCTTGCGCCGGTGCGGCGCCAACCGGGGCAGCACCCAGCGAGCACAGCGCGGCGAGCACGCCGCCGCGGACCAGGCGGACGAGGGACATCGGCGATCCTTTGTGGGGCGTGAGCCGCGGGTTATGCTTTCGGCGCCGTCCGGCGCGCCGCATCGGCCCGGACGATAGCAAAGAACGATAGGAGTCCACTATGGCTTTTCTCGCCGGCAAACGCGCCCTGATCGTCGGGCTGGCCAGCAACCGCTCGATCGCCTGGGGCATCGCCCAGGCCATGGCCCGCGAAGGCGCCGAGCTCGCCTTCACGTACCAGAACGGCAAGCTCAAGTCGCGCGTCGAGAAGATGGCCCAAGAGCTCGGCAGCTCGATCACGCTGCCCTGCGACGTCGCCAGCGACGCCGAGATCGAAGCGCTGTTCGCCGAGCTCGGCAAGCGCTGGGACGGGCTCGACATCCTGGTGCACTCGGTCGCCTTCGCGCCGGGCGAAGCACTCGAGGGCTCGTACCTCGACAGCGTCACCCGCGAGAACTTCCGCATCGCGCACGACATCAGCTCGTACAGCTTCGCCGCGCTGGCCAAGGCCGCCCACCCGATGATGCAGGGCCGCAAGGGGGCGCTGCTCACGATGAGCTACCTCGGCGCGGTGCGCTCGGTGCCGAACTACAACGTCATGGGCCTGGCCAAGGCCAGCCTCGAAGCCAACGTCCGCTACCTCGCCGCGTCGCTCGGCCCGGAAGGCATCCGCGTCAACGCGATCTCGGCCGGTCCGATCCGCACGCTGGCGGCCTCGGGCATCTCGGGCTTCCGCAAGATGCTCGAAGCCTTCGAAGCCGCCGCGCCGTTGCAGCGCTGCGTCAACATCGAAGAGGTCGGCAACGCCGCCGCCTTCCTGTGCTCGGACCTGGCCTCGGGCATCACCGGCGAAATCACCTACGTCGACTGCGGCTTCAGCAACATCGCGATGGGCGGCCTCTGAGCCTCCCTCCCGAGAGGGTGCGGACAGCACCTCACAGCCTGTCGGGGTGCGTCGCGATCCTGGCGTTGCGGCGCAGCTCGTCGACCAGCCCGCGCAGCTCGGCCTGGCCCAGCTGCGCGCGCACCTGTGCGAACAACGCCTCGCGTTCGGCCAGCTCCAGGTCTTCGGTCTTGCCGGCCTCGACCGCCCTGACCACGACCACGGCGCGGTCGCCGCCGGCGAGCTCGACGCCGCCGACCGCCGGCTTGCCCGCGGCCGGCGGATTCAGGCGGAAGGCTTCGCGCAATACCGCGGGGTCGATGCCGGGGGCATTGCGCCTGACCATGCCCGGCTGCTCGAGCCCAGCCTGCGCGGCCTGCGCCGCCTCGGCCGGCGCGCTGCCGCCGAGCAGTCGCTCGCGCAGCGCCTGCGCCGCCTGCGCCAGCGCTTCGCGCGCGCGCGCCTCGCCCAGGTCGGCGAGTACGCGCTCGCGGGCATCGTCCAGGCCCAGCGGCTTCGCGTCCTGGTGCTCGGCGACACGCACCACGACGATGTCGTCCGGCGCGAGCTGCACCGGCTCGCTGTTGCGCCCCTGGCGCAGCACTTCGTCACCGAACGCCGCCTCCATCAGCCGGGGATTGCCGAACAGCGGACCGCCGTCGCCCTCGCGCGTCAGCCAGCCGCTGGTTTCGAGCCTCAGCCCGAGCGCCTGCGCCACCGGCGCGAGGCTGTCCGGATTCTCGAAGGCGAGGCTCGACAGCTTGTCGGCCGCTTCGAAGAAGCGCCGCTCGGCTTGCTGGCGGCGCAGCGCCTGCACCAGCTGCGCGCGCACTTCGTCGAGCGGCTGCGCGTGCTCGGGCGTGATGCCGTCGACGCGGATCAGGTGGAAGCCGAAATCGGTGCGCACCGGCTCGCTGAGATCGCCGACCGCCTTCAGCGCGAACAGCGCCTGGTCGAAGCTCGGGTCCATCACCCCCTGAGCGAGCGTGCCGAGGTCGCCGGCCTCGAGCGTCGCATCCTGGCCTTCGCGGATCTCCTTGACCAGCGCGTCGAACCCGACCCGCCCCGATGCCAGCCGCGCGTGCAGCGCTTGCGCCTTGGCCTCCGCCTGCTCGACCTGCTCGGGCGTGGGATTCTCCGGCAGCCGCACCAGGATGTGCGACACCGCGCGCTCCTCGGGCTTGACGAAGTCGGCGCGGCGCTCGTCGTACGCGGCGCGGATCGCGTCTTCGGTCGGCATCGCATCACCGGCGAGCGCGTCGAGCTTCAGCTCGAGGTACTCGAGCTTCACCCGCTCGGGGTCGACGTAGCGCTGCGCGTGCTGCTGGTAGTACGCCTCGAGCTCGGCCTCGGTCGGCGGCGTCTGCCGGTGGCGCGCGGCGTCGAGCGAAAGCCGGAGCACGGCCAGCTCGCGGCGCTGCGCGGCCAGCTCGACCAGGCGCTGCTGCTCATGCGGCGTCAGCAGCACCGTGCTGCCGACGCCTTCGCGCAACTGGTCGATCGCGAGCGAGGCGCGCAGCATCTCCTGGAAGCCCTGCGGCGAATAGCCCTGCTGCCGCAGCGCACGCTCGTAGAGATCCTTGCTGAACTGGCCGTCGGGCAGCTTGAACGCCTCGATCGCGAAGATCGCCGCTTGCAGCTGGTCATCGCCGATCCGCAGCCCGGCGCTGCGCACGAACTGCTCGAGCAGGCGCTCGTCGATCATCCGCTCGAGCACTTCGCGCTTGAGCTGCGCCTCGTCCAGACGATCACCGAGCAGCGCCTGGGCACGCTGGCGCTCGCGCTGGTAGCCCTGCTGGAACTGCTGCTGGCTGATCGCCTCGCCATTGACTTCGGCGGCGTCGAGCGGGCCCCCGCCCCCGACGTATTGCTCGATGCCGAACAGCGCGAAGGTGAGGATGATCAGGCCGAGGACGATGTAGGCGAACCAGCCGGTGGCGCGGTCTCGAATCGTTTGGAGCATGGGGAATCCAGGGCGGCAGCGTGTGGATGGGCGCACCCGATCCCGGAGTGCGGCGCGGCGTGAGTTTACCGCATGCTTGCCGCTTGGCCATCCAGCCAGCGTGCCCGAAATCGGCAACGGGAGAGCGACGAAAGCCTCTCGCGGGGCCTCTGCATATCCCAAAATCGCGAAGGATTCAGGCGAAGGATTGGCGGAGCGGACGGGGCTCGAACCCGCGACCCCCGGCGTGACAGGCCGGTATTCTGACCAACTGAACTACCGC
>JBDHRG010000257.1:0-4698 GCA_039807445.1 Candidatus Competibacteraceae bacterium
CATCTGCACCTGTCCGCCGTCGGCCAGCGCGGTGAAGCGCCGATCGGCCTCGGCCGCATCCGCCACCGTCAGCGACAGCGAGAACCCCGCGAAGCTCGGCTGCCCCGAACACCGGCCGTCGGAAGCCATCACCTCCGTATCGCCGATGCGCAGGCTGGCGTGCATCACCTTGTCCTCGGCACCGGGCGGCAGGCATGCGCCGGGCTCGTCGGGTTCGGGGCTGTCCTTGAAGCGCATCAGCATCGTCACCTCGGCGCCGAGCGCGCTGCGGTAGAACTCGAGCGCCTCCTCGCAGCGGCCGTCGAAGAACAGGTAGGCTTGGACTTGCATGGCGTCACCTTCTCGAAAGCGTGGGGATGGCTGTTGCCGAGCGCACGACCGCTCCGGGCTCAGCGCTTCGCGGCCCTCGCCAGCTGCTCGGACTGCGCGCGCAGTCGCGCCTCCTGCTCCTTGAGCTCGGGGGTGAACTCGGCACCGAAGTCCTCCGCCTCGAACACCTGACGGATCTCGATCTCGGCGTCCCCCTCGAGGGGATTGGGGCAGCGCTTGACCCATTCGATCGCCTCGGCCAGCGACTTCACCTGGATCAGCCAGAAGCCGGCGATCAGCTCCTTGGTCTCGGCGAAGGGGCCGTCGATCACGGTGCGCTTCGCGCCGGAGAACCTGACGCGCGCGCCCTTGGCGCTCGGGTGCAGCCCCTCGCCCGCGAGCAGCACGCCGGCCTTGACCAGCGCTTCGTTGTACCGGCCCATCTCGGCGAGGAGCCGCTCGCTCGGCATCACGCCTGCTTCGGTGTTCCCATCGGCCCTGACCATCATCATGAATCGCATCGTCATCACTCCTTGCGGTTGCGGGTCGGAGCCGGGCCTTGGGCCGGTCTCCATTCGCACGACGAACGGGGGGCAACGGAATCGACAGACCCAGGGATTCTGGACGAGAAATTTCCGGGACGGCTGAAAGATCGACGGCTTCCGGCAGGGCGGCTTCGAACCCGCATGGTAGTGTTGGGGCGTATGCGCAGCCCGGGCAGGAGGAGCGATGGACAACCGAGTCAACGAACTGGGCCAGCCGGTCGGCTACGCGGTGCCGGACTGGCGCGCGCCCGAGCGCCCGCCGCGGCTGGCGATGACGGGGCGCTTCTGCCGGATCGAGCCGCTGGACCCGCTGCGCCACGCCCACGACCTGTTCCGCGCCAACGCATTCGACGCCGACGGCAGCGGCTGGACCTACATGGCCTACGGCCCGTTCGCGCGCTTCGAGGATTACCTCGACTGGATGCACGCGAGCGCGCTCGCCGACGACCCGCTGTTCTTCGCGATCGTCGACGTCGCCGGCGGGCAGGCGCTGGGGCTGGCGAGCTACCTGCGCATCGACCCGAAGAACGGCTCGATCGAGGTCGGCCACATCCGCTATTCGCCGGCGCTGCAGCGCACGCCCGCGGCCACCGAGGCGATGTACCTGATGATGAAGCGCGCCTTCGACCTGGGCTACCGCCGCTACGAGTGGAAGTGCGACGCGCTGAACGCGCCCTCGCGCGCCGCGGCGCTGCGCCTGGGGCTGTCGTTCGAGGGCGTGTTCCGCCAGGCGACGGTATACAAGGGCCGCAACCGCGACACTGCCTGGTACGCCGCCACCGACCGCGACTGGCCGGCGCTGGCGCAAGCCTTCGAGCGCTGGCTGGGGCTGGACAACTTCGATGCGCAGGGGCGGCAGCGGACCCGCCTGTCGGCGCTGACCGCGCCGATCCTGGCCGAAGCCGCGCGCGGCGCGCCGTAGCGGGGCGCCATGGACGAAGCCGCTTTTCCGGCGCCTTGCCGCGCGGTGCTGTGGACACCGGTCTGGGACACCGCGCGTCGGGCAGGGGCTCGAGCACCTGCTACTCAGGGCCGGGCAGCGCGGACGGTGCGCTGCTGGCCTTCGACGCAGGCGCAACCCCGCGTCCGCCCGCATGTCGTGACGCGCCCGTACCCCCGTGGCTTCAGAGGTCGAACTCCGTCGGATTCAAACCGAGCTCGTGGCAGATCCTGCGGACGGCCTGCTTCTCGGCATCGTCGAAGGTGCCGTCGGCGGCGCCGATCACGCAGCAGACGCGCACCATCAGCCGCGCTTCGGCCTCGTTGCCCTTGAGCTTGGCGATCGTCTGCAGCACGGTCGCCTCGCCGATCTGGACGTCGAACTCGTAGTTCGACGCGAACTTGTTGAAGGCCGCCACGACCTCGTCGGTATCGAAGACCTTGAGCGCATCCGAACTGCGGATGAAGCCCATCATCTTCTGCTTTTCCTCGGCACGAACCGTGCCGTCGGCATGCGCGACCATCACGCAGCCGGCCACGGCCGCTTCCATGAAGGTCTTGGTCTTGAAGCGGGCGACCTCGTTCTTCACCGAGGCGCTCACTTCCTCGAAACGCGATTTCAGCCATTCCAGTGCCATTCGACGATCCTCATCTTGGATGGGAAGGAGGTAGCGCCAGCCGGGCGTCTCGGCGCGCGCCGGCGAGCTGTCCCGCTCGGGGCTTGCATCGATGCGCACGCGCGCTACCCGGCGGCGGCCATGCCGACGCTCGCGCACCTCGGCGCAGCCGCGGGCGCCTGCAAAACATAGTCGGACAGTCGCGTGGTCGTCGGCGCAATCTCGGCGCCCGGCAGCGCGGGACGCGCCCCGGCGCCCGCGGCATCGCGTATCCGCCCGGGCGCAGGTGTCCAACCCCCTGCTTTGCAAGGCGAAAAACGGGTACACTCGCGCGCCTTCCCGTCGGCACCACCCCGGTGCCGCCCACGCCTTCGGATCCCAGCCTTGATCTCCACCGCCAACATCACCATGCAGTTCGGGGCCAGGCCCCTGTTCGAGAACGTCTCGGTCAAGTTCGGCAATGGCAACCGCTACGGCCTGATCGGCGCCAACGGCTGCGGCAAGTCGACCTTGATGAAGATCCTCGGCGGCGAGCTCGAGCCCAGCTCGGGCGTCGTGATGCTCGAGCCCAACACCCGCCTCGGCAGGCTGCGCCAGGACCAGTTCGCCTTCGAGCAGCACAGCGTGCTCGATACGGTGATCATGGGCGACGCCGAGCTGTGGCGGATCAAGACCGAGCGCGATCGCATCTATGCGCTGCCCGAGATGAGCGAGGACGACGGCATGGCGGTCGCCGAGCTCGAGGTGCAGTTCGCCGAGCTCGACGGCTACACCGCCGAGGCGCGCGCCGGCGAGCTGCTGCTCGGCGTCGGCATCCCGCTCGAACAGCACGCCGGGCCGATGAGCGCGGTGGCGCCGGGCTGGAAGCTGCGCGTGCTGCTGGCACAGGCGCTGTTCGCCGACCCCGACGTGCTGCTGCTCGACGAGCCGACCAACCACCTCGACATCAATACGATCCGCTGGCTGGAAGGCGTGCTCAACGCGCGCGACAGCACGATGATCATCATCTCGCACGACCGCCACTTCCTGAACAGCGTCTGTACGCACATGGCCGACCTCGACTACGGCGAGCTGCGCGTGTACCCGGGCAACTACGACGAGTACATGACCGCCGCGACCCAGGCGCGCGAGCGCCTGTACGCCGACAATGCTCGCAAGAAGGCGCAGATCGCCGAGCTGCAGAGCTTCGTCAGCCGCTTCTCGGCCAACGCCTCCAAGGCCAGGCAGGCCACCTCGCGCGCGCGCCAGATCGACAAGATCAAGCTCGAGGAGATCAAGCCCTCGAGCCGCGTCAACCCGTTCATCGTCTTCGAGCAGGACAGGAAGCTGTACCGTCACGCGGTCAACGTCGAGGGGCTGAGCAAGGGCTTCGACGGCAAGCCGCTGTTCGAGAAGCTGAGCCTGAACATCGAAGTGGGCGAGCGCGTCGCGATCATCGGCCCCAACGGCATCGGCAAGACCACGCTGCTGCGCTGCCTGGTCAGCGACCTGGCGGCCGACGCGGGCGCGGTGAAGTGGGCCGAGAACGCCGAGCTCGGCTATTTCGCCCAGGACCACGCCGCCGACTTCGCCAACGACATGCCGCTATACGACTGGATGGCACTGTGGAGCAAGAACGGCGCCGACGAGCAGCTGATCCGCGGCACCCTCGGGCGGCTGCTGTTCTCCTCCGACGAGATCCGCAAGTCGGTCAAGGTGATCTCGGGCGGCGAGCAGGGCCGCATGCTGTTCGGTAAGCTGATCCTGCAGCGCCCGAACGTGATGGTGATGGACGAGCCGACCAACCACCTCGACATGGAGTCGATCGAGTCGCTGAACCAGGCGCTGGAGAACTACCCGGGCACGCTGATCTTCGTCAGTCACGACCGCGAGTTCGTGTCGTCGCTGGCCACCCGCATCATCGAGATGAAGCCCGAGGGCATCGTCGATTTCACCGGCAGCTACGACGACTACCTGCGCAGCCAGGGCGTGGTCTGATAACGGCGGTCGGAGTTTCGCGCCGCCGAAGTCGCACTGCCTGACCGGACGCTGCCGCCGCTGCACCCGAAGCCGCGCCTGCGGCGCGATTCGCGTTTCGGACTTGAATGTTCTCCATCCGTTCTCTAGGTTGGGCGTCAGAGACCGGATGGAGAACGTGTGATGCTGACCGATACCCATCGCCGCGTGCTCGACTTCGTGCGCGACTACATCGGCGCGTACGCCAAGGCGCCACGGCTCGGCGAGATCGCCGCCGGCATCGGCATCCGGTCGCGCGGCACCGTGCACCGCTACCTGCAGGGCCTGGCCGA
>JBDHRG010000258.1:0-4678 GCA_039807445.1 Candidatus Competibacteraceae bacterium
CGAGCGCGGTCGCGGTGGTCGCCAGGCGCACGCCGTCGCGATCGGCGGCGTGGAACAGCGGGCGGCGGCCGATGCGATCGGTTGCGGCGAAGGTGCGCCGCGCCGGAGCATCGAACACGGCGCAGACGAACTCGCCGTGCAGATGCTCGAGCAGGCGCTCGCGGTGCAGCTGCCAGGCGTCGAGCAGCGCGCGGGCATCGCCCTCGCGCGCGGCCAGCGCCGCCAGCCGCGGTTCGCGCCACTCCGGATGGCCGCCGATCAGCGCGACGCGGCCGGTATCGCCGGCGAGCCGGGCCCCGGTTGCGGCGAGGCCCCCAGCCGAATGCTCGGCGAAGGTGGCGCCGGGCAGGCCGGTGCGCAGCAGAGCCAGGTGTTCAGGGGTGGTGGCCGGCCCGAGGCTGGCGCAAAAGTGGTGCATGGTCGCTGTATCCTTCGCCTCAGGGCCACTGCCCGGCGGCGCTCAGCTTGTTGCGCAGCCCCGGCAGCGGGTAGCCCTTCTTGTACGCCGCTTGTGCTTCCTGCTTGGCGAGCGCGTAGTCCTTCATGTCGAGGTAGAGCAGGCCGAGGTTGTAGTGCAGCTCGGACGAATCCAGGCCGAGCTCGCGGGCGCGCTTGTAGCCGGCGAGCGCCTGCGGGTACTGCCTGTTGGTGTGCAGGAAGATCGCCTGCAGCATGTGCACCACCGGGTCCTGGGGCCGGAAGCGGAACGCCCGGTCGAAGTAGCACTCGATCGTTCGCGGCCACGCCACCCCCCGTTTCTCCGCTTCCGTGAGCTCGCCGAGTTTTCCGCCGTTCTGCTGATGAATGCGGATGAGCCCGTACAAGGCGCCCGGATGGTTGGGGAAGGCGCGCAGGGTGTAGTCGAGGTCCCCGAGCGTGGGGTTGACGAAGTGGAAGGCTTCGACCACGTGGAGAGCCGATTGCTTGCCCCCTGCGCGTGCGGCGGGATCGTT
Source organism: Candidatus Competibacteraceae bacterium (assembly GCA_039807445.1). Classification (GTDB taxonomy): domain Bacteria; phylum Pseudomonadota; class Gammaproteobacteria; order Competibacterales; family Competibacteraceae; genus JBDHRG01. The sequence goes on from JBDHRG010000258.1 coordinate 954, forward strand.
GTAATCGAAGGGGCCGAAGGCGTTGTCGAGTTCGCCGCACGGCGGTGCGGCATGGACGGCGCCGACCCACAGCAGCGCTGTGGCGAGTACAGCCCCCCGTATCGGAACCTTGTTCGTGTCTCGTGCCTGAGTCGGCATCGACGGTCTCCTTGCTTCACTGCGTGGCCGGATGAACTTCGATGATCGGAATCGCCGCATCGTCGCCCGACCAGTGCAAATAAGGCGAGCGGCTCGCGAGCGTGAGCTGCCAGCGTCCGCGGCGCCAGAACAGGACGCTGCCGACGGATCGGGCGCCCATCCGCCGGTGCGAGCGCAGCGATGCGCTGTTGCCCGCAGCGATCCGGCTCATGCTCCAGCGGTAGCCGTGCTGCTCCAGCCAGCGCTGTCCGGTCTGCCAGAGCGCGGCGAACACCCGGCCGAGCCGGTGTTTCGGCGCGATGTAGACGTCGAAGTCCCATGCGGCCTGGCCAACGGGTTGCGGGCGGAACAGGCACCGTACCATGTCTTCGCGATAATCGCCGGGGCACAGCCACAGGCAGCCCAGCGCTTCGTCGTCGCGGAAGGCGGCGAAGCACACGCTGCCCTGGCGATAGCGCAGCTCGACGAGCTCGGCAGGGCGCGGGAACCAGGCCGGGTCGTAATCCGCGGCGGAAACCTCGACGATCCTGAATCCCGGGGTCCTGCCGGGGCTGGGGAGCACCGACGGCGAAACCGGCTGCGCCATCAGCGTGTAGACCTGCACGCCCGGGACGCGCTCCAGGGCGACAACGAGCAAGAGGCGCCACCCGCCTTCAGCGTGGAGCGAGCGCAGGCGCTCGAACGTGCGGATCACGGTGCTCATGCGGCGGCGGCTACCATCGGGTCGGGGTACGGTCTGTCGCGATGCTGCCCAGCGCAGCGGCAGCAGTCTATCAGGACCGCGATCAGGAGGGGCGACCGGCACCCCCTGCCGCACCCCCCGCCCGGCGGCTTTTCAGCCCTCCGCCGCCAGCTGCGGCCTGTACTGCGCCACCAGCGCCTTCTGCACCGTGGCCGGCACCGCCTCGTAGTGGCTGAGCTCGAGCGTGTAGCTGCCGGCGCCGCCGGTCATCGCCTTCAGCATCGAGGGGTAGTCGTCGAGCTCGGCCAGCGGCGCTTGCGCCAGCACCGCGGCGCGCCCGTGCGTGAGCGTGCGCGTGCCGAGGATGCGCCCGCGCCGCCCGGCGAGGTCGCCGCTGATCGTGCCGACCGTCTCGACCGGCACCGCGATCTCGAGCTCGACGATCGGCTCGAGCACCCGCGGGTCGGCGGCGCGCACCGCGGCGAGGAAGGCTTCGCGGCCAGCGGTCACGAACGCGACTTCCTTCGAGTCGACCGGGTGGTGCTTGCCGTCGGTGACGACCACGCGCAGATCCTGGATCGGGTAGCCGGCGATCGCCCCCAGCGCCAGCGCCTCGCGAACGCCCTTCTCGACCGCCGGGATGAACTGCGTCGGGATCGCGCCGCCGACCACGGCCGAGGCGAACTCGAAGCCGGCGCCGCGCGCCAGCGGCTCGACGCGCAGGAACACTTCGCCGAACTGGCCGGCGCCGCCGGTCTGCTTCTTGTGCCGGTGGTGGCCCTCGGCCGCTGCGGCGATCGTCTCGCGGTAGGCGATGCGCGGCGGGCGCGTGTCGACCTCGAGCCGGTAGCGCTCCTTCATCTTCGCCAGCGTCATCCGCAGATGCAGCTCCGACAGCCCGCGCAGCACCGTCTCGCGCGTGGCCTGGTTATGCTCGAGCATCAGGCAGGGGTCTTCCTCGAGCAGGCGGTGCAGCGTGTCGGCGAGGCGCTGCTCGTCGTTGCGCGTGCGCGCGGCGATCGCCAGCCCGGCGAGCGGCACCGGCAGGTGCAGCGGCGCGTAGTGCAGGAAGTCTTCGTCGTGCGAATCGTGCAGCACCGCGTCGCGGTGGATCTCGTCGATCTTGGCCACGGCGCACAGATCGCCGGACACGCCGACCTCGATCTCGTCATGGTCCTTGCCGTGCACCGTGAACAGGTGGCCGACCTTGAACGGCTTGCGCGCGTCGCCGATGTAGAGCTGGCTGTCGCGCGTCACCGTGCCCTGGTGGATGCGAAACAGCGCGAGCTTGCCGACGAAGGGGTCGATCGTGACCTTGAACACGTGCGCGACCACGTGCAGCGCCGGGTCGGGGCGCGCGACGAAGGGCTCGGCGGCGGCGCCTTCGCCCTTCAGGAACGGCGCCGGGTTGCCCTCGGCCGGGTTCGGGGCGAGCCTGGCGAACACCTCGAGCAGTTCGCGCACACCGACGCCGCTGCGCGCCGAGACGAAGCACACCGGGATCAGATGCCCCTCGCGCAGGGCTTGCTCGAACGGCGCGTGCAACTGCTCGGGGGCGAGTTCTTCGCCCTGCTCGAGGTACAGCGCCATCAACGCTTCGTCGACCTCGACCACCTGGTCGATCAGCGCGGCGTGCGCCTCGCCGACGCTGGAGAAATCCGACTCGCCGGTCGGGTTGAAGAAGCAGTCGACCACGCGCGTGCCCTGGTCGGCCGGCAGGTTGATCGGCAGGCACTCCTTGCCGAAGGCTTCGCGCAGCTCGCCGAGCAGCCCCGGCAGGTCGACGTCCTCGGCGTCGATGCGGTTGACGATCAAGAGCCGGCACAGCCCGAGCTCGGCGGCGCGCTCCATGATCCGCAGCGTGACGCTCTCGATGCCGGCCTGGGCGTTGACCACCACCGCCGCGGTCTCGACCGCCGGCAGCACCGCGACCGCCTGGCCGAGGAAGTCGGGAAAGCCGGGGGTGTCGAACAGGTTGATCCGGCAGCCGTCCCAGGGGATGCCGACCAGCGCAGCGTCGAGCGAATGCTGCGTCTCGCGCTCGAGCGGGTCGAAGTCGGACACCGTAGTGCCCTTCTCGACGCTGCCGGGGATCGCGATCCGGCCCGCCGCGAGCAGCAGCGCCTCGGTCAGCGTGGTCTTGCCGCTCGCGGCGTGGCCGACCAGCGCGATGTTTCGGATGTCCTGCGTCGTGTGAGCCATGAGGGTCGTCTCCGTGCGGCAGCGGGCTTCCCGCCGAGTATAGGAAGGCGCGGCTCTTGCATCAGGCGAGACGCTGTGCGGATGCCGCCGAGCGTGTGTTTCCCGTCTCAGCTGCGCTTGAGCGCTGCCCGCGCCGCCAGCCCCCACGCCGCGAGCAGCAGCGTGCCGCCGATCGGCGTGACCATGCCGAGCGCACGCACGCCGCTCAGCGCCAGCAGGTACAGGCTGCCCGAGAACAGCAGCGTGCCGGCGACCATGGTCCAGCCGGCCGCGCGCAGGCCCGGGGCGCGCGCGTCGGCGAGCGCCACGGCGAGCAGGCCGAGGCCGTGCCACATCTGGTAATCCACCGCGGTCTGCCAGCTGGCGAGCGCGGCGGCATCGAGTACGGCTTTCAGCGCGTGCGCGCCGAAAGCGCCGAGCGCGACGCCGAGCAACATCAGCAGCGTGCCGGCGGCGAACAGCGGTGACATCGGCAATCCTCCGGTGCGCGGTGGCGGAGGCGCGATTCTAGCGGCGTTCGCGCTGCGGTGGCGCGATCAGGATGCCGCCGCCGGCGTCGATCGCCTTGCCGCCGGGGGTCCAGTACTGCCCGCCGCCGGCGTCGATCGCCGGCCCCTGCGGGCCGAGGTAGCGGCCGCCGCCGGCATCGGGCATCGGCGTTGCCGGGCGCGGCGGCGGGGAGGGGGGCGTGCGCGGCGGCTGC
>JBDHRG010000259.1:0-4655 GCA_039807445.1 Candidatus Competibacteraceae bacterium
CTCGCAGACCATCAGGTTGCGCGGCATGTAGTCGCGGTGCATGTACACCTGCGGCTGCGCCAGCGCGCTGTCTTCGAGCAGGCGGAACATCGCGTCCAGCATCGCGCGCTCGGCCGCGTCCGGTGCCAGCCCCAGGTGCCGGCCGAGGTACCACTCGGGGAACAGCTCCATCTCGCGGCGCAGGAAGGCGCGGTCGAACACCGGGAGCACGCCGGGGCGGGTCGCGCACTGCCAGCGGATCAGCGCCGCGATCGCGGCGTCGAGCAGGCCGTCGGCGTCGGCTCCGGGCGCGCTCAGCGCCTCGAGGTAGGTGGTGCGACCGAGGTCGCCGAGCAGCAGCAAGCCCTGCTCGAAGTCGGCAGCGTAGATCTCGGGTACGTGCACGCCGGCCGCGCGCAGCAGGCCGGCGACCTCGACGAACGGCCGGCAGTCGAGCAGCTCGGGCGGCGCATCCATCACGATCGCGCTGCCCGTGTCCCACTCGGCGCGGAAGTAGCGGCGGAAGCTGGCATCGGCCGAGGCCGGGCTCAGCCGCAGCCGCCGCCCGGGCAGCCGCTCGGCCGTCCAGTTCCGGACCCGTTCGAATCGTTCGTCCACGTCGACCAACCCCTTGCTCGCAAAGGCTCCGGCGGCAGCCGGAATTGAAGCTCGCGGCGTTCTGTGCGATCGTCTAGCGCCTTTGTCCAGGCCACCGCCCTGCACCGTGACCCGCCGCGCGCCCATCTTACCAGTCCTGCTCCTGAGCACCGCTGCCGCCCACGCGCAGGCGCCGGCGTTCAGGCCGGCGAGCTGGGCGCTGTGCACACCCGATCCGCTGGCGTCGCTGGTCACGCGCGACACCGGCGCACCCCGCAGCGGCCCGACCGTCTACACCGCCGACACCGCCGACTCGGACCCCGCGACGGCGCGTCTGGCCGGCAACGTCGTGGTCGAGCGCGGCGACCAGCGCGTGGCCGCCCCCGAGCTGGTGCTCGACCGCAACACCAACATCGGCCACGCACCGCAGGGCGCCGACTTCGGCTCGCCGAGGCTGGGGCTGCGCGCGAAGCGCGCCGACGTGCAGCTCGACGACGAGCGCGCGCAGTTCGGCGACGCGCAGTATTACATCCCCGAGCGCAACGCGCAGGGCAGCGCGGTGCGCGTCGACGACGACCGCCGCAAGCAGCGCACCGACTTCGATCAGGTGAGCTACTCGACCTGCGAGCGCGGCTACGAACTGTGGCGGCTGCGCGCCGGGCGGATGGAGCTCGACCACGCCGCCGGCCGCGGCGAGGCCTGGGACGTCAAGATCGACATCGCCGACGTGCCGGTGCTGTATCTGCCGTGGATGTCGTTCCCGATCGACGACCAGCGCCAGTCGGGCTTCCTCGCGCCGTCCTTCGGCTCCGGCAGCGAGACCGGCCTCGACATCGCGCTGCCGTACTACTGGAACATCGCGCCCGACCAGGATGCGACCTTCACGCCGCGGATCATCGCCGAGCGCGGGCTGATGCTCGGCACCGAGTACCGCTTCCTGAACCCGGGCAGCTGGGGCACGTTGAACGCCGAGGTGCTGCCCGACGACCGCGAGGCCGAGCGCGACCGCGCCGCGGCCAGCTTCATCGGCGGCGCGACCTGGAAGCCGGGGCTGCAGAGCACGCTGCTCTACAACTGGGCCTCGGACGACGATTTCTTCCGCGACTTCGGCGACAGCTTCGACCTCGCCGACACCGCGTACCTCGAGCGCCGCTTCGACACGGTGTACGCGAGCGAGCTGGGCCTGCTGGTCACACGCTTCCAGGGCTTCCAGACGCTGGACGGTCCCGACGACCTGGTGCGCTCCCAGCCCTACAGCCGGCTGCCGCAATTGCTCTACTACAAGCGCTGGAGCGGCGGCACGGGCCCGGTGTTCGACCTGCGCGGCGAAGCCGTCAACTTCGACCACCCGGACATGGTGAAGGGCGCGCGCCTCGACCTCGAACCCGCGGCCAGCCTGCCGCTCGAGTGGCCGTTCGCCTTCGTCACGCCGCGGCTCGCCTGGCGGCAGACCAACTACCAGCTGAACTACCCGGGCGGAACCGGCGGCGATCCCGAAACCGACCCGGGCCGCGGCGCGCCGGTGTTCAGCGTCGACGGCGGGCTGTTCTTCGAGCGCCCGCTGGCCTTCGCCGGGCGCGAATGGATCCAGACGCTCGAACCGCGGCTTTACTACCTGTACGTGCCCTACCGCGACCAGAACGCCATCCCGATCTTCGACAGCGCGGTGATCAACCCGAGCTACCCCTGGATGTTCTACGACAACCGCTTCGTCGGCGGCGACCGCCTCGCCGACGCCAACCAGCTGACCACGGCGCTGAGCACGCGCCTGATCGCGGCCGGCGACGGCCGCGAGGCGCTGCGCGTCAGCGTCGGCCAGATCCAGTACTTCGAGGACCGCCGCGTCGCGCTCGGCACCGACCAGCTCGAGACGAGCTCACACTCGGACTGGATCACCGAAGGCGAGGTTCGCGTCAAGGGTGGCTGGTACGTGCGCGCCGCGACGCAGTGGGACCCCGACAACCGCAAGACCCACAGCAACGCGCTCGACCTGCGCTACCGTCCCGGCGACGGCACGCTGCTGAACCTGGCCTACCGCTACACCAAGGACCCGACGCTCGAGGACAGCCCGAACGACGTCGACTCGCTCGACGTGACCGGCGTCTGGCCGATCAATACCACCTGGCGCGTGTTCGGCCGCTGGAACTACTCGCTGCTGTACGAACAGACGGTCGACGCCTTCGGCGGCCTCGAGTACGGCGCTTGCTGCTGGGCCGTGCGCGCGCTGGCGCGCCAGTACCGCGAATTGCCGCAAGACGAAGACACCAAGAGCGCGCTTTACCTCGAGTTCGAGCTCAAGGGCCTGAGCAACCTCGGCACCAGCGTCGAACGCAGGCTGCGCCAAGACATCCTCGGCTACGACCGCACCACGAACTGATCCCGACCATGCGCAGAATCCTCCTCGCCCTGTCCGCCGCGGCCGTGCTGAGCCTGTCGGCTCAGGCCCAGCAGCAGCTCCAGTTCGGACCGAGCAAGTCGGCCGCACCGACCGCCGGCGCCCCGCACGCGCTCGATGCCGTGGTCGCGGTGGTCGAAGACGACGTGATCACCCGCGCCGAGCTCGACCAGGCGCTGCGCACCACCGAGCGCCAGCTGAAGGCGCGTGGCGGCGAACTGCCGCCGCCCCAGGTGCTCGAGCGCCAGGTGCTCGAGCGGCAGATCCTGATGGCACTCGAGCAGCGCGCCGCGCAGCAGCAGGGCATCCGCGTCGACGACCAGAGCCTGAACGCCGCACTCGAGAGCATCGCCAACCGTAACCACCTGACGCTGGGCCAGCTGCGCCAGGCGATCGAGAAGGACGGCTTCAGCTTCGCCGAGTATCAGGAACAGATCCGCCGCGAGATGGTGGCGACGCTGCTGCGGCAGAAGATGGTCGACAGCCGCATCCAGGTTTCGGATGCCGAGGTCGAGGCCGCGCTCGGCGGCCAGCAGGCCGACCCGCAGCAGCGCGACGCAGTCCGCCAGGGGCTGTTCAAGCGCAAGGTCGACGAAGAGTGGGAGCAGTGGCTGCGCCGGCTGCGCGACGAGGCTTACGTCGAGATACGGCTGTGAGCACGGGAGGCACGAGGGATGAGGCACGAGGAGCGAGCGGAACTGCGCCCGCAGTCCGTCACTCGCGCCTCGCGCCTCGTGCCTCGTCCCTGCCTCGGTTGATCGTCACCGCCGGCGAGCCCGCCGGCATCGGCCCCGACCTGTGCGTCGCGCTGGCGCGGCGCGACATCGCGGCGCGGCTGGCGGTCGCCGCAGCGCCCGAGGTGCTCGCCGAGCGCGCCCGGCGGCTCGGCGAGCACCTCGAGCTGATCGAGTGGCACGGCGGCGAGCTGCCCGTGCACCGCCGCGGCGCGCTGTGCGTGCTGCCGGTGCCGGTGGGCGTCCCGGTCGAGCCCGGACGCCTCGATCCGACCAATGCCGGCCACGTGCTGGCGATGCTCGCGCGCGCCTGCGACGGCTGCCTCGATGGCGAATTCGACGCGCTGGTGACTGCACCGGTGCACAAGGGCGTGATCAACGACGCCGGCACGCCGTTCAGCGGCCATACCGAGTTCTTCGCCGAGCGCTGCGGCGGCGTCCTGCCGGTGATGCTGCTCGCCTGCCCGGGCTTACGCGTCGCGCTGGCGACCACGCACCTGCCGCTGCGCGCAGTGCCCGATGCGATCACCGGCCCGCTGCTCGAGCGCGTGCTGCGCACGCTGGCCCACGACTTGCGCAGCCGCTTCGCGATCCGCGCGCCGCGCATCCTGGTGTGCGGGCTGAACCCGCACGCCGGCGAGGGCGGCCACCTGGGACGCGAAGAGATCGAGGTGATCGCCCCGGCGCTGACCCGTCTGCGCGCCGAGGGCCTGGACCTGGTCGGTCCGCTGTCGGCGGACACGCTGTTCACGCCGCGCCACCTCGAGGGCGCCGACGCGGTGCTGGCGATGTACCACGACCAGGGTTTGCCGGTGCTCAAGCACGCCGGTTTCGGCGAAGCGGTCAACATCACGCTGGGGCTGCCGCTGATCCGCACCTCGGTCGACCACGGCACCGCGCTCGAGCTCGCCGGCAGCGGCCGCGCCGAACCCGGCAGCCTGTTCGCCGCG